>LJZT01000055.1 GCA_001314905.1 Phormidium sp. OSCR
AGGACTTGATGAGTTCATGCGTAGTCCCCCCCTGCAACGTTCTCGACGGCTGAGCTTTGAGTTGTCGTAACTGGGCCTCCAGTTCAGCCTGTTTCGCTTCCGCCGCCGCCACTCGCGCCTGAGACTTCTCCCAAACCCGTTTCGCCGCCGCCACTCGCCGCCGTTCTTTCTCCAAAAACCCCTCGGGAATCCCACCCAGTACAGATGGGTAAGGGGTCAAGTCATAGCCACAGACGGAACAGGTGTCTGAGTTATCAGGATTTTGACTTCCGCAAACGGGGCATTTCATCGGCTTTTAGCCACAGGGACAACATCCAAAGACGATTCTATCGTGATTTGAGGAATGCAACGCCTCCAAAACCCTGACTGGTGGGTGACAGCGGTTTCAATTTTGTCATCTCAGCATAACGTTGCCGGGAACCGCCACAGGGCTAACCCATGCTTGAATCGGTTTTATTTCTTTCGTCGAATTGGCTGCATTGCAATATGCTCGTATTTTTCAGGAAAAGCCCAATAACAGGAGGTGCAGATGGATGAGTTTTTGAGGATGCTGCTTACACAAACTTGGGGAAAGGTAAAGTGACTCAATCGTCATCTCATCTCGACCTAGAAGCGTTGCTTGAGACGATCGCCCCGCCGTCAATGTGATATGCTCAAGTCCTAAACTCTTGGGTAACACTTGACCAAACCGCTTCTCTCCCCGCTGTCCATCATAACTGACGAGAAAGGCAATTCCCTTCTGATTCAGTTTCTCAAGAGCCAAGACAAAATCATCAAACTCAATCCCCGATAAATAGCGAGAATCTCCTCGGCCGCAAACTCCCTGATAGGGAGGGTCAAGATAGACTAAATCTCCGGGAGAAACCCCCTCTAATACCTCTCGATAATCCCAGGCTGTCAACTCACAGTGACCCCGCAATAGCTGAGAAACCCCCTCAATATTTTTTCGCATCGTTTCGGGTCGAGTTCCCCGACGTCGCTTGTCAGGACTCTGATTAAAGTCCCCTTCAGAATTATAACGAACAGCACCCTTAACACACCGAGCTAATAAGTATAAAAATAGTTTTGGGTCATGACTTTCGTTAAACTCTGTCCTGACCCGAAAATAATGACTCATCGAATCAGACTCTTGTTGACTCCAAAGGTCTGCGTAGCTATTCGCCAACTCCTGGGGATGGTTAATCGCCAACTTGAGTAACTCAATCAGAGGCGAATTTAAATCATTGAGCCAAAATTTACGAGACCGGCGTTGCATCGCCGCCGCCACACTCATGGCCGCTGTCCCGGCAAAGGGTTCTACCAGTCGAGAAACAGAGCGAGGACAAAATGCTAAAATTCGCTGAGCGAGACTGCGTTTACTTCCTTGATACTGAACTAAATGAGGAACCCTTATCATGCTCAACCTGCCAGTCCTGCTACCTGTCATTGCCTAGGTTTAGGATACCCTAAATCTGGGGAATATCCTCCATCATAAACTGCATCATCGCCTCGCCATTCAAATTATCCCGAACAATACGTTGTTTTAATCCTTTCACCATCGCTTCATAAAACTTCCGAACCTCGCGACCATTACCAAAATTCGCGCCACGAGATTGATAGAGAGTCTGCAACTGTTCCCTCACCAACTGCGCCACCTCTGGAGAATAACAACGACCATCCCGCTGACAAAATCCTTGCCAAATCTGATAGAGTTCGTCTCCCTGATAATCTGGGAAATAAATGGCTTGAGCAAGGCGCGATTCTAACCCCGAGTTTGCTTTGAGAAACTCCGTCATTTCTTGGGGATAGCCCGCAAAAATAACCACCAGGCGATCGCGATAATTCTCCATCAAAGGAACCAACGTGTCAATCGCCTCCTGACCAAAATCATGGGTAGTCCCACCTCGGGATAAACTATAGGCTTCATCAATAAACAACACCCCATCTAACGCCTCCTCCACCACCTGCTTCGTTTTCTCCGCCGTATGTCCCACATATTGTCCCACCAAATCCTGACGAGTCACCTCCTTAAAATGTCCTTTCCGTAACAATCCCAACACCCGGTAAATTTTCCCCAGCAAACGAGCCACCATGGTTTTCCCAGTCCCCGGATTTCCGACAAACAGTAAATGGCGACTTTCTACTTCAGCCACATTCAATAATCCTGTATCCTGCAACCGTTGATTGGCAATTTGAGTATCAATCAACTGGCAAACCACCGCCTTCACTGACTCCAATCCCGTTAATCGTTGAAGTTCCTCCAAATAGGTCTGCAACTGGTCATCATTTCGCCGTCCTTGTTGGGCCAGTTGCGAATACTGCGGCGGTAAGTCTGCTAGTTGAAATGGCTCCTGGATGGGGTCAAGTTGCTGCTCCTCGACTCGCTGACTCCGCAACTCATCCATATCATTAAACAGGTTTTCTACAAAGCGACCATTGCCAAATTGCGCTCCCCGTTCCTCATAAACCCGCTGAAATAGGTTTTTCAATCCCGCCTCTAAGGGTGGAGAAACTTGTCCCTGAACTCTCGCCAAACGCTGCTGTAAAATTGCGTAGAGTTCCTCGGGATTATAATCCTCAAATATAACCTCTGTCGCCAGGCGACTCTCTAAGCCAGGATTCGTCGCCAAAAACTCATCCATCTCCTGAGGATATCCCGCCACAATCACCGCCAACCGCTCTCGTTCATCTTCCATTCGCTTCAGTAAGGTTTCGATCGCTTGCTGACCAAAATCATTCTCACCACCCCGATTTAACTGATAGGCTTCATCAATAAATAACACCCCATCTAAGGCTTCATCCACTCGTTCATTCGTAAGAATCGACGTTTGTCCCACATACCCCGCCACTAAATCTCGTCCCCCCACTTCCACCACTTGACCTCGCCGCAAGAGTCCTAAGTCTCGGTAAATTTCTCCCACCAATCGCGCGACGGTGGTTTTTCCGGTTCCAGGATTTCCTTTGAAGACTAAATGCAGACGTTTGGCATCACTGGCAATTCCTTGTTTACGCCGTTCTTCCGCTATTTTTAAGCTCTGTATTTTGCGACGGATGGCATTTTTGACCTGATGGAGTCCCACCAGCTCCTCCAGACGCATTAGGGCGGGTTTGAGGGTGATATCGCCGGAGAGCCACTGCCGTTGTTTGGCAACCTGTAGAGATAGCTCGGGAGCCAGATTAAACCGGTCATACCAGGTTTTTAGGGGTTGCTTTTCTGCGGCTAATGTGGTAATAAATTGGTTGAAATCTTGCCAGTTAACGGGTTTCTTCTGGACGATGCGAAAGTAGTTCCAAAGATGCTTGAGTTCATCCTCTTCTGGACTGTTGAGTTGGATGACATTAAAGGTGCGATCGCCCCGATTTTCCAGCCAATTCGCCAACAACGTAAAGCCAATTTGACGACAAAACTCCTGAAATTGAGATTGATTATGATGGTGGGAGATAAATACACAGAGATTTTTATGGCTGGCGGGAAGTCGTCCCCATTTCACCATACGACCTAAGAGTTCCCGCCGATTTTGGAATTGTTGTAAATCTTCCACATCGGAGAAAATAATAGCAGTTTTATGGCGGCTATCCTCCATGAAATAATTGAGGTAGCTGATACATTGAATATCCTGTAGGCGACTGGGAGGAGTGCGACTGGGGGATGGGGAACTGCTGGCTGGGGACGTTCGACGGAGCATCCGCCGACGTTTTCCCAGGGGAATCGATTGAGAATCCAGGTTCATCGTCTCCGAAGAATGGCCCCCTGAGGGTAAGTCAGGGTTGCGGCTCAGTTCGAGGGAGGTGCGATCGAGAAAATAGAGTTTATCGACCCCCGAGTAGTAGACAATGCGGTTGAACCCTTGTTGTTGCAGGTACTGATGCAGGACTTGTTCAATATCTTGTAGCGTTAGGTCCGGGGAACAGAAGCTATCGCTGGTTTGATTCCCGTACAGGATAATAAAGCGATCGCCGTCTTGGAGGTTCAGTTGTTGGGTGACGCGGTTAACCATTAAGACAAAGGAAAAAGAGGGAAGACAAAGGGGGACAACTTCAGCCACAGAACCGAAGCAAGCATTATGAGTAACGTCCTTTTTTAGATTTGATGACTTGAATTACATCATCATGTTTTTGTCCTTCAATGATATCTTTTAGATGAATTTCTCCGTCGATATATTGAAGATGCAACCTCCAACCTGATATCTTGTCAATATCAGCGCGGTAAATCGCATATTTTTTGATATTACGAACCTTGTGAAGTCGAGTTTTAGGAAAGCTTCGCTCCCGATGACAAGACGCATCTTCGAGTTCAGCTAGAGCTTCAAGAAACTTGAGCTTCAAGCTCTCGTTGGGAAGAATTTTTAAAGCCTCATGAATAATCCCATACTCATCATAAAGTTTTAACGTCTGTGACATATTAACAAGCAGGCGTTAAATCATGAGTTGAGCGCCTTCAGATTCCTGACGCCAGTCTTGATACATCGATTCGACCAAACCTTGGAGGTTGTCTTGCAGCTTATCGACTGGAAAAATACGAAACAAGGTAAAGATGACTTGACCAAAAATAGGATCGTCATCGATTGATAATATCACACGATTTTCACGAGTCACCTTGAGCAGATAGAGAGAAGATTCATAACCTTTAACATGAGAGGGTATTTTCAGTTCTGAGAGCATAGACGAGGGACAAATTCCCTGTTCCTCAACCCAAGCTGCACAATCATTGATGGCTTGAATCACTTTGTCTTTGTCATGAGAATTGAGTGTATTTAAGTCTTTCTCAAATCGCCGAGTGGATTCAATTAAAGTTTTCATTTTCCTGAATTACGGTTGAGCTTTTTTCCAAAATTGGCGACCAATTCCAACGTTCAACAACTCAGACGCTGTAGAAATTTTCTCTTAGGATTGAGGTGAGGATTGGGACTTGTTTGGTTGGACTTGTTCTGTCGCTCGCTGTTGAACCTGACGCAAGTCTTGATAACGAGAGTCAGCCTCTTGCTCACACTGAAGTTCACCGACAGTTTCGATTCCCGCTTCGTTGAGGAGATTGAAAATCGCATCAGCATTTTGACGGGTGGCTTGTTCATCAACCAGAGTCGGACTAAAGGTATTTATCGCCACCGAATTCGCGCCAAACTCAGCCTCAGGACGAATCACCGTCACCACCTCATCCCCAGCGATGTTTTTCAGTTTGACCACAAAGGTATTGCGGTTGTCGTCCCCTTCATAGGTATCCCCAACTCGACTGTAGCCTAAATCTTTCAACGCATCCACCACATTGGCGGCGATTTCCGCTCGCATCTGCGACCCCAAAATAGACAGTTTCGCCTGTTCCAACAGTTCAGCCAACTGGGGTTCTTGGTCAAGAATCTGTTGGCTTAGATGTTTCAGTTGTTCCGTCGTCAAGCTCGATTCTCCCTCAACCAATTGCTGATGAAGCTGTTGCAAATTCTGCTCATAGTCGCTGAAACGTCCTTGAGTCCAATAGTCCACTTCAACGCTGAATTTATCGAGGTCTTCTCCCTCCCCCATTTCTAATTCAACCTGACGATTCGCGTCCACTTCACTGAGGAGGTTTTGCAAATCAGCGAACGCTGCTTGATAGTAAAGTTGCCATTCTTGCTCTTTTTTCTCCAATTCTAAGCGCAAATCAGCCAATTTCAAATACGTCTGTTGTGCATTGGCGATCGCCGCCTCACTCACTCCCGCCTCGATATTTTGCTGAACCAGCTCCAGTTCTCCTTGCAATTGCGCCAGTTTCCCCGGTGCAAAGCGTTCATGTTGATATTCTTGATCCATCTGTTGGCAAATCATCTGGACATCTGCCAATAAATCTTGAGCGAGTTGTTGTTTTTGCTCCCGTTCCGCCTGCAAATTGTCCACAACACTATCAATTTGACGTTGCAGAATTTGTTGCCCTTTTTCCCGCGCTTGTCGCTCTTCTAAAATCAGTCCAGTAAACTTACGATCTTGTTCTTCAACTAAACTAAAATACTCCTGTCGTTGCTGACCTAGGAGAGATAAATACTCATTACGCTGTTGACTCAATCCCTGTTTCATCGCACCTTCGAGGCGGGACACCTCCGTTTGCAATCGCTGTTGCTGACGGTTCTCTGACGCTTGCAGATTGCGTTGAAACTCCTGACGTTGGCGTTTGAGCCGTTGCTGAGTCTCCCGTTCCAGGCTTTGCAGTCCCGTTCGCAGTCCGCTGATGGCTTGTTCCTGGCGTTGACTGCGTTGTTCCAGGGGAGCCAGTCGTTGCTGCATCTGTCGCTGACATTGCTGCTGGACTGCGTTGAGCCGTTCGGGGAGGTCATTACGGAGCGATCGCAGTCGAGAGTCGGACTCCCGCAACCGCCGCAGTTCCGTATCTTCAACCCGCGTATACCGACGCTTTTCGCCACTCATAGGTTTTTCCCTTTGTCAAGATGACTTTATTATAAACAAAGGCTTAACCACAGAGTCAAAACGGTGGGCGAGAAAACAGCCGAAATGCTTGATTTAGCAGAGGTGAAACAATGGATACCATAACCGCCGATCGCCAAATCGTCCAACAGGTTATCTCTCACTATGCCAAACTTCGTCCGTCTCACGGCCAAATCAGATTGGAGACGGTATTCGACGAGAAGCAAGATCGTTATGCACTAATGCAGGTGGGTTGGGATCGAGGTCGACGTGTTCGAGGCAATCTCATCTATATTGTCTTGCGTGACGGAAACGTCGTCATTGAGTACGATGGGATGGAAGCCGGAATTACTCAAGATTTGATTGACCAAGGGATTCCCGAAGAACGCCTGGTTCTCGGGTTTTTAGAAGACTCACCCGTCACCCTATCGGCTTAACTCACAGTTTCGGAGTTTCCCTGCCAACGCCTAATCCCGAGGACGATAAAACGCCATCGTCTCCGACTCATACTGCGATCGCCACGCCTCCCAAGCCGCCACCGCCTCAGGATTACTCACTTGTCCTTTCCCCAATAAAATCACCCCATCACCCCAAGCCAAAATCCCATACTCCCCACGCTCACTCAGACGTTGCAACTTGGGAACCATCACCGCTAAACGCTCGCGATCATGTCGGAAGGCCACCTGATAGGTTTGCAACCGCCATAAATCCACTAAAATATAGTCCATCTTCTCCACCACCCCCGCATCCGTCAATAACTCCATCTGGGGAAAGCGCAAAATCTCCCGACGACTGGACAAATGGGGAATAATATAGGTCGTCGCCGCCACACTGGCCTCCTCGGGAACCCGGGCCAACAGCGGATAGATAGCCCCCGCATGACGCCATTGGCGAGTGATGGGAACATGAACCCAAGGGTCAATAGAATCGGGAATCAGAAATGATAAACTGCGGTTGGGGTTTCCGCCAATGGTCGCCATCACCGAGAGAGTGAGACAGAAGATCCAAAACCGGCGAATGTTGAGGGTTTTGAACACCTGTGGACGCACGGACCACCAAAGAATCGCCCCATAACAAAGTCCCGGAACCACCGTCATCGCATAGCGGATGTTAATCGCCAACACCGACTGTCCCTGGGCCACAAAGAGTTTTAATAAAGGAAACCCGGCGATCGCCCAGGCCCCACCAGACGCCGCCGGAACAAACGCAAAGGGAAGCCACTGTCCTAATAAATAACTGATTGTGCGGCCAAAGGGAGTAAATATCTGCTGAATCACGCGCAACGGCTGACTCAGCATCCCCCAGAGAATCTCTAAGGTGGTTGCACTGTCTCCCTCGGCGTATTGTCCGAAGCGTTCCATCATAAACCGTTCGGAAATATCCTCGGAAAATAAGGGCATCACTAGATTGGTTAACCCCACAATATAGCCAAACCCCAACAAACAGACTACCGCCCCTCGGGCCGGGAAGCGACGACTGAGAACCATATAGACTCCCACCCCAAACAGGCCAATTCCTGAGTCTTCACGAACCAAGAGGATGGCGATCGCCACGGCCCAAAATAGCCCCCACCAGCGTTTCTCCATCGCCAACAGCAGGGTGAAGGTAAACAGAGGAATCTGACAGATATCATGGAAATTTGCCCAAGTTGGCCCCAACACCGCATTCGCGCAGTAAAAACTGAGGCTAATAAAGGCCGCAATCGGGGATTCCAGGTACTGTCGCGCCAGAACATAGAGAACCAATCCCGCCGCCGTCACCAAAATCACCTGTAACACCGTCAACGTCACCGGGGAGGGAAACAGGCTGTAAATGGGAAGCCAAAACAGCAACGCCGGCGTGAAATGCTGGCCCAGGCGTTGGTAGAACACCGTGGGGAACTCCCCCTGGTGGACCACATTGGTGGATAAAGCTGAGGAGAGGGAACTCTGGAAAAACCGTCCATGACTGTTATTCCAGAACACTTGGTTAAAAATTCCTTGGTCGTAAGAGGCGTAGAACGTGTAATAGCGATGGAGTGTAATGGTGAGGCTCACCAAGAAAAACACCATCGCTGCTGCGATCGCAACCCGAAACCAAGGATTTTTGAGTGACGTAACTCCCATTGCGCGTTTTAAACCTGAATCGCTGGACATAAGGACGGACAGAGAGCGCGTTTAAGGCGATCGCCCTAAACCCTAGCTGCAAAAATTATCCCTCAGTTGTGATCCCAGTTCGTCCTTAAATCTAAAGAAGATATTAAAGTGGGAAGGATATGCGTCAAAATTAAGCTAAGCCCCCCTGTCAACTGTCGCCCACCCTGATGTCACCAACCTATGCTGATGCAGCAAGAGATGACATGGTAGCATCTCCCAACTTCAACGCCTATCCCAACGCAGTCTTACAACTGCTCCTGTTTGTCGATCGCCGTTCGAGTTCCCAAGAAGAACTCAAGCGGATTCGCGCCTACCTCGACAGCGTCAAAGCCGACGGGAACTTTGCCCTCGAAGTGATTAATGTCAGTGAGCAGCCCTATCTGGCAGAGCATTTTAAACTGATCGCCACCCCCACCCTCATAAAAGTTCATCCCGAACCCCGCCACAGCCTCACCGGCAGTAATCTCGTCTCCCAGTTAGAACATTGCTGGGGGAAATGGCAACAGTCGGCCCATGAGTATAGCGATCGCTGTCCCACCACCATTCATGAGGGCCAGGCCTCCGTCAACTCCTGCTTACCCTCCATCGCCACCTCCTCGGAAATCATCCAACTTTCCGACGAAATTTTCCGCCTCAAACGAGAGAAAGAGGAACTCCAGGACCAACTACGCTTCAAAGATCGCCTCATTTCCATGTTGGCCCATGATTTACGCAACCCTCTCACCTCCACCTCCATCGCCCTCGAAACCCTAGAAACCCTGAACCATCCCGACAATATCGACAAACTCAAAGCCAACCCCAACCTAAGCGATCGCCTGCTACATCACGCCCGCACCCAAACCCGGCAAATCGAGCAAATGATCTTTGATGTCCTCGAAAGCGCCCGCAGTGAGGATGGCTATCTCTCGATTGTGCCGCAAAAGATTAACCTCGCCGAACTCTGCCAAGATGCCCTCGATCGCCAATGGGAGAACTTCGAGACACGGGGCCTAACGGTGAAAACCGACTTACCCCAAGACTTACCCGACGCACACGCCGACGCCAACCGAGTGCGACAAGTCCTGATGAACCTCCTCGACAACGCCGCCAAATACACCCCAGAAGGAGGAACCATCTCTCTGGCGTTACTCCATCGCACCGCCCAAAAAATCCAAGTCAGCATCAGCGACACCGGCCCAGGTATCCCCTTTGACAAACAGCAGCGGATTTTCGACGATCGCGTGCGCCTCGAACGGGACGAAAAAACCGACGGCTATGGCCTGGGGTTATCCCTTTGTATGCGGGTGGTGCGATCGCACTACGGACAAATCTGGGTCGACTCCCAACCGGGACAGGGGAGTACCTTTCACTTCACCCTGCCCGTCTATCGCCCCTAGGGTTAACCCTTAGCCACCCCTTTACCAAAGAACTTCGGCGGTTGAGCCTTCGTATACACTTCCGTCTCCCGTTCAATGGCCTGACGCAGATGCAGCGGTAGGGAACTCAGGCCCAGCCAAGTTATCCCATCAAACATCCGCAGACCCCCCGTTGTCTTCTGCGCCAAACACCGGTCAATCTCCTCAGCCGAGGCGTTAAACCCCTCCTGAGACGCTAACGCAAAGCCCCAAGGAGAAGCATAGGTGGGAACATGAGAATGATAGGACTGCACCTGCGGAAAAATATCCTTCAGGGTATTGACAATTCGCGCATGAAGTAGCAACTCTTCCGGGGCAACGGGTCCCGCCTGAACCACAAACTGGCCTCGGGGGGAGAGAACCTCACGAATCTGTTGAAAATACTCCTTCGTAAACAATTGGAACGACGGGCCTTCCTCAATCGGATCAGAGAGATCCGAAATCACCACATCCCACTGCACCTCCGTCTCATCGAGATATTGCAGCGCATCGCCAATCACCAACTCAGCGCGGGGATCATCAAACGAGTTCTGGTGCATTTCCGGCAAATGTTGCCGACAGGCTGCCACCACATCCCCATCAATATCCACCATAACGGCCTGTTCCACCGTCGTCCAGCGCAACACTTCCCGCAGGGTGGCCCCTTCCCCGCCGCCGAGAATTAGCACCCGGCGGGGTTCTCCATGAGCCAAACAGGCCGGATGCACTAGGGGTTCATGATAGAGAAATTCGTCCCCCGTACAGGATTGCCATTTTCCATCGAGAACCAAGGCTTTTCCATAGGCCCCAGTTTCGACGATGTGCATCTCCTGATATTGGGTGTGTTGGAATGCTAAGAGTTTTGTCACCCCATGGATGTAGATATCCCAGGGGGTAATATACTCCGTAATCCAGAGGTCAGCTTTAACGTCACTACCTGCCATATTGATTGACTCGTCCTCGCCGTAGGTTGCGCAATTTGCAGACCTATTAGTCTATCATGGTTTTCCCCAAGGAGTGAGGTGCTTGAAGGTTTGCCTCCAATCGTCGTTTCACAGCGTTGCTATAAATAATTTCTTCTCACGGTTAGCCGCGAAATTTTAGCACTACCCAGATCTAAATGCTCAGCTAAAACCAAGCTCAATACGTACTGCTTTCTCGATTTTTTTCCAGTAAATATCTTCTAAAACACCTTGTTTATTCTTAATTCTTTCAGTATCTACAGCCCTCATTTGACTTAGGTTAATATATCGATCGCCATCTAGCCCATTCTGCGCCGTTGATGTAATATTGACAACAAATGGATAAGTCTTTTTCCCTAGCAACAAAGGGGCAACTATTGTCGTTGTCGCATTTTTATTGCCAATATCGTTTTGCAAAATCAGGCAAGGGCGTTGTTTGTCAGTTTCATGACCAACAACCGGCCTCAGGTCAACCCACCATATTTCTCCACGTTTGTAGGTTAAGGTTCCGTTAGGCATTTAGACCATCGCCCACAGTGACGTCCCAGATCGAAACTTCTTCTTGAAACTCTGGGTCATTCTCCTGATCGGTATAAGCAGCTTCTAGCTCTTTCATGAAAGCTTTTTCCTTTTCTCGCAAAAGAAAATCATTGATAAAGCGACTACGATTACTGGCGAGTCGATCTACAAAATCTAGAACTTCGTCATCTAAGGTTATGCTGACTTTCTTGCTCATTGTTGTAAGTCGCCCGAGACAGGCTAGTAGGATTCGACTATCATACTAGCCAATCCTACCTTATTTGTCAATGATACTGCCGTTCAATGCTTGAGTGAACTCGTCTTGGATGAGGATTTGCAGGAGTTACTGGCGCTCTGTGGGTGAGAGCGCCCCAATGGCGGCGATCGCAGCCTCAAGCTTTGCAGTCATGGTTCAGCCTCATCATAACTTGCTTCTAGGCTATCTTAACTCAGGCATATCGGTTGAATACGAGGATAGCTGGCAGTTTGATGTCTATCACCTTAAGCTACGGCTCTTGGCTCGTTCGTCAAGCTCCCCCGCCTGAATAGTTATCATCACTTTGATCCAACCCGAAATGAGACGTTTCAATCTGGGCGTAGTCACGCCACATCGAACCTAGTAAGAGTCCCGGTCTATCATTGAGAATATCATAGAAAGTATTGCAGTAATTTCATCTGAATTTCAGCCAAAGTGTTGACATCTAAGGTGTCTGGAGGTGTAAATTTACTAAGGTGTTTTTTGTGTTGAGGATGAACTTTTTCCAAGACACGCTTATTGACGTTTTCTAGGATACGCATATTGACCTCAGCCAAATCTTCGATATTTAGTTCATCGCACTCATTTTCTCGATTTAAGTCCTGTTGAGATGAATCAGAAAATCGCCAAATGTTATTGTCAAAACCAAACCACTTTGTGCAGATTTCATGGTTTTGCTCTTCAAAGTATTCTAGGATTTCACGTCTCTGAGATGGCTTCAGGTAACGGTGATGTTCCCATTCACGTTTAGAATTTGTGGATTAAGGTAAGACATGATGTTACAGTTTATCAAAAGCCTAGATTCGATTTATTCTATCATTCATAACAGGGTAAATGCATCAAAGAACAGGGAATCATCGCTATCTCGGAAGATCACTCCGTTGAGATAGCGGTAGGCATAGGTTGTCTTGACTTGGACAGTCCAGTTCTTGGTCGTGATGGGCGGGAGTTCGATGCCCTCTAGGTTTTGTAGAGGGTAGTATTAGACTCGGGGCGACAGACCACGATAGAAGTTAAATTGCTGCTCGATAAACTGTTGGTACAATGGTTGATGGCTGGTTGCTGTTGTCGGTTGGCTGTTGCCTCTTTATCTGAGAGTTTGTACCTCGCCAATGTGGCAATTTCTAGATCTTAAGAGGCACGGCGGCTGACCGTAGACAGGTCTTGCGACCAACTAAGATAATAGAGATGTACACGATCGCCTCGCGTTCTCCTATCGATTCGACTCATCACGAACATCTCCTTGTTTGCTCAAGCCTCTCAAGCCCTTCTCTGAACTACGATGAGCCAACCCAGTCGCCAACTCCAAACCCAGACTCAGAAACTCCGCCAACAGTTGCAAGAGGCGGCCCATGCCTACTACGTTCTCGATGCTCCCATTATGGAAGATCAGGTGTACGATCGCCTCTACCGAGAACTCCAGGCGATCGAACAGGAGTATCCGCAACTGATCTCCCCCGATAGCCCCACCCAGCGCGTCGGGGATAAACCGTCAGCCCAATTCCAGTCGGTTCGCCACAATATCCCCCTCTATAGCCTCGATAACGCTTTTACGATCGCAGAATTTGCCAAATGGCAAGATCGCTGGCAAAACTTACTGGATGAGGCGGTCCAACCTGAGTATATCTGTGAACTAAAAATTGATGGTTCGGCTTTGGCCCTGACCTATGAGGGGGGAGTGCTAGTGCGTGGTGTCACCCGAGGCGATGGAGAAACCGGAGAAGACATCACCCCGAATGTGAAAACCATCCGTTCAATTCCCCTGAGACTGCGAGGCGAGGTGATTCCGCCCCAGGTGGAGGTGCGCGGAGAAGCCTTCCTCCCCCTAGAGACGTTTGAACGTCTCAACGCCGAACGCCAGCAGAATCAGGAACCGCCCTTGGCCAATCCTCGCAACGCAGCGGCGGGAACCTTGCGACAACTCGATCCTCAAATCGTCGCCCAACGACAACTTCAGTTTTTCGCTTATACCCTTTATCTCCCCAGTGATGACGGCCCGAGTCAGAAGGGCGATCGCCCCTTCGGTACTCACCAAGAGGCCCTACAACGGTTGCAAGAGTTGGGCTTTCAGGTCAATCCTCATCGCCAAGTCGCTCACAGCATCGAGGAGATTCAGGCCTATTATGAGCGCTGGGAGCAGCAACGGCGAGAGCTGCCCTATCTCACCGATGGGGTGGTGGTGAAACTCAATGATATTAGCCTACAGAATCGTCTCGGCTTTACGCAAAAAGCCCCTCGCTGGGCGATCGCCCTTAAATATCCCGCCGAAGAAGTCCCGACAACGGTTGTCTCCGTGGACTTCCAAGTGGGCCGCACGGGGGCCGTAACCCCGGTGGCCAACCTGACCCCAGTCCAACTGGCGGGAACGACGGTGGCGCGGGCCAGTCTTCATAACGGCGATCGCCTCGGGGAATTGGACCTCCATTTCGGAGACACGGTGGTGGTTCGCAAAGCCGGGGACATTATCCCCGAGGTGGTGCGAGTCCTGCCTAAATTGCGTCCAGAAGGGGCGCAAGCGGTGCAAATGCCAAATCACTGCCCCGAGTGCCACGAACCCCTAGTGAAGCCCCAAAACGAGGCGGTCACGCGCTGTATCAATCGCTCCTGCCCCGCGATTTTACGAGGGGCGCTCAAGCATTGGGGAAGTCGTGGCGCCTTGGATATTGATGGCTTGGGCGAGAAACTAATCGGCCAACTGTGCGATCGCCGCTTCCTCACCTCAGTCGCCGACCTCTATCGCTTGCGCCCCGAGGATTTGAGCCATTTAGAGCGCCTGGGGTCTAAATCAGCTACAAAGCTGGTTGAGTCGATACAGCGGTCTAAACAACAACCCTGGTCACGAGTTCTCTATGGGTTAGGGATTCGTCATGTGGGAGCGGTGAATGCCCAAACCTTGGTGGAGCGTTTCCCCACCGTAGACGCCTTAGCCGAGGCCCGTTTAGATGAGATTGCCGAGATTAAAGGCATTGGCCCCGAAATTGCCGGGGCCATTTGTGAGTGGTTTGAGGTTCAGGCCAACCGTGACCTGATCCAACAGCTGCAAGAGGTTGGCGTGACTCTCGCCGCCGATGACCCTTCCCAGGAGGGAACCGTCGCCCCTCAACCCTTGGCCGGTCAAACCCTGGTTCTCACGGGAACCCTACCCAACTTGACGCGCAACGAGGCCAAAACGCTCATTGAACAGGCTGGGGGAAAAGTGACGGGTTCCGTCAGTTCCAAAACTAATTATGTGGTGGTGGGGGAGAATCCCGGTTCCAAACAAGCCAAAGCCGAAAAATTGGGAATCCCGCAACTCTCGGAGGCGCAGTTACGGAAGTTAGTGGGGTTATCCCCCCAAGCCTGACCCCAGCCCGCCGCTAAAAAACGATACATTAGTACTAACAGCGCAACAATCCGTAACAAAGATTGGAGGCCGAACGTAACAATCCTTAGATTCGATGCCGGTCTCGGATAGCCTAGATCGAGTCCGCCACGCAATAACAATACAAAGCAGAGGTTTTATGGGTCATATCAGACTGAACAAACTCAAACCAATTTTAAAATCTATTTTCCTCGTCGGCGTCATTGCCATTCTCTTCTTTTCCCAAGCTGACGGCGCTCTAGCCGCCCGTAGTGGGGGACGGATGGGGGGGGGATCATTCCGCGCTCCCAGTCGCTCCTATAGCTCGCCAAGCCGTTCCTATGCCCCCAATCGTGGCTATGGTGGCGGTGGCTTTGGCTTTCCCTTCCTGATTCCCTTCTTTGGTTTTGGTGGGGGCTTCGGGGGACTGTTCTCGATTTTGATCGTGATTAGTCTGGCCAACTTCCTCGTTCGCAGTTTCCGGGGTGCTACTGGTGATGGAGAGGGCGGCGAACCCCAAAGTCTTAACCCGGCTGTCTCTGTGGCTAAGCTGCAAGTGGGACTGTTAGCCCAGGCCCGAGAATTACAAACCGATCTCGATCGCATCGCCCTCAGTACCGATACCAGCTCGGCTCAAGGTCGCGCCCAGGTGTTGCAAGAATCCACGTTGGCTCTGTTGCGTCACCCGGAATACTTTGCTTACGCCAGTTCTGATACGGAACAAACTCGCCTCAACAGTGCTGAGACTCAGTTTAATCGTTGGTCTTTGTCTGAACGGAGTAAGTTCTCCGAAGAAACCCTGAGCAACTATGACAACCAACTGAAGCAAAACCCGGATAAAGCGCTCACCGGAGACTCGGAATCCGGGGCGCTGGTGGAGTCTCAGGAGCCGAGTGAATATATTGTCGTGACCCTCTTGGTGGGGGTTCAGGGTAAACTGAAGCTGCCGGCGATTCAGGATGCGGAGAGTCTCAATCAGGCTCTGCGACAACTCGGCGGTGTTGGTGCTGAACAACTGCTGGCGGTAGAAGTTCTCTGGACTCCTCAAGCCACGGGCGATACCCTGACATCGGATGATTTGCTGGCGGGATATCCCGATTTGCAATTAGTCTAGTGCCGGTGGA
The DNA here is from genome assembly GCA_001314905.1 of Phormidium sp. OSCR. Taxonomy (GTDB): domain Bacteria; phylum Cyanobacteriota; class Cyanobacteriia; order Cyanobacteriales; family Geitlerinemataceae; genus Sodalinema. The sequence goes on from LJZT01000055.1 coordinate 16,079, forward strand.
TGGTTAACGGGCTTAATGGGCTTGTCTCCCAAGTCCTGGGGGGAGTGATGTCGCGTCACTCCCCCCAAATGTTAGGGGAGTTGCGATCGCTCGGGTTCAAATATTTCAAACTAATACCGAGTTCAAATAAATATTACAGCCTTGAAGAGTGCGGGAAATCTTCGCTATCCTAATAAGTAGAAGAGGTCGTGTTTTAAATCACCTCGAAGATCTGATGTTATTTTCAAGTGGGGTCATACTTATGAAACTCTGGAAATTGATGAAAGACGCAGTACAGTACGTTTCTGAAGGCTTATTACGCATTTTCTCTCCCAGCAAAGACGAGTATCCTGATAGTGGTTTGCAGCCCTTTGAAGGTCGTCCGAACAAGAAGTCCGCTTAGAGCTTTCGGTCGAGCCAACTTGCGAGTTTGTCCTAATGGGAGTCTTCTGATCACGAAAGATAATCACGAAAGAACAATGTCGAATCATGCCTCTAACGGGCAATCCTCCGGGGTTGTCCGTTTTGCTGTGGGGATGGATGGCTCCCTAAGGCCATCGTCTTCTGACTCAGCTTCTGTGGGAGTGGCCTAAGAATTGTCGTTTATGGGGACAATAGACTAAGCTGCTAACTATGTCACCTATCAGCTACCTCGACGGGATACCGTGCCAAAACGTCATTTCTGGATTTCTCTACTGGTCACCTTTGGCTTAGCCACTGCTATTCAACCGGCTCGTGGCCAGGCGCAGCTTCCCCATGCGCCAGACCTCGATCGCCAACAGCTCGAAGAACTCGGAGCGAGTATTCTTCAGGAGGCTGATCGCTGGGCTCGTTTCCAGCAGTACGATCGCGCCCTTCCCCGAGCCGAGTTAGGTGTGGAGTTGCTACCTTCTAGTCCTCAGGCTTGGGGGATTTTGGGGAGTTTGTATTTACAAGTCGATCGCGTTGATGAGGGAATTGCGGCCTTGCAAACGGCTCGTTCCCTAGAACCCGAGAATGCTCTGGTTCGTTTTGCGCTCGGTTCAGCCTATTTCCAAGCGGAAGACTATACTGGCGCGATTCGTGAGTTAGAGGCGGGGTTGGAGCGACAACCCCAAGAACTCGGGGCCTTGTTTGACTTGGGGAACGCCTATTACATGAGAGGAGAGTTCGAGGAGGCCATTGAGCGGTATGAAATTGCCTTTGAACAAAACGATAGCTTTTGGCCGGCCATTAACAATATTGGCCTAATTCGCTATGAGATGGGGGAGATTGATGAGGCCCTTGAACTGTGGGAAAACTCGCAGGCGATCGCCCCCCGTGAAGCCGAACCCCAATTAGCCATCGCCGTAGCTCGTTACGCTCAAGGCGATCGCGAGGAAGCGGTGAGCTTAGCGGAGGCGGCTCTGGAGTTGGATGTTCGCTATGCTGAGATTGATTTCTTGGAAATGAATCTCTGGGGCGATCGCTTAATTACGGCGGCTCGGGATCTGTTAAGTACCCCCCAGATTCAGGAGATTGTGACGAGCGTTCGTGATGAGCGACAACCGCTCTCAATTGAGATGGCGCCCTAGTCATGTCTGGTGGGTGTTCTATTTCCTGAGTTGTTTTGGGCGGAGCCTTGACGGCGATCGCCCCCATCTGCGCCCCCGATCTCGGCCGGTGAGCCAAGCCATGGACTGGCTTACTCCTCGGCGGGAATCAGGGCGCGGATTTTGTCGACAAACTCTTGGTGATCGACGACGGGTTTAGAAATATAGCCATCGGCGCCACTTTGGGAGAGAAAGGTCTCGCGATCGCCGGCCATAGCATGAGCGGTGACTAAAATGATGGGTAACTTAGCGGTGACTGGATCAGACTTGAGAATTTGGGTAATTTTAATCCCATCGACGGATTGTCCCTGATAGACGCTGTGAGCGAGGGAGACATCCATCAAGATGATATCGGCATCTCCGGCCTGGGCAATCTCCATCACCTCTTCAACATTTTCGGTATGTTTGACGGCCATACCGCCTCGTTTCGTCAAAATCTTTGAGAACACCCGCGCGTTAACTAAATCGTCCTCTACAATCAGAACGGTCTTCATCTGCTGTTTTAACCTAAACTTTGTTTGACCCTAACGGTGGACATTCGACCTGTTCTCGATCGTACTCCGAAACGCTGAGCAAATCTAGCCGAGCAATTCGGTTAGACTCCCATTCGGAGACGAGGGCGGAACTAGGAGGACAAACCCGAGACACGGTACACTATCCTACGCAATTTGACCTTTACCCCATCATTGTAGCGGATTGCGAGGGCCGACCTCTGGGTCAATGCCCTGTTCTTCCTGCCGTCGTTGCGCTTAAATGTTAAAAATGTCGGCGTTTGGGAAACTCGGTACGTCGCTCCCGTTGCAGCAACACTGTCAGACCTTAAGGAAACGAACTTCATGGCTAAGCAGTTAAACCTCCTCTCGGGCGGACAAATCGTCCCAACGGCTTTGCACCAGGAGATGCAGCAGTCCTATCTTGAATACGCCATGAGTGTGATCGTGGGGCGGGCGCTTCCGGATGTGCGAGATGGACTGAAACCGGTTCACCGGCGGATTATCTATGCGATGCACGAGCTGGGATTGACGCCGGATCGTCCTTATCGTAAATGCGCTCGGGTGGTGGGGGATGTTCTGGGGAAATATCACCCCCACGGCGATCAGTCGGTCTATGATGCTCTGGTGCGCTTGGTGCAAGAGTTTTCGAGTCGTTATCCTCTTTTGGCGGGCCATGGGAACTTCGGCTCGATTGATAATGATCCGCCGGCGGCGATGCGGTATACCGAAACGCGCTTGGGGGAATTGGGAAATCAGGCGCTGCTGAGTGAAATCGGCACGGCGACGGTTGATTTTACGGGCAACTTTGATAATTCTCAACAGGAACCGGTGGTTCTGCCGGCTCAATTGCCGATTCTCTTACTGAATGGGAGTTCTGGGATTGCGGTGGGGATGGCGACAAACATTCCGCCTCACAATCTCGGGGAACTCGTTGATGGCCTGATTGCGTTAATCGATCGCCCAACTCTGTCAGATGAGAAACTCTTAGAACTGATCCCTGGTCCAGATTTTCCTACAGGTGGCGAGATTGTGGGGATTCAGGGGATTCGTGATGCGTATCTCAAAGGACGGGGTAGTCTGACAGTGCGCGGGGTGGTGAGTGTTGAGACGGTGCAAACGGGCAAAACGCGGCGATCGCAGCGGCCGGCCTTGATTGTGAGTGAGTTTCCCTTTCAGGTGAGTAAGTCCAGTTGGATTGAAAAACTGGCTCATTTGGTGAATCAGGGTAAACTCGATGGTATCTCGGATATTCGCGATGAGAGCGATCGCTCCGGAATCCGGGTGGTGATTGAACTCAAACGAGAGGCCAGTCCTCAAAAGGTTCTCAAACAAATCTATCGTCTCACGGCGCTACAAAATACCTTTGGGGTGATCATGTTGTCTCTGGTGGACAACCAACCCCGCCAGTTGAGCTTACGAGAGACGCTTCAGGCTTTTCTCGATTTCCGCGAGGAAACTCTAACCCGTCAGTATCAAGATGAACTCAATAAAATTGAAAGCCGCTTGCATCTGTTGTCGGGGTTGTTAGCGGCCTTAGATCATCTGGATGCGGTGATTGATATTTTGCGGAATGCTCCCGATGGAACGACGGCGAAGGTTCAGTTTCAGGAGCGGTTAGATTTCAGTGAGGCTCAAGCTAATGCGATTTTGGCGATGCCGATGCGGCGTTTGACGGGGATGGAACGGGATAATCTCAATGCTGAGTTTACTCAACTGAGTCAACGTCGAGAGGTGTTACAGGGACTTCTGGGCGATCGCCATGAGTTGCTTAAGTCTCTGAAGAAGGAATTGCGTCATCTCAAGCGCAAGTTTGCTGATGAGCGACGCACTCGCATTGTCACGGCGGATGGAACGGTGAAGTCGGAAGTGACGCAGTTTGAGGAGTCCGAGGAGCAGCCGTTGAGTGTGTCGTTGCCGCTGGATCTCGAACCCCAAGCGGAAGAGACGGTTTTAGAGATTACGCAACGGGGCTATGGCCGTCGTCTCCCGCCTAAGAACGTCACCCCGATTGAACCGGTGTCGGCTCAGGGAGAATTGCTCGATATTACGGAGGATTTTCCCTTACAACAGGTGGTGACGCAAACCGATCGCCCGTTGTTGATGTTTGTCCGGGATGGCAAGGTGTATTCGGCGGCGGTGGGTGATATTGCTAAACTCAATGGCCGTAATGATCGCGGACAGCCGTTGGTGGGGTTGTTACCGCCGGCGGCTCAGGGGGATCCTGAGGCGATTGTGGCTCAGTTTGTGGCCGATGAGCGCCTAGAGCAGCAACAGGTGGTCTTTTTGACGCAAGGGGGACGGATTAAACGCTTGGCGGTGAGTGAGATTGGCCAGATTACGGCTCGGGGTTTGACGGTGTTGAAGTTCAAGCAAGATGATGGACTCTATGGGATTGAGCTGGCTCGGGAGGGACTCGATGCGATCGTGGCGTCGAGTGGGGGCCGTTTGTTACGTATGCCGGTGGATGAGGAGCAATTGCCGCTGTTGGGGCGCACGGCTCAGGGTTATCAGGCGGTGAGGCTACGGAAGACGGAAACGATCGCCGGCTTGGGGATTGTTGAGCCGTCTGATGAGTTGGTGTTGGTGACTGAGCGGGGCTATTGTAAACGCTTGCCGGTTGAGGAGTTACGGCTCGGGGAACGGGGGGCGATCGGCACTCAGGGCCTACGCTTTGCGAATAAGAGCGATCGCCTGATGACGATTGTGCGGGCGGTTCCGGGGGCGGAGTTGCTGCTACATCTCAATGGCGATCGCCTGTTGCGTGTACCGATCGCGTCGCTGAAGCGTCAGGGTAAGGATGGGACGGGCCAACGTCCGAAGCTCTTGAAATCTAAAGACTCCGTGATCTCTACCCGCCTCTGTTTGCCGACGGGGGGAGAATAAAGAGAGTTGTCCTGATTCTACTGTTTGAGAGGTCTTGATACGATGAGTGATTTTATGGATTTTTTACGCCACAAGTATGCGTATGTGGCTCAGGGTGAGTTTAAGCCTGGATGTTTTGAGGAGGCGAAACGCCTGTTTGATGAGGCGGTGCGCAATTATCATGATGGGTTTGAGGGGGCGTATTTGTTGCAGGAACCGGGTACGGATCGCGGTATTGCGGTGGTGTTCTGGGATGATCCTGAGGATATGGACAATAATCGCAATGCTAAGGTCGATGAGATTTTAGAGGAGATGTCTCATCTGTTTTTGTCGCCGCCGAAAACGGGCTTTTATGAGGTTAGCAGTGAGATTGAGAAGGGGGTTCCGGTGGCGAGTTAGCTGCTGGGAATTTGATCTCAACGAGTGATCTAAGGTGCAACGAATTACGGTTGAGTCGAGCCAACTTTGCGATCGCACTCTCATTCTCAATCGCCAGCAGCTTCATTATTTGATGCGGGTGTTGCGGTTGCAGGGGGGCGATCGCTTTGTGGCGATGGATGGTTCGGGGGGTTGCTGGGAGACGGAGTTGGTTGAGGGGGAGGAAGGCTGTTATGGATGGGTGTTACGGGCGTTGGATCTCAATCGGGAGTTGCCCATCTCGTTGACGTTGTTGGCTGGGTTGCCGAAGGGACAAGGGTTTGATGAGGTGGTTCGTCAAACGACGGAGTTGGGGGTGACTCGGGTGATTCCGGTGTTGAGCGATCGCACGCTCTTGAAACCGAGTCCGAATAAGTTGCAACGCTGGCAGCGGATTGCCAGGGAGGCGGCGGAACAGTCGGAACGACAATGGGTTCCGCCGATTGAGGGGCCGATGTCTCTGGCTGAGGCGATGGCGGCGGTTGGCTCGGCTCGCAGCTATTTCTGTGTGGCTCGCGGCGATCGGCCTCATTTATTGATGCAGGTCTGTCAGGATCTCGCGGCTTCTGAGATGGCTGAGATGGCGATCGCTGTTGGCCCGGAAGGGGGCTGGACGACGGCTGAGGTTGAGATGGCGATCGCGGCGGGGTGGCAAGGGGTTTCTCTGGGACAACGGATTTTGCGGGCGGTTACGGCTCCGATGGTGGCTCTGGCTCTGGTGGCGGCGGCTCTTGAGTCTGGCTCGGATTGAGGATTTTTTAGGGGTTTTTTGGGGCTGCTTTTGTGGCTACTTTCTGTACGAAAATCTAAAACAACGTAACTTAAAAAAATTGCGCTGCTTAGATGTTTGGCTTTGCGCGGCCCGCACCGGGGCCGCGAAGCCTTGCCAACCTTAAGCAAAAATTTGGTGCGCTTTGATTAAGGGGTGAAGCTTTATTTATGGTTCTATTATAAAAAAATTGTACTTGAATGTCAAGGGGGATTTGTGGATTTTCCCAGATTGGCCGGGGAGAGGTGAGGGTGGAGGATGGGATATGGAAGGATTTGACTTAGATCAAGGTAATTTTGCTGGGTAGGCGTTTAACTAGAGATAACGACTCAGGAGCAATCGCCATGACGTCCAAACTCTTCAATCCCAAAACAGCGCCAGGCCATGAGGTTCTGGCGGCGGCGGGTAAAACGATTCTGCGGCCGGGAGGTCAGGCTGCGAGCCAACAGTTATTCACTTGGGCAAATTTTCAGCCGGGGGATACGGTTTTAGAATTGGCGTCGAGTTTTGGGGTGAGTGCGATCGCCTTGGCGCGTCAGTTTAACGTTAAGGTGGTGGGAGTCGAACAAAACCACGAGAGTGTTGAGCGAGCGCGGGCGGCGGTTGAGGAGGCGGGGTTGGGCGATCGCATTCGTTTTATCGAGGCGAGCATTTTCAATCTCGATGAGATCCCCGAACAGTTTGATTTTGTTCTAGCCGAGGCGATCGTGACGATGCAAGCTCCTGCGGCTAAGGTAAAACTGTTTCACTTGATTCGCGATCGCCTCAAACCCGGAGGTGTCTTTCTCTCCCATGAGATGAAAACCACAACGCAGGACGTATCCCAGTCTTTAGCGAGTAGTTTGCGCGTCAACGCTCAACCGCTGACAGTTGAGGATTGGCAAAAATTGGCTCAAGAGGCGGGGTTCACCATACAGCATCACGCTTGCGGGCCAATGGATTTGCTCGATGTCTCCCGTCTAGTTCAAGATGAAGGGGTCTTGGGGACGATGAAGTTTGTGGCGAATCTGGTGCGACATCCCGAGTTACGCGATCGCATTTTAGGAATGCGTCAGGTGTTCGATGAGTATCGTTCGAGTTTAGGCTATTGGCTGATGGCGGCTCAACGGAGTCAATAGAGGGCGCTGACAAGGGTTGGCCCCAACGTTGTTTTATCATTTATCGAGGATAGTTTTATCATGGCGACGATTACCACTCCCGACGTTCCCTTTGACACGGAATTAGCCGATTTGATTGAATATCGCGATCGCGCGGTTCTCAGTCAAGTGATTGTCAAAGATGACGTGTCTCAACATACTCTGTTCTGTCTGGGGAAAGATACCGATATTGAAGAACATACCGCCACCCGTAACGCCTCGGTGACGGTGATTGAGGGGACAGGAACCCTGACGTTAAACGGGAAACCGATTGCTCTCAAACCGGGTGTTTTCGTGTTTATGCCGGCGAACGCGCCCCATGCACTGGTGGCGTCGGAGAACCTGGCGTTTCTGCTGACTCTCACGGCTTAACCGGTAAAACGGGCTATTATAGTAGTGGTCAAACTCAGTTCAGCCGTTGGGTTTGACTATCACAATTAATCGTTGACGGTTAACGATTAACACTTCGTCGAAATTATGCCTTCTCTCGAAGATGCGATCGCGGCTTTGGAGATAGGAGACTACCGTAGCGCCTCCCGACATCTCAAAGTTTTATATCGAACAATGCCCGAAAATCCCTGGGTGCGGTTTTATATTGCTCGCCTCTACGAAGAGACTCAACGACTCGATGAGGCTGAACAGGCCTATCGAGTCTTGTTACGGGACAATACATCGCCGAAAATTATTAGTCAAGCTAGACAGGGAATGCAGCGGCTTGAAGACAAACGCAAAGCACAGCGAGAGAAGGCGATCGCCGCTGCTAAAGCGGAGTCAGATCCCGAAGAAGCGGGGGTTTTAGTCTTAGAGGCGACACCGAAAGAACGCCGTCAACAGGCGGCGCAACACTTGGCGCGGGTGTTTGACGTTGAGGCCTATGGGGCGCGTTTGATGTTGCAGGTTCGGGGTTGGCGGCTGTATCGTACGGGTCCTCTGGCGGAGTTGCAGGTGTATGAACAGGAGTTGGCCGCAACGGCGGTTTGCGCCTTTACCGCGTCGTTAACGGAGATCGCTAAGTTAAATGTCTGGCGAGTTGATTATGTGCAATCTCTAACGCCGAAACCGGTGGTCATCTGTCGCGATCGCCAAAATCGTCAAGGGAAGTTTAGTTTTGACTGGGCCGAGGTTCGCCAACAGGTGCGGGGGGGAATCCCTCTGTTTATTAATGCGGTGAGTTATGATATCAGCCGCCGCACCAAAGATCAGATCAAACGAAAACCCGAAACGCAAGATTTTGTGCAAATGTGCGATTTACATCTCCCGAAGCGGGGGGTCATTTTGCGGTTTTGCGATCGCTCCTACGAGTTTGACAAGGGTGTGATTTTTTCCCCGGAACAACAGCAGCAAATTGGGAAACTACGAGCGGCTACCTTGCGCATTAACTGGAATGGCATGATCAAGGTGTTTGACCATCACCTCAGTGATGGTGTGATCTGGTCGGACTTCATGCAATTTGCGGAGACGGCGATCGACTTCCATTTTCTCATGGAGAGTATTCAACCGTATATTGACATTGAGCGCAACGAACCGAGTCATTGGGACCCCGCGTTTCAACTGTATAGTGGTGCGGCTTGGATGCGTTACCGTCGCCGGGGAGTGCGGGGGTAGGTTTCGTCAATCTCCCGACGACTGGGGTCTTTGGGGGGGAGGAAGAACAAATCAAATCATCCGGGTTCGGGAGTCTCCCATCTGTGATACAAAGGAGCAAGTCACGCGGGGGAGATGTCAGCGCTGTGGAAGCTTACCCACAAGGCCACAATGACCAAAAAACTCAGCTAAGGTCAATTGTTCAAGGGATTGATCAAGCCCTACTGTCTGATGATATCTCGGTGCGACTTCAGCAACGCAATCCTTGGTTACAGGTGTTATTTGAGGCTCGCGTGATTCCCGACCGAACAGTCTGTATTCCCTTAGCGCGACGAGAGGTGCAACGGTGTCGTCTGGCGGGGGTGCAGGCGATCGTGATTTATGGGCGACGCCGGGGACAGTATGAGCCGGATTGGACGTATAAATATCCTTTGAGGGAGTTTACACCGCGAGGGGAATCTAGGGGGCGATCGCCCCAGTCGCCCCAGTCGCCCCAGTCACCCCAGAAACCAGCGGCGGCTGAGTCTTCTCGCTTCCGCTCGAAGCGCCTGGTGATGCGGGTTTCAGCTCTGAGTCTGCTGGGATTCAGCCTCGGGGGATTTTGGGGACTCCTCGATCAGCGTCAGGTACAGATTCAAAGTCGCCAATTCGGACAAACGGTTTTGGCGACGATCTCACAAAACCTCGATCGCCTCACGCCATCATCCTCACCCGAATCTCCCGCCGAAACCAATCTCAGTGAGGTTCTTCCGGAAACCCCTGAGATTCCAACTCCCAATCTTCCCAGTTCAATTCGCATTAAAGCGGTGGGAGATATGATTCCGGGAACCAACTATCCCAACCATCGCCTCCCGGCTGATCCGAGTATGTTTTTTGCCAATGTCATGACAGACTTACAGGGGGCAGATATTCTATTTGGCAACTATGAAAGTACGCTAACGGATCATCCGAATAGTCCCAAAGATACCAGTCGTGGCACTCAATTTGCGTTTCGTTCGCCTCCGAGTTATCGCTATATTTTTCAAGAGGTGGGCTTTGATATTGTCAGTTTAGCGAATAATCATTCTCTGGATTTTGGTGAAATTGGTTTTCGGGATACGATTCGGCATTTTAATGATGTGGGTATTGCGACAGTTGGAGAGCGCTATCAGATTACTTACTTAAATGTAGAAGATGTGAGGGTTGCGTTTATTGGCTTTAGTACCTACGATTTTCATAATGATATTAATAATATTGAGTTGGCGCGACAATTAATTGCTGAAGCCGATAAACAAGCTGAAGTGATTGTGCTGTCGATTCACGCTGGGGCCGAAGGAACTGGGGCGATGCACGTGAGCGATCGCCAGGAATACTTCCTGGGGGAAGATCGGGGTAATATCGTGAGTTTTTCCCGCGAGGCGATCGATGCGGGGGCGGATTTGATTTTAGGTCATGGCCCCCATATTCCCCGAGCGATCAACTTGTATAATGACCGTTTAATTGCTTATTCGTTGGCTGATTTTGTGGGCTATCAAACGCTTTCAACGGAGGGTGCTTTAGCCTATTCTTTGATTTTAGAGGTTGAATTAAACCTGGAGGGAGAGTTTATTTCGGGACAGATTATTCCGATTCATTTAGGAAATACGGGTATCCCGGTCCCGGACGGTCAATTTCGAACGGTCGATTTTATTCGCAATTTAACTCAGACTGATTTCCCAAATGCTCCTGTAATGATTGATGAACAGGGACACATTCTTGTAAAATAGGGTCGATCTCGCCTGTTTAGGGCAATTTATAACATAAAGCGATTGTGAGACGTTTTTTGAGGCAACGGCTAGACAATGGACTCTGCCAGAAGCAGAGGGCGACTACAAGGGTGCGCCCCTATGTTCGGCGGCTATATCATGGACTCTGCTGGTTGGGAGTGTTTTGGCTGTTGGGGATGTCGAGTGCTTGGGCTGATTCCTTGAGCGATCGCGTTGAGCGCTTTCCTTATTGGCAACGAAAACCGACTGTGAGCGTTGTTAATAAGGAGGATTTGGTCTATCCCGACTGGATGGCTGGAACTTGGGATGTGACCAGTACTCTGTTGCAATTAGAAGCTCCTTTAGCGCCAGATTTAAAGAGTCCTGGATTTGAGGGAAATCGCCGTTATCTTAATCAGCCTTTAGAATTTCAAGTTCGCTTTCAACCTCAGAAAAAGACGGGTTTAGTTGTGGGCGATCGCACCTTTAATAGTCAAAATATCAGTAACGCCTATTTTGGTGAAGATAGTGACATTGCGATTAGCGCCGATTCTGAGAATCCCAACCGTCAGATTATCAACATGGCGGGGGGACAAGAGTTAGTGTCAGTGGTGCGGGGACGGAACAGTGAACACCCCGAGGGCGATCGCTTTCTGGCCACAGAAATTATCTATCAAGTCTTTCGGACACCGGGACAAATCTATTTTAATGAAGTTGAAACCACCACGGACTATCAAAAACAAGATGCCGATCATCTCGAAGCTGAACAACTGACGGCCATTTATCTGTCTCCTAAAGATCCGGCCTATTTTCGCGCCAACGGAAGTCCAGTTGCGCTCTATCGCTATCATTTGGATTTGCGGCGATCGTCGGGGTCTAAATCGCCTTAGAAGCGGCTAAACGACGAGGGTTACTCTGAAGATGGGGTTTCTAAATTGGCTGCCGCGAACACTTGATCGACAGTTAACGTAAGTTCTGCAAACTGTTGAGAGACAATCGGTTGCGTCTGGGTAAACTGACTCTCTTCATATAACCCTTCTTCGAGACGTAACACCGAGATTTGATTGACCATTGGATCAACAATCCAATATTCAGGAATTTCGGCGGCTGCATATTCCGAGCGTTTATAGCGATAATCGCGGTTCACCGATTCAGGACTGACAATTTCAATGACTAGCAACGGAGGGGTTTGGAAAACCAACGATTGTTGACTCATCTCCTGAGCTTGTTCAAGAGTCGCCACACAAACATCCGCTAAGCGAGATTTGGTTGGCCCCGTTCTGACACCAGCATCTCGAAAGCAAATCCGGGGTAATCCCTGACGTTTGATTTCAGCTTCCAGACAGGACTCAATGAACTTAGCAATTAAAAAATGTTCCAGTCTCGGGGGATTCATTGGTTCTAACCTTCCATGTATCCATTCGTAACGTTTAGCGGTTCCATCATCATACTGAAGATAGTCTTCAAAACTGTGTAAGCGTTTAACCGTAGTTGCTGTCATCTCAGGTTTTATCCTCTATCGATTGGCCATATTGTAGCGGAAAGGGAACAGGGAATAGGGAACAGGGAACAGGGAATAGGGAATAGGGAACAGGGAACAGGGAACAGGGAACAGGGAATAGGGAATAGGGAACAGGGAACAGGGAACAGGGAACAGGGAACAGGGAACAGGGAACAGGGAACA
>LJZT01000056.1 GCA_001314905.1 Phormidium sp. OSCR
CACTGCTAGTCCCAGTCAAGCGCCCCTTACAGGTACTGGTTTACCTAAATCCTACGTCATTTAGCAAACCCCTACAAGATAAGCCCAGGAGGGGAAGAAAAGAGGTAGGGGCGTACCCTTGTGGTCGCCCTCTTGCGGCAAGAGGCCAGAGGGTAGGAGGGTGCCCTTGTGGTTGCCTTCTTTGGGGAATCGAGAATTGCGATGAACAATAGAGAAGGGGAGGCGATCGCTCCCCGTCCTTATCTTGCCATGATCCGTCGTGACCGGAGGATCCATGTCAAGAAAGCACAACTTCGAGAACGCCGGAGGATTTAGCCGGTCGCTTGGGCGGGTTGCTCACTGGGGGGACGTTTGCCCGCAAACCTAGAGGTTTCTGCGGCTGGGTCCACGGCGTTGACTTCTATATGATTGAGTAGGGTGGTGACAAAAGCGAACAGAAGGAATGGAAGGGAAAGAACCACAATCAACCCGACTGTTAATAGAGCATACAACTGGCGTTCTGTACTCCATAAGGCCAAAGCTGATGCCAAACTGAGGAAGATGACAATCAGCCAAATAATGATTTGACCGTAAATGTCCCCGAAGCTGAGGGTACATCGCAGGCGATAGTTTTCAAAGTTTTCCATGGGACTCCAGTAAATCGGACAAGCGGTCGTAATTACTCTTAGGTTAAGCGAAATCCCCAAAATTGTGAGAGTTCTTCAAGTTTTGTTAAAAATGGGGCCGTTGCCAGCCACAAAAACGCGGCGAACCGAGGACGTTGATGCGCCGCGTTTTAAAAACGTTACAAAACTCGCAAAAAACGGTTGCAAAATTTACAGAATTTTACAGAAATTGTCGGTCGTTTGCGCGATCGCTCGACTGAATCCCTTAAGCCTTGTGATTAAGCCTTGTGATTAAGCCTTGTGATTAAGCCTTGTAGTTGACAATGCGAGCGAAGCTTTCGGGTTCCAAACTCGCGCCTCCAACCAAGGCCCCATCAATTTCCGGCTGGGCCATAATCTCATCGACATTCGCGGGTTTGACGGACCCCCCATATTGAATCGGGACTTCGGCATTCGTGAGTTTCGAGCGAATTAAACCAATGACGCGATTCGCTTCAGCGGCCTCACAGGTGTCCCCAGTGCCGATGGCCCAAATCGGTTCATAAGCAATAATCAGCTTATTCTGGTCAACATCAACCAAGCCGTTCTCCAACTGAGAAAAGATATGTGCTTCTGTTTCCCCAGCATCTCGTTGGGCCTTAGTTTCGCCAACACAGAGAATCGGGGTCATTCCAGCGGCTTGAGCGGCTTTGAGTCGTCGGTTGACGGTTTCATCGGTTTCGGCGAAATACTCCCGGCGTTCACTATGGCCGACGACGACATAATCGACCCCCAACTCGGTCAACATCGGGGCCGAAATTTCGCCGGTGAAGGCACCGCAGTCTTCCCAATGGACATTTTGCGCGCCGAGACGCACCCGTCCCCCATGCAAGTTCTTTGAGAGGCTTCCCAGGGCCGTGTAAGGCACACAGAGAATCACATCTCGTTCATCGGGCGTGTCTTCGAGGTGAGAGACAAACCCCTTCAAAAACTCCAGGGCTTCGGCCTGGGTTTTGTACATTTTCCAGTTACCAGCTAGAACAGTTTTCCGCACGGGTGACAACAGTTTTCTCCACGAGACAACAAAAGCATCCTTCAGTGTAAAACGTTTTGGGGACATTTAGAGCAACAGAGCCACTAAACTCTATCCATGTCCCGTCAGCGGCTGAGGTGGGTAGTTTCCGGCCCGGGGCGATCGCGTCCAATGATATGAAACGAGTTTGATAGAGTTGGGATCATCTCACCTCAAAGACTCGACTGAGACAGTGGGCTGACATTTGGGCATGATTAAGATTTTGACGACACGAGAGAGCCAGGAATCATGAAACTTTTACAAATTGATGCCTTTAGCGATCGCCCCTACCAAGGGAATCCAGCGGCTGTTTGTCTGCTCGATCGCGCCGTCGAGGAGACCTGGATGCAGTCGGTGGCCGCAGAAATGAACCTATCGGAGACTGCTTTTTTGCACCGAGAGGGTCGAGGTTTCCGCCTCCGCTGGTTCACGCCCACCACCGAAGTCGATCTCTGTGGCCACGCCACCCTGGCCGCCGCTCACGCCCTCTGGGAAACAGGTCGCGTCCGAGAGAGTCAAGATATCTCGTTTTACAGCCGTAGCGGCGACCTGAGCGCCCACCGCCAACAGTCTTGGATTGAATTAGACTTCCCGGCCAGTCCCGTCGTACAACGACCCCCTAACGACCCGATTCTGCCAAAACTCGAAGCAGCCCTGGGGGTCATTCCCTTATTTGTCGGCGAAAGTGTCTTGCACTATCTCCTCGTTGAAGTAGCCACGGCGGCTGAGGTGCAGACTCTCGACCCCGACTTTGGACAACTGGCTCAACTTCCCTGTCAGGGAGTGATTGTCACCAGTCGCAGCCAGGGATTGATGCTCGATCGCGCTCGTCAGGGGGACTATGACTTTATTTCCCGTTTTTTTGCCCCCCAAATGGGCATCAATGAAGATCCCGTCACCGGTTCGGCCCACTGTTGTCTCGGTCCTTACTGGGGGCGCAAGCTGAAGAAAATGCAGTTATTAGCCTATCAAGCCTCTCCCCGTGGTGGCATTATCCGGGTGCGACGGGAAGCCGAACGGGTAGTCTTAGGAGGACAGGCGGTGACGGTGTTGGAGGGAACTCTGTTGGGCTAGAGTGGGTCGGGTTTTCCAGCTCGGGAATTGGCCTGGTTAAAATTGAGTCGGACGAGGCGAATAGGGCATCAACCGGCCTTGTCTTCAAACCGTTAGTGAGTGGCCAACGATTGTGAATCCTGTAACTCCGACTTTTCTCTGGCTTAACCCGAAAGGACAGATTGTTTCGATACAGCCAGGGGGGGACCAAACTCTCCGGGATCAGGGGATGGAGTTGTTACACAAACCCATTTCCAGCTTGATTCCTCAATGGACAACGAAGGTTTGGCAACGTCATTGGACGTCACTGGTGGCTGGAGAGACGATTGAGGAAATTGTCAGCACTCAGCCTCGTCTGGCGGGTTCTCCTCCTCTGTGGATTCGGGTCAGCCTCTTGGTTTTGGGCAAAACCCGCTACGGTTTTGCTCAGGTTGGAACGGCTGAGCCTGAGTTTTCTCAGTTTCGCCAATTGGTGGATAATGCTTTTGATACGCTCTACTCTTACCGCTTTACACCGGAGGGGTTTGAGTATCTTAGTCCGAGTATTGAACGGCTGATGGGCTATCCGCCGCAAGCCTATTATGACGATAAGGAGTTATTGTTACGTCAAATTCATCCCGATGATTTGCCACAGTTGCGTCAGTTACTGGCTGGAACTGTGGCGGCGGAAACGCCGTTGAGTTTGCGCTGGTTTCACCGGGATGGTCATCTGGTTTGGACTGAACAACAGGATACGTTGGTTTATAATGCGGCGGGGGATGCGATCGCCATCGAAGGCATTATCAGAGATATTACGAAACGTCATGAGACGGAGTTGGCGTTACGGCAACAGGCGGAACGAGAACGGTTAGTCAGTGCGATCGCCCAACGGATTCGTCAATCGCTACATCTGCAAGAAATTTTACAGACTACGGTGTCGGAGGTGCGTCATTTTCTCGATAGCGATCGGGTTCTGATTTACCGCTTTGATGTCAACCCGGCGGAGGAAGCCAACTGTAAGGGGATTGTGGTGGTTGAGTCGGTCGATCGTCTCTGGAAACCGATGCTCAATCATCAAATTCCTCTTAATGCTAATGAGTCTCCTGAACTTCAATGCTACCTCAATGGTCGCAGTCATAGTATTAATGATATTTCTCAAGAGAGTGAGGCAACGCTAAAGGCCCTGTTAAATCCGTTTCAAATCAAGTCAAGCTTGATTGTGCCGATTTTGTTGCAATCGTCGGAGGGTCGTGATCAGGGCAGTCTCTGGGGTTTATTAGTCGCTCATCAATGTCGTCAAGAACGACATTGGCAACCCCTGGAGGTGGAACTATTGCAACAATTGGCCACTCAGGTGGCGATCGCCATTCAACAGTCGCATTTATTTGAGCAAGTTCAACAACAGGGGGAATTTTTAGAAAAACAAATTCTCGAACGCACGCAACAGTTAGAACAGGCGATCGAGTTTGATGCGATGCTCAAACGAATTACGGATAAGGTTCGAGATAGTCTCGATGAAAGTCAAATTGTACAAACGGCGGTGCGAGAGGTTGCGGTTGTTTTGGGGGTGGGGTCTTGTAATGCAGCCCTCTATGATTTGGACCAAGGCACTTCAACGATTTGTTATGAGTATACTAACTTTATTCCTGCGTCTCAAGGACGGGTTTCGCAGATGGGAAATTTCCCGGAACTCTATACGCAATTGATGGATGGTCGCTATTTTCAATTTTGTTCTTTGATTCCCAATCCCGTCCGAGGACGAGTGGCGATGTTAGCCAGTCCTCTGTTTGATAATCAAGGGGTTTTAGGGGATTTATGGTTAGTTCATCATGCCGATTATATCTTTACTGAGTTACAAATTCGCTTAGTGCAACAGGTGGCGAATCAATGTGCGATCGCCATCCGTCAAGCCCGACTCTATCAAGCGGCACAAACTCAAGTGGCAGAACTCGAAAAACTCAATCGTCTCAAAGATGACTTTTTGAGTGCTGTATCTCATGAGTTGCGAACACCAATTGCCAATATGAAACTCGCCATTGAAATGTTGAAATTATTTGTACCAAAAGAGGGAGAAGAAGCGGAATCTCAACGGGTGAATGCTGCGCAAATCGGTCGGATTCAACGTTATTTAGGTATTTTAAATACTGAATGTACTCGCGAGGAAGAATTGGTTGAGGATCTTCTGGATTTACAACGACTTGAAAATAATGCTTATCTGATTTCCATGTCGTTAATTAACCTGAATGATTGGCTTCCCACCTTGATACGTCCATTTTATACGCGGGTCAGCGATCGCCAGCAGGGACTTCATGTAGACTGTCCTCAGCACTTACCGCCTTTTGTCTGCGATCGCCTCAACCTCGAACGTATCCTGGTTGAACTCTTAAATAATGCCTGCAAATACACCGCCACGCGAGGGGATATTCATCTGCACGTGCGTCAGACTGAGATGAAGCTTGATGACGACAGTGAACCCATTGAGGCGATCGAGTTTTGCATTCGTAACCAAGCTACCATCGCCCCTGAGGAACTGCCTAAAATTTTCGATAAGTTCTATCGTATTCCCAACGCCGATCCCTGGAAACAAGGAGGAACGGGGTTAGGCTTAGCCTTGATTGAGAAGCTGGTTCTCCGACTCAATGGAACCATCCGTGTTGATAGTAGCAAGGGCTGGACCAGTTTCCGAGTCACGTTTCCCAATCAACGGCAACAACTCAATCTTGACAGTGATACATGACAATCTGTAGGGGCGTACCTATTTTGCGCCCCTACTGGCCAAATAATAGCGACTAACTGGCTAGATATTCACCCATATCTGTCTTACGCTTGCGTAACTTCGTCAGAGATTCCCGTTCAATTTGGCGGACGCGTTCACGAGAGATTTTGAGGCGATCGCCAATTTTCGCCAAGGTCATGGCCTTCCCATCCCGTAAGCCAAAGCGCAGGGCCAGCACTTCTCGCTGCTGGGCCGTTAAATCGGCCATGAGGGCTTCGAGATCGCTGCGTAGAGAGGACTGAACCGCAAAATCTTCGGGAGAGGGGCCATCATCTTCGAGTAAGTCGGCCAACTCCGTATCCTGATTTTCTCCGACTCGTAAGTCGAGAGATAACGGCTGACGGGAGCGTTCGAGATAATCGCGCACTTGTTTCGTGGTCAGATTCATGGCCTCGGCAATTTCGCTCACTGTGGCGGCCCGCCCGAGTTCTTGAGTCAGTTGACGTTGAACTTTCTTAATTTTGTTCAGTTTTTCGGTGATATGAATCGGTAGGCGGATGGTACGGCCTTTTTCAGCGATGGCGCGGGTAATGGCCTGGCGAATCCACCAATAGGCGTAGGTGGAGAAGCGATAGCCTTTGGTGGGATCGAATTTCTCGACGCCGCGCTGCATCCCGATGGTGCCTTCTTGAATGAGATCCAATAAATCCACATTCCGCTTGATGTACTTCTTGGCCACGGACACCACAAGACGCAGGTTGGCTTCGACCATCTTACGTTTGGCAGACTCGCCACTCTCAATCTCCCGTTGGAGTTGTCGCTGGCTAAGTTTGGCGGCTTCGGCCCACTCTTTGCGGGTGGGTTGGCGATCGAGCTGTTCTGCAAGTTCTGCCTGAATCGTTTCGAGTGCGACCAGTTTCTGAACTCGTTTACCGTATAGGATCTCCTCTTCATGGGTGAGTAGGGGAACCCGACCAATTTCGCGGAGGTAGGTACGGACTAAGTCGGTAGAGGTCTGAGCAGTCTTCATAACGCAGGTGCTTGAGATTGGGTTACGACAAACTCGTGTTGGGTTCAGTCGTGGGGAGGATTTGGTGACAGTCCAGGGAGAGAAATGAGTAAATTTCTCGATTATGTAAACAATTGTAACGCTTTTGAGAGAGAATGACAGCCCCCAATTGTCACGAATTTGGGGGACTCTCTCCAGCCTAGCTAGATGTAGGGGGCATTATTGCAGTCTGGAGTACAGAAATAGTGAATAGTGAATAGTGAATAGTGAATAGTGAATGGGGAACAGGGAATGGGGAACAGGGAATGGGGAATGGGGAATGGGGAATGGGGAATGGGGAATGGGGAATGGGGAATGGGGAATGGGGAATGGGGAACAGGGAACAGGGAACAGGGAACAGGGAACAGGGAATGGGGAATGGGGAATGGGGAATGGGGAATGGGGAATGGGGAATGGGGGCATAACCGACTCCTGCTCCTCTCACCGAGGGGATGGCAAGGTGCAAGAGGGGAGAGTTGGGGCGCTTGGATGACAAAAGGGCATACCCGTCATGGGTACGCCCTTGGGGGGAGTTGTAAGCTGGTTCATGCGAGAGCCATAGTCGGGATGTAGCTAATGTGGCTGTTGAGTTCGAGTTCGAGTTGCGCTTCAGCTTCAGATTCGGCTTCCGAGTCAACTTTGGGTTCAGAGGTGTCGGTGTTGTCGAGATCTCTTAGGGGAATGCGTTGGATGATGCCTTGTTCTAAGAAATGACTGAGGATGCGGCTGACGGTGGCACGGGAGACGGATAAATCTGAGGTGAAATCCCAAAAACAATGTTTCCCGTCTAAGGATGCGGTCAGATTCGAGAACATGGCTGAACTGAGATCGAGACTCGGATCGAGTTTAAAGGCTTGGTGAACCCAGCGGGGATTGAGTCCTAACTCTCTCCACTGTTGTGAGAGTTCTTGGACGTCTTCATATAAATGCTGGAAGGTTCTACTGCTTAAGGTCCAGCGGGGAACTAATTTGCTGTTGCTCGGTTGCCAGTAGACTGAGGCTTTGGAGAGGTTGACGAGGGAGAAGAGGACTTCTCGGGTGCAATCGGTTAGAATCCCCCGGGCTTGCTTGCAGGTGAGCCAGCCTTGGTTGACGGCATGATGTAGGTGGCTACGTTCCCAGTTGTGCTGGGAGTTTTGCGGTTGCAGGTGAGAGATGAGGTGAGGAACTTGCGCGGCGATCGCCCGTTGCCAACGGCGGTTACGATGCACGGAGAAAACGGCGGTTGCGATCTGTCCTTGAAATAGATCGAAATGATACTGTTTGGATCGACGAACAATAATAAGACGACCGGTGGCTCGTTGTTTGACGTAGTGCAAAAGTTCTGTGGCGGCCGCTTGAGTTGAATGGACTTGATAGTTTGTCATGATTTGACCTGATGATGTGATGTCAATGAACTGAATTTGAAGACGCGATGCCTCTCTCGGGGGATGATCAGGAGGAGTCTTCATCTCGGAAAGGAAGCGATCAATCAGCGTCGGTCGATGCTTTCGGGTCAGCTCATGACGCTAACTCTAAGGGCTTTTGAATGGTTGGATGCCGTTTGGTAAAGCCGTTTTCATGATTGAAGGCTCGGTCTCGGGCTGAGTTTGTTGCTGAGATGATCGCTAAGACAATGGTATGGTGTTACAAAAGATGTAATTTTCTATCTTTGATGTAAACTGCACAAATTTATGTTAATTTTTTGGTAAAGAATCCAAATAAATCTGTTTAGTTACATTTACGATAATAGGCGAAATTAAAGTTAATGAAAACTGTAAAATACACAGATTTTTAACTGCGTAAATTCACCGCCCCAAACCTCCGTATAATTACTTAATATCTGTCCACCGTCTTATGTTTACTCGTTTCATGGCAATTTTTGATGGACAATTTGAGGATATTGGCAACCTAGAACCACCTGTTCTCAGTGCGGAGGTGTCTCTAGGTGAGGCCATTGATAGGCTCGTTGAGCAAAACCTGGCGAATCTGTTTGTCTTGGAGGGCGATCGCTTCCTGGGGAGTTTCTCACAACAGGATGCCCTGAGGCTGCTGAGAGATCCTGAGTGCGATCGCAGCCAGCCCCTCGGCGCCATCCTAGACAACCATCGAGAGGAACCCTACTTACAGCAGAACTGTCCGCCCAACTGGAACTCTCTTCTGGGGCAACTGCAACAGCGGCCGCTCGATTCCTTGCCCATTCTGGACGAGCAGCACCATCTCCTCGGCAGCCTAGCTAGTCTTGAGATTATCTATCAGGGATATCCGGCCCAGATTCACTATCGAGATCCCCTCAGTGCCGAGGAACAGCAACTGCTTCAGCAGAAACTGATCAGCAGTTATACAAAATTACAAATGCTGTTATCAACGATGCCTGATATCGTCCTCGAAATCAGTATTCATGATGATGACGATCTTCAGGTCGGCTTACCCAGTCACGATTACAGCCGCATCAATCCCGATGTCAATGAAACCATTGCCGCCTTTTTTGAACCGCCCTATGATGAGGCGTTTTTTAGGCAAATTGAACGGGCTTGGCGTCATGGTTCTACGATTCGCTATGAGTATCAACTCTCGCCGCTGGATCAGCCGGAAGCCTCTAACCTCAATCGTAAGTGGTTTGAGGCGCGGATTTCTCCTCTGCCTCCATCGGTGTTGGCTGGGGACGCGACTATGTCAGCTCTTTGGGTGGCCCGAGATATCACGGCCCGTAAACGAGCTGAAGCCATCCTACAAGATAATACCCGTGAATTAGAAGCACGAGTCGAAGCCCGCACCAGTCAACTGCGTGACATTAATGAGATGTTGCGGGCCAGTATCCGCACACGCCAGGAGTCTCAGGAGAGGTTGCAACAAACGAGCGATCGCCTGCGGGCCATTCTCAACGCCATTCCCGGTATTGTTTGCTGGATTGGGGAAGATGAACGTTATCAAGGGGTGAACTCCAACTTTGCCAATCTCTATAGTCTCAGCCCTGAGGACTTCCTAGGACAAGATCTTAACTTTCCCACCGCTAAGCCTCACCAGTTCGCGAATTTTATGCGCCAGTTTATGAGAGAGGAGGTCATGACGGCGGGACAAATTATTACGATCGAGATTGAAAATTTGAGTCTTCAATATCTGGTAGTGGCGCAAAAATATGATAGTGGACGGGCGGCGATCGGTATTGGCATTGACATCACGCAACGGCAGCAGTTTGAAATTGCCCTGCTCGAACAACAACGTTTATTTCAGCAAATTGCCGATGCGTCGCCGGATATTCTCTATGTCTATCAGGCTCGCAGTTGGGAGATTATTTATATTAACCGTCAGGTTGAAACCCTGCTTGGCCATACTCCGACAACGATTGTAGCGTTGGGCCATCCCAGTCTGTCTGAGGGGATTCATCCTGAGGATGTCTCTCAGGTGGGAGAACCGGGCCATCGCCTCGAACAACTCAATGCCGGTGAACTCCTCGAAAGTGAATATCGCCTGCGAGGGGTGGACAACAAATGGCATTGGATTCACAGTCGCGAAATTGTCCTCAGCCGGGATGAGAACGGGGAGCCTGAGAAGATTGTGGGGATTGTCCAAGATGTCAGCGATCGCAAACAAGCCGAAATGGCCTTGCGTCAACTCAACCAGGAATTAGAAACCAAAGTCGCCCAACGAACCATCGCTCTACAACGCAGTGAATTACGCTTCCGCTCTCTGTTTGAACAAATGGCGGTGGGAGTGGCCCAGGTGAACCTCGATGGTCAATGGGAGTTTGTTAACCAAAAACTCTGTGACATTTTGGGCTACAATCCTGAGGAGTTATCGCAGCGAACCTGTTTAGAGATGACCCATCCCGAGGATCGGGCTATGTCCGCACAGGGTTGTCAGGACTTACTTGAGGGACGCTATCCAACGATGACCTTGGAAAAACGCTTTCTCCATGCTAACGGTGCGGCGATTTGGGTGAGTGTCACCAGTTCAGTGGTCCGAGATCCCTCAGCCGAAGCCGCCGAGGATATCCCGAAGGTAGCTCCCTACTTCGTGTCGGTGATTCAAGATATCACTGAGCGTAAACGAGCGGAGGCGGAAGTGATCAAAGCGCTGCAAAAGGAACGAGAATTGATTGATCTCAAGTCGCGCTTTGTTTCGATGACCTCCCATGAGTTTCGCACACCCCTGGCGGTGATTAAGTCTTGCGGTCAACTGCTGCAACGCTATGACTGGACTAGGGAGGAACAACTCGAACAACTCAATGAGATCCAGTCTGCCGTCAGCCATATGACGGAACTGCTCGATGATGTGCTGACTCTAGCTAAAAGTGAGTCGGGAACCCTGAATTTTAATCCCGAGCCTTTGGATATTTGCGAGTTTTGTAACAAATTGTTACGGCAGCTACAAGCCAGTATCGCCCGCGATCGCGTCTTATCTTGGGATATCTCAGAAACGCCTCTTATTTTAAATGCCGACGAAAAGTTGCTACGGCAAATCTTCACTAACTTAGTCTCAAATGCTTTAAAGTACTCTCCCCTTGACAAACCTGTTCATGTTGAGTTGCTAAAATGCGATCATCACATCCTTTATTCTGTCAAAGATCAAGGAATTGGCATCCCACCCGAAGATTTACCCCGTTTGTTTGAATCGTTCCACCGTGCTAAGAATGTAGGTACGATTCCTGGAACTGGGCTAGGGTTGGCGATCGTCCAGCGCTGCGTTGAGTTACATCGAGGGACATTAGAGGTTCGCAGTCACGTGGGAGAGGGGACTGAGATTACTGTCCGACTTCCTTTCTGAGTGTTTGTAATCCGTCTGTTAAGTTCGTTAACATCGTCAGTGAGTTATCGATGTGAGCAACCAAGACGGTGTAGAATCGAGCTTGACAATTTGAGCTTGACAAAGTTCAGTGTTGCTGGTTTGGGTGTCACCGATTTAACCCGTCAAGGGATCTCAAATTACAGCCAAGTTTGAATTCAAGTATAACGATCACGCTTGACTAAAAAATCATGAAAAAGATACTGGTTGTCGAGGACGAACGAGTTTTACAGAAAAATATTATAAAGATCCTGCGCCTGGAAGGATTTGAAGTGATTGGGGCTGACGATGGCGTATCGGGGGTGGCTTGCGCTCGTCAGGAGTCTCCGGATCTGATTGTCTGTGATGTGATGATGCCGGAAATGGATGGCTATCAGATGCTGAAAACCTTGCAAGAGGATGTGAATACGGCTTTGATCCCGTTTATCTTTTTGACGGCAAAAACCGACCGTTCCGATATGCGTCAAGGGTTTGAGATGGGGGCTGATGATTATTTGGTGAAACCTTTTGATGCTGATGAGTTGTTGCGGGCGATCGAGGCGAGATTTAAAAAACAAGAGGTGATGGTCAATCGGCTCTCGTCGTTGTCTGAGGAGTTGGGTCAGTTGCAAGAGTTTTTGGATGCGAAAGATGGTTTAATGACCAATCTTAATCAGGAGCTGCGTCGTCCGATGTCGAATATCAAGATGGCGCTGACGATGTTACAAAACCAAAAAACACCGGAGGCTCAGGAGCGTTATATTAGTATTTTGGAAGAGGAGTTTTCCCGAGAAATTTCTCTTTTAAATCAAGTTGAAGAGATGCAAAAGCTGCTGACGCCGGAAAATGTGACGTTGTTACGACAGTTCCACCTCCTACAAAATCAGGGTTAATTGTGGGGTATGGTCTGTATAGCAAAAGTTGGTCTGAATGGGACAAAAGAAGGGAACTTCGGAACTGGGAACTTCGGAACTGGGAACAGGGAGAACCCACCCCTGCCCCTCCCACCGAGGGGAGAACCCACCCCTGCCCCTCCCAAGAGGGGAGAACCCACCCCTGCCCCTCCCAAGAGGGGAGAACCCACCCCTGCCCCTCCCAAGAGGGGAAAGAGGTAGGAGATTATCTTCCAACTCAGAGTATCCTTGCTGAGTGTCAATCAGGCAATCTTCGATTGCTATATCCCTTCGGTGGGAGGGGTTAGGGGTGGGTTCCCTTACGGAGATCTAGGGCACGACAGCCAAGAAAATTGGTCTTAAAATTTCAATTGAGATACTTTGTTAAAGAGTTGCGATCGCCAGTCATGGTCACGGCGGCGATCGCTTTTGACTTCTAAAATGCGTACTCCCGGTTGTGGGAATTGATGGAGCGCATCTTTCAACTCTCCAGCCGATTGAATGATGGCATAGTCAAGGCTGTACGCTGCCGATAGTTTTTCGAGATTTACCTGTTGCGGTGTGACAAAAAACTCCTCAAACGGCGGATTAAACTGAGCGATGGGTAAGAGTTCAAAAATACCACCACCCTGGTTATTGATTAATAAAACAGTTAAATGTCCTCGTTTTTTTAACTGTTGGGCTAACAATAAACCATTGGTATCATGAAGAAAGGCTAAATCTCCGGTGATTAAGAGGGTTGGTTTGCCGCCATACGCTAAACCAATGGCCGTTGAGAGGGTTCCATCAATGCCATTAGCCCCCCGATTACAAAAGACTTGGGTTTGGCGATCGCTCCGTCGCCAGAACCATTCCAGATCGCGGACCGGGGTACT
The DNA here is from genome assembly GCA_001314905.1 of Phormidium sp. OSCR. GTDB lineage: Bacteria > Cyanobacteriota > Cyanobacteriia > Cyanobacteriales > Geitlerinemataceae > Sodalinema. The sequence continues at coordinate 12,964 of LJZT01000056.1, forward strand.
GTTGGCCACCATCACCTGTCGTTGATGGGGGAGACTATGGGAGAGAAGCCAAGGGAGTTGCGGTTCGCGGAGATGGTTCATATCAGCCATCTCCAGACTGAGGGCATCCTCCAGGCGTGCATCAGCCTCACACCACTCTTGACAAAAGTCGGAGGGGCTAGGAGGAACCACGGGATCAGGAATCGGTAAACGCTCTACATCGAGACGGAGATGAATTGTACGTCCATGGAGGGGATCGAGGTTGCGATCGCCGGGATCTAAAACCCAAGTTAAGGGATTAAGCTGCTGTAACCAGTGACGTAACACCTTACTGGTCGGTAAATCTCCCAATTGAATCACCACATCGGGGCGTAACTGCTGAGAAAGCTGCCGCTGACGTAAGAGCAGATCGTAACCCACCACGAGCTGGGGATTGAGGGAGGCCCAATGACGGACTGGGGAGAGGGCCTCGGCAAAAACCGGAAAGCCGAGAGTTTTCGCCAGTTGGGCTACCCGTTCACTGTAGCGTTTGGGGTTTTGCGGTTGAGCCACCCCAGCGATAATCAGGCCGCGATCGCTCTTAAACCAGGCCGCGAAGGCGCGATCGAGACTCTCCCCCGACGCACGAGGATGAGCAGGAGTCTGAGGAACCACAGCGGCAAAAAACTCCGGCCAGAGTGGTTCACCCAACATGGCAACAAACTCTTGAGTTTGAGGTTCCGGTTCCGGGGCCAGAGGATCGCGAAAAGGACAGTTGAGATGTACCACTCCGGGGACTGGAAAGCGAGTGCGTTCCCAGCCATAGATGAGAGTTTGCCGGAGATAGCGTAGTTGCTGCAAACTTAGCTGAGGCAGTGCCAATTCGCTGTACCAAGCGGCATAGTCGCCATAGAGCTTATGTTGGTCGATGGCCTGGCCCGCTTGACAGTGGCGTAACTCCGGGGGGCGATCGGCGGTGAGTACCAACAGGGGGACACGAGACTCGTGTGCTTCAATAATGGCGGGATAGAAGTTGGCCCCAGCGGTTCCCGAGGTACAAACGAGAACAACCGCCTGATGGGTGCGTTTGGCGAATCCGAGGGCAAAAAAGGCGGCGGAGCGTTCATCGAGAATGGAGATGGCCTCAATCTCGTGATGTTGGGCAAAGGCCACCGCCAGGGGACCCGAACGAGATCCCGGACAGATGACAGCCACCTGTAAGCCTAAACGAGCCAAGGTTTCGACGAGAACGGATGCCCAGAGCGTGTTGGTGTTGCGAGCGTCAACCGCCATAACTAGGTGTGATCAATGATGGAAGGGGATGATGGCCAGGGGAAAGACAACCCAGGCGAGTTGCACGAGTCCTTGCCAGCCAAAGGTTAGGCCAGGACGGGTTCCGCAGAGGAGGGCATCAATACGCTGTTCTAAGCGAGAGGGGGGAGCCGTGCAGCTAAAGGCCGCTTCAAAGGGAGTGGTTGAGCGCAGAGGCGCGCGGACGACATCGAGGAGGGACTCGGCTAGGACGAGTTCATCGACCTGCTCGGCGGCCCAGGCATCGGCGCGAATTTCCCGCAGTAGTAGAAGATCTTGCCAGAGATCGTCGCTGTTAGGCAGCCAGGGGGTGAGACGGTAACACAGGCCCAGCCAGAAGAACCAGAAGGTGTCGCGATAGACGCGATGGCCCTGTTCATGGGCGAGAACGGCGGCCAGGCGATCGCCGTTGAGATGATCGAGGAGTCCCTGAGTGATGGTTAGTTCCGGGTTCCAGCCACCGACTTGGGCGCTAAAGAGGGCGGTATCGTCCAGAATGCGACAGGAATAGCCGAGAATGGTGGTTTGGGGATAGCGACGGAGTTGGGTCACGGTTCGTCGCAGTTGCAGGGTTTGACGGATGACACAACCGAGGCTGGCTAGGAGAAAGAGCCAGGAGAGTAGGTAACTGGCCAGTCCAGTTCCTTGCCAGACCATCTGGCCTTGAGCACCCATGCAGAGAACGGCAATGGCGGTACTCAGTAGCAGTAAGACGGGGGCAACGAGGGCGATAATGTTGTGACGCCAACGTTGCTCAAGAGAGCGTGACGTGGCTGGCTGGGGACTTTGGCCGTTGAGATTCCCCTGACGTAAGCCGAGGGCGATCGCCAAAGCCATGAGAATCATCAACAAGTGCATTAGGACTGTTCCTCCCGTTGACGTCGTACCGCTTGAATCCGTTGGGCAATGGCATCGAGGCGATCGAGACTATCCACGTCGAGACTATCGGCAAAGGCGGCCACTACATCGGGACTGCTGACGGCCAGAAAGTGTTGGAGGCGATCGTGAGATTTGAGCATTTGGGCCTGTTCCCGAGAAATTCGTGGCCGCCAACGAAAGGCGCGATCGCCTTTGTCACAGTCTAACCAACCTTTTTTGGTTAAACGACGCATGACGGTGGTGACGGAGGCGTAGGCTAGTTCGCGATCGGGATCGGCGAGGATGCGATCGTGAACATCTTTCACCGTCACTTCTTCGAGATCGTAGATAATGTCGAGGATTTCGGCTTCTAGGGGGCCAAGGGAGAGATTGTGAGGACGGTGTTCGGGAAGGGGAACCATAGTAACGATATACGATGACCAAAACATTGGTTGCCTGTTAACCAATGGTTTGTATTTTACCCTTTCGTTGCCCGTCGAGGCGCTAATGCCCCCAAACGCCCCGAAACACGCTCCTAACGGCGATGTTTGCTGGGATTGAGACGGGGTAAGGGTTGGGATGTGGCTCCAGGGGCTAGATAGTATTCAGGGATAGAGTCTTGAGGACGCTCCGCCTCAGCTCGTTGGATTTGCCACCAGCGTAGGGCGATCGCGCCGGCCATGGTTCCCATTCCCAGCAGCAATAGGGAGCTATAACTCCCCAATCCTCCGAGAGCCACATCGACGGCTCCCATGGTCAAGACAAAGCTCGAAATGGGTTCTTTACGGTAGAAGGACTTGAGAAATCGATGCCAAACAGCATTCATTAGTATCTATCGGGTTAGAGTCCAGAGACGACATAGACAAAGGGCATAGACAAAGGGCGCAGGCCGCTAATGCGTCTACGCCCCCGCTTAGTCTGATCCTACTCGATCGCCGAGGTTAGATCCGTTTAGATCAGTCCTAGCCAGGCTAATAGACCTTGGCCCGAGAGGTATTCAATGGCGATCGCGGCGATGAAGCCAATCATCGCGGCACGACCATTGAGCCGTTCGGCATATTGGTTAAATCCGAATTTGGGTTCGGTGAGATTCGGAGTGACGGAGGGTTCAGGAGATTGGCTCATAAAACTTAATATTGTTGGGGATGTCTCTATTGTAGAAATTTCTGTTGAGAAGGCAAGGGGGAGGGGAAAGAAGGCAAGAGGCAAGAGGCATAACCCACCCCTAACCCCTCCCAAGAGGGGATGGCAAGAGGCAAGAGGCAAGGGGCGAGGGGCAAGAGGCAAGAGGCGAGGGGCAAGAGGCTATACAATGATGGGCATTGGTTTCCTCGATGAGATGGGTAGGGCATTTATGGACATTGGTGTTCCCAAAGAAATTAAGAACCGGGAGTTTCGGGTGGGATTGAGTCCGCAAAGTGTTCGGGTTCTGTGCGATCGCGGTCATCGGGTGTTTGTGGAAACTCAGGCGGGTGTCGGTTCTGGGTTTGCTGACGACGATTATCGCCTGGTGGGGGCGACGGTTGTGGAGTCGGCGGCGGCGGCTTGGGAACAGTCGCTGGTGGTGAAGGTGAAGGAACCTTTGCCGTCGGAATATGAGTTTTTGGCTGGGGATGGGGGCAATGGGGGCGATCGCATCCTCTTTACTTATCTGCATCTGGCCGCTGAACGGCAGTTGACGCAAGCGTTGCTCGAGTCGGGAATTTTAGCCATTGCCTACGAAACGGTGCAACTCCCCGATGGCCGATTGCCCCTGTTAGCCCCGATGAGTGTGATTGCGGGACGACTCTCGGTGCAATTTGGCGCTCATTTCCTTGAACGTCCCCATGGTGGGCGAGGGATTCTCTTAGGTGGGGTTCCGGGGGTGTCTCCGGGCCAGGTGGTGATTCTCGGGGGCGGCGTTGTGGGGACTGAGGCGGCGCGAATTGCTGTGGGAATGGGGGCGCGGGTGCAAATTTTTGAGATTAACCTCGATCGCCTCTCCTATCTGGAATCCATCTTCGGCTCTCGGGTGGAATTGCTCTATAGTAGCCCGCTCACCATTGAAGGGGCAGTTCCTGAGGCGGATTTAGTGGTGGGGGCGGCGTTGGTGTTGGGGCGTAAACCGCCAACTCTGGTGTCGGAGGGGTTAGTGGCTTCGATGAAACCGGGTTCGGTGATTGTGGATGTGGCGATCGATCAAGGGGGCTGTATTGAAACCATCCATGCCACGTCTCACACCGATCCAACTTATCTTGTCTGTGATGTCTTACATTATGGGGTTCCCAATATGCCCGGTTCTGTTCCCCGCACGGCTACGCAATCGCTCAATCATAGTACTCTTCCCTATGTGTTGAAGTTGGCTGAGTTGGGAGCGGGGGCCATTGAACAGGATGCGGCGATCGCCGCTGGGGTGAATGTGCGAGATCATCAGTTGGTGCATCCGGCGGTGCGGGAGGTGTTTGGGGATCTTTAGGGAATAGGGAACAGGGAATAGGGAACAGGGAATAGAGAACAGGGAACAGGGAACAGGGAACAGGGAACAGGGAACAGGGAACAGGGAACAGGGAACAGGGAACAGGGAATAGGGAACAGGGATTGATGGATGATTTGATGCGATCGAAGGGGGAACGGATTACGTCTTTGTATGAGGCGATTAATCGGCGGGATGTTGAGGGGGCGTTGGCTTATATTGACGATGATTGTGTTTATGAGGATGTGAACTTCAGGAAAACGTTTCTCGGCAAAGCTGAAGTTGAGGCGTTTTTTGCTGAAACCTGTGGCAATGTTCCTGAGGATTTGCTGTTTGTGATTGATGATTGTGCTGAGGGGGAGGGGGAGACGGTGGCCCTGCTTTGGCATATTGAATTGGCGGGGATTCCCTTTCCCAATGGCCGAGGAGTGGGGTTCTATCGCTTTTCGGCGGAGACGGGAAAACTGGTTTTTGCGCGGGATATCTCGGAACCGCCTCTGAAATTAGGTCGCTTTGCCCTGTTGATTGTCCGGTTTGTGGCCCCTTTGGCGCGACGTGTCTTGAAACCAGCGGCGGCTCAATCATCGGCTCAATCATCGGCTCAATCATCGGCTCAACGGTATCCCGGTTATGCGGTGTTTCTGGGGATATTTACAGTCATTTATTTGGCGGTGTTGATTCTCTCACCGAGGGATCTGTTGTTGCCGGGTGATCCCCTCTGGGCGTTGCAACCGCAGACAATTCAGGAACTTCTCGATCAGTCGTTGAACTTCTTTTTTGTGGTTCCCATCGCCAATCTGTTGGGATTAACGGTGATACCCGCGCCGTCAGTTCATCCGGTGACGCAGGCCTTTTTTAATTTTGCGGAAGCCTGGATTTTTATGTTTCTGCCGCTGTTGTTGGCTGATCCTCGGGGATATCGCCTACCACGCCCTCTGATTTGGCTGGGAGCGATGTTTTTGACGAATATCTTTTTGCTGCCCTATATGGGGCTGCGATGTGTCACTGAACCTGATCCGCACAAGAGTCGGGGAAAGGGGTTTATTGCTCGTTCTTTTGGTTGGACTGGTTTAGTGGTGGGGGCGATCGCCGTGGTGTGGTTTGTGGCGGTGGGAGATGTGGGGGATTTGGGGCAACGGTTGGGGTTTTTCTGGGAGATGTTGCGCGGCGATCGCGTCACCATTGCTTTTGCCCTCGACCTTATCTTATTTAGCCTCTTCCAAGGGATTATCCTAGGGGGAATTATGCCCCCTGGCCACCCCCAGCGGGGCCTACGCTGGATTCCCTTTTGGGGGTTAGGAATCTGGCTGGTTCTCTAGTCGAGATCCCGTCGCCCTTCTAAGGCCCGGGCTAGGGTCACTTCATCGGCATATTCTAAATCTCCGCCCATGGGTAAGCCAAAGGCGATACGGGTGACGCGGGTGAAGGGTTTGATGAGTCGTCCCACATACATCGTCGTGGTTTCCCCTTCGACGCTGGGATTGATGGCCAAAATGACCTCTTTGACGGTTCCTTGGCTGACACGCTGCACCAGGGGTTGGATATGCAGTTGTTCGGGGCCGATTCCCTCCATGGGGGCGATCGTTCCCCCTAAAACATGGTATTTACCGCGATATTCTCGGGTTTTTTCCAGGGCGATGACATCGCGGGAGTCGGCGACGACACAGATGGTACTGTCATCCCGGTTGGGGTTGCGACAAATCTCACAGACGGGATCGGCGGAGAAGTGAAAGCAGACTTGACATAGGCCCACTTGTTGTTTGGCTTCTATTAACGCCGTGGCTAGGGCTTGGGCGTCGGCTTCCGGGCGCTTAAGAACGTGCAAAGCTAGACGTTGCGCCGTTTTGGGGCCAACGCCGGGGAGTTTTTGGAATTGCTCGATTAGCCGAGCGAGGGGACGAGTATAAACGGGACACCTCCTAGAAACGGCTTAGAAACGGTAGGATGCAGACATCAAGTATACCGGAATTTGGCTGTGAATCTTAAACTAACGTGAAAATCAGGATGGAGTTTTGTTGGGACTAGGATATCATGGCGTTTAAGACAAGGTTTCAAAGGTTGTTGCGGTTGACTATCAAAGGTTCTAAGATTTTGGATATCTCCTTAATCTATCTGGAACAGAAAGCTTCTCTATTTCACCTAAATTTATTGGGAAATTCACTCCTATGAACCAAGAAACTAAGCTTCAAAGTCCTCAATTAGAGGTTGGCGACTATTTTGATATTGGCTGGAAAGTCTTTAAAGATAATTTTTCGAGCTTCCTGACTTTGGCATTGGTCATTGATTTACCTTTAGCTATTCTTCAAATCTTCGTTCCGGTGACTGACAATCCCGAAGACATGGCAGATGCGGACAACCCAATTGTGCTAAGTTTTGCGATTTTAATGATTGTTTTATCGATTGTTAGCGTTCTGAGTGCCTTGATTATGACTGAAGCTGCTGTTCTCAATCGACCTGTTGAAGTCGCCTCGGCAATCAAACAAGGATGTTCGCGCCTAGTTCCCAGTCTTTTGACAGTGATTGTTGCCACAATTCTAGTTGTTATTGGATTTGTTTTATTGATTGTACCGGGTATTTACATCGCCAATTTGTTGTATTTTACGCTGTATGCTGTGGCGCTGAGGGGTCGAGGCTTAGATGCACTTTCCTATAGTCGTGATTTGGTTAAAGGACAATGGTGGAAAATCTTTGGGCGCAGTGTCTTAATTGGCTTTGGGTTTGGCGTTATTACCTTCGTTCTCATGTTCGTGTTTGGGTTTGGGACGATCGTGTTCAGTGCGATTCCCTTGGCTGCTGAATTGGTGAGTGTTGTGGGAAGCGTTATTTCGGGTTTATTGGCGTATCTGTTTATTGCGATCACGACCATCTTTTTCTTGAATGTGGACTATGTGCGTCATCAAAATTGAGGTGTCACATCCTCCTGATTGACTGATATGTAGGGTTTAGAAATTTGCAACTCTTAACTTTTTATGAGACTCACCTTTAAAAAAACTTGTTACTAGCTCTATTCTGGGCTTGGCAGGTTATCTGACTCTGTCTTTTACTCATCCGCAAGCTGCCTTAGCCTGTGCTTGTTGCGCCTACGCTGGAGACTGGTTTGAATACTCCCAACCCGTGCAAGACTTTCAACTCGAAAGCTTAAACGACTTAGTTTTTGAAGATGCTAACTTGTACATGACAGCAGCGGGTTTTGAAACCGTTGAAGGTATTGAATCCCCCCAGTCAACGTATCGGCTTTCTAAATCGAGTAACGGTCGTAGCTGGAATTTAAGATTTATCGGCGATGATGGTGAAACGGCCGGTAATCTTTCCTTCTTTTTGCCCGAGCAAATGATTTCCTTCGGGACAGATTTATTTAACGCTCCTATCCCGGACACTCGGCTTTATCGAGAAATTCGCTTTGAGGGAAAGATAGCCGGTAATGGGATTTTTTCGGGACTTTCTAATGAAACGCAGTTTAAGCTAATTCTAAAGGGGAATGGTGGCCCCTGCCCGCTGGGGATGGAGTTTGAACACTGGGTTTTGGACGTTTCCGGGCCAGGGGTTTCCTTCTCGTTTTATGGCGAGTTAAATGGGGGGAACTAAGTCCGGCGTGCGGAGAGGCGAGACTCAATCCTTTGCTAACTCAAGAGAGGCGATCGCTTGCTCACGCTTAACACTGGGAAAATGCTCTAAAAATTCATCAAGTGGATCACCCGCTTCGAGATAATCGAGCAAGGTTTTGATGGGAACACGGGTTCCCACGAAGACGGGAGTTCCTCCCAGGATATCAGGGTCACTATGAATAACAGGCACGGTGGCGGTCATATCGGCTATCCATTGGCGGAGTTCCTCTCGATTTTAACCGACTTCTGAGACGATCTAATAGAAGCGATAGGAAAGGACTAATCATAGTGCAAGTTCTCGGTATGCTTAAAGATAAGGATATTCAGTGAATCACTCTGCGTCATCTATGCAAGTCTCCCCCATTCAACCGGAAACTCAATCTCAAGCCGATCGCCTCGAAACCCTCGCCCTGGATGTGGGGGGGATGAAATGCGCCGGTTGTGTCAAAGCCGTCGAACGTAAGCTGACGCAAGTTCCGGGGGTGGCCTCGGCGAAGGTGAATCTGGCGACGGAAATGGCGACGGTGGCGTGTCAGCCGGGTGTCGTTAACCCGGAAACTCTGGCGCAAACGTTGACGGAGGGCGGGTTTCCCAGTCAGTTACGCCGTCAGGAGGGATTGTCCCTCGCGGATTTAGAGGCGACGGAGGAACGCCAGCGCGAGGCGCAACAGCAACAACAACGCCAGTTAATTATCGCGCTGGGATTGATTATTCTCTCGGTGTTGGGCCATTTGCAAATGTTGGGATTCCCGGCGATTCCGGGGTTGAGTAATATCTGGTTTCATTTTGCTCTCGCGTCTCTGGCGTTGGCGATTCCGGGCCGGGAGATTATTATCGAAGGGGGCCGGGGATTGCTCAAGAATGCGCCAAGTATGAATACGCTGGTGGGGTTTGGCTTGGTGACGGCGTATTTGGCGAGTACGGCGGCTCTGTTTTTCCCGAATTTGGCTTGGGAATGCTTTTTTGAGGAACCGGTGATGTTGTTGGGGTTTGTGCTGTTGGGGCGATCGCTTGAATCTCGGGCCAGAAACCGCGCCTCGGCTTCTCTTAAGTCTCTGGTGGGGTTACAGCCGAAAACGGTGCATCTGCTGACGGATATTGAGGATTTGCACCACATTGATCCCCATAGCATTATGGATTTACCGGCGGATCAGGTGCGGGTGGGGGAATATCTGCAAGTGCGCCCTGGTGAGAAAATCCCTGTGGATGGGGAACTCATGGCTGGGGAGACGATGGTGAATGAGTCGATGTTGACGGGGGAATCTCTCCCGGTGTCGAAGTCGGTGGGCGATCGCCTCAGCACAGGAACGCTCAATCAGTCTGGAAGTATCATCATCCAAGCGCAACGCACGGGAAAAGATACGGCGTTGGCCCGGATTGTGGAACTGGTGGAGGAGGCCCAAACCCGCAAAGCGCCGGTGCAACGGTTGGCGGATACGGTGGCGGGCTATTTTACCTATGGAATTATGACGTTGGCTGCCTTGACATTTTTGTTTTGGTATGGTATAGGAGTAGATTTATTTCCCCAGGTGTTGCAGACGGCCCATGAGTTCCCCAATTTGGCTCATGTTCACGGGATGGGCCAGGAGCCACTGTCGCCGCTGTTGCTGAGTTTGAAGTTGATGATTGATGTGTTGGCGATCGCCTGTCCTTGTGCGTTGGGCTTAGCTACTCCCACGGCGATTCTGGTGGGAACTGGGGTGGGAGCTGAACAAGGACTGTTAATTCGCGGTGGCGATGTGTTGGAGCAGGTTCACAAGCTGGATATGGTGGTCTTTGATAAGACGGGAACCCTGACGATGGGAGCGCCGACGGTGAGTGATATTTGGCCAAGAACATCCCGAAATCTATTGCAATGGGCGGCGTCTGTGGAACAAAATACCAGTCACCCTCTGGCCGATGCGATCGTCAATGGGGCAAAGGCCAAGGGGTTGGCTTTACTTCCGGTGTCAGACTCCCAAACGGAAGCCGGGTTAGGGGTGCAAGCGGTGATTGAGTCGCAACGGGTGTTAGCAGGGAATCGTCTCTGGCTCGAACAGCATGGGATCGCCTGGGATGAGGAGATGGAGGATTGGGCGCAACAGCGGTTAGAGGCGGGGAATAGTTTGGTGTATGTGGCGATCGCCGATGAGTTGGCGGGGGCGATCGCGGTTCGTGATCAACTCCGAGCCGATGCGGCGGAAACGGTGCAGCAATTACGAGGCTTGGGGTTAGGGGTGCAATTGCTCACGGGCGATCGCCCGGAAACGGCTCAGGCTATTGGCCAACAGTTGGGATTGTCTCCCCAGGAGATTATGGCTCAGGTGAGTCCCCAGGAGAAAGCGGCGGCGATTACGCGCTTGCAGGAGGCGGGGTTTCGGGTGGCGTTAGTGGGCGATGGGATTAATGATGCGCCGGCGTTGGCTCAAGCGGATGTGGGGATGGCGTTGAATGCGGGAACGGATGTGGCGGTGGAAACGGCGGATATTGTCTTGATGGGCGATCGCCTTGAGGATATTTTGCGCTCGATTCGTCTCAGCCGGGCCACGTTTAACAAGATTCGCCAAAATCTCATTTGGGCCTTCGGCTATAATCTCGTTGGACTTCCGGTTGCGGCCGGGATTTTACTTCCCAAGTTTGGTATTCTTCTCGATCCGGCGGTGGCGGCGGGCTTTATGGCCCTCAGTTCGGTGAGTGTTGTCAGTAACTCGCTGCTACTGCGGCGTTTTGGTCGCAATGATAGTCAAACCAGTTAGGACGCAGCGGACGAGAAAGATATATACAAGGCGATAGTTTGCCCGTCCTAAATTGTCCTTATTGAAGTGTCTTCCATTTCTTGTCACAACCAATCATGAAACCCGATATTGAGAGTCCCGCTTGGGTGGATTTACGAACCTATGACCAATCGGACTACGATCGCGGTCGTTCGGGAGTCTATGTTCTGCTGTGGTGGCTGGTGCAGGCGATCGCCTTTCCCCTGTCTCCCCATTTCGCCAATGGCTTTCGTTGTTGGCTATTGCGTCGCTTTGGCGCCACGGTTGGCGAAGGGGTGATTGTCCGTCCGACGGCCCGTTTTACCTATCCCTGGAAGGTGACTATCGGGGATTTTTGCTGGATTGGCGATGATGTGGTGTTTTATAGTCTCGATGAGATTCAGCTTGGGAGTCACTGTGTTGTCTCGCAGAAAAGCTATCTCTGTACGGGGAGCCATGATATCGGCGATCGCCAGTTTGGCCTGAAAACCCACCCCATTCGCCTCGGGAATGGGGTTTGGATTGCAACGGATTGTTTTGTGGCGGCTGGGGTGACAATTGGCTCGAACACCGTTGTTGGCGCTCGCAGTAGTGTCTTTAGTGACCTTCCGGGGGGCCAGGTTTGTCTGGGGAGTCCCTGTCGTCCTAAATCACCGCGAAGGATGGCGGATTTGACAGACTCCCCCAGTTAGTCTCGGCGTTACCGTTGCAACGCGATGGCTTTGTTTTCGGGGAAGCTTGAGGCTGGAGTGGTGCGGACGTTGGAGGTGAAGGTGGTGGTGGTGACGGAGCGATCGCTGGGCCGAATCGTCGAGACGTGAAGCCGCAAGTTGGCTGAGGGAAACCAGATGCGATCGTCCCGTACGGTGTTCTCATCGCTGATTTTCAGCATCAGGGTTCCGTCTCGTCCCAATTCATAGGTTCCACGACTGGGTTGGAGATCTAAATCGAGATAGCAATAGAAGAGGGTTCCCTGATTGGCGTTGTCTGGGTTGGGAACGGGAATGACTAGGTAGCTATGACTTTCCTCCCAATGGGTAAATCGCGCTTCGTAATCTTCGTCCACGCGGTAGGGGGAACTGGTGTCATAGCTGTCAATCCCACAGTTACGACAGCATTTGAGCAGTTGCGGGTCATCGAGGCTTAGGGGACTGGCGGTTACGGTGGACTGGAGGTCTTCGACGTGACTCAGTTCGTGGTTATGACCGGTTCGCTGCGATCGCCAAACGCCTAGGGACAGTCGGAAAAATTTGCTAATGTTCATCGATGAGGATTCAGCCGACAGAGTAGATGAGAAATCCGCAGGGTCAAGCTACGGGGAGGTGCGATTGTATAGTTCGCCTTTCTACAATAGTGGCTTCGGGGCAGCTTGTGAATCAAGTCGTCTCGGGTGAGATGGGGGGAGTCTTGATTTTTTGTTCGACGCCAAAGCCGACGAGAACCACTTTTTCTGGGGGTTGGTCGGTTTGGGGACGTTCGTAGGTGATAATTTTGCGAATCCGCAGTTCGGGGTTAATCAGCGTGATGGAGTCAACGGCGATGACGCGACTATAGCGGGTGGTCATCAATAATTCCCGGTTGCTGTTGTGGAAGCGGAAGTGGGAGATGATGGGCCGATCTTCTTCGTAGGCGCGATCGCGCAGGTAATCCCCCTCGATCGCCTCACCGACGTTCACGGTGGGGATAAACATCAAATTCAGTTGCTGTTGGACTTGTTCCCCGGTTTCGGAGACGGTGGCGAATTCGAGGTGATAGCCGGGAAGGGAATCGAGGGGATTAGGGAGTGCGTAGCTATTGTCGGTGAGGACTTTGCGTTTGAGGTCGTTAGCCAGGGGATGGACGAAAAAATCGGTGTGCGATCGCTCCACCTCTTGGCGCGTCATGTAGTGATAGGTGCGCTCGGTACTCCAATGACCGACGCAACAGTCAAAAAACTCTTGAAAAATCTTTAGTTCCATAAGACTCGGGCAGTTTTTAGCTCAATTTGCTTAAATTTTCCTTAAATTAGCGGAAAAGGGTTCAGGGCTAACAATTGGATTTTGAACTTACTGTCACCATAGCGGTTTAACCGCTCCATGAGCGACTTGTTGGCAAATCTCCTCATCTTTATTGGTTTTAATCCTTCGGGAGCATCTTGTTGAGGGAGAAATTAAGTCTGTTTACGTCTGTCACCATTGTTACAATTGATTGCGTTCTATTAAGATAGATTTGAACCGCTTGACAACTAGACATGAATGTTGTCCAGCGAACAAGGTTGAGGGATCGCGCCGGCGATCGCCTTTCTATCCTATCCCGCACCTATCTCTGTGAGGTTCCATGACTCTATCTCTACACCATCAACCGCTGACGGCTGAGGCGTTGGCTGAACAGTTTTTCCGCAACTGCGCGGGAGAGTGGACATCCCAACGTCGCTACTACAGCCTAACCAGCGGCGAAACCCAAGAAGTCACCAGTGAAATTACAGTAGAATTTCTCGAACCTGAGCGGGAATTGTTACGGGAACTCGCGCAACGCCACCAACTTGAGAGTGAGACTCCCTTTCTCTGTGGGAGTCGTGTCACCTGGGAAAGTCATTATGAGGGGGTTAGCCGCAAACCCAGTCGAGGAAAAACCGTGTTTGGGGTTCGCGGGGAGATTCTCTACCGCGATCGGGGTTTCGCCACTCCTAAACCCGTCATCGCCGATTTCTGGTTCACCAATCCCGAAACCATGTGCTTAAAAACCGAGTACAACAATTCCAGTTTTGAGGAAGAACTGAAACTCATCGGCGAGAAATACCGCACCCGTCAAACGGTGATTCGTCGGGATGGGGAAGAACTGATGATTGGCCAATACCTAGAAACCCGGCGTTAGTCAAAACGTTCATCGTTCTCACCTCGTCGCCTCGTGTCATCTGGCCTCATTTAGCCTCGTGTCATGGCTCGGCCATGACATGGGGATTTGGCGGCTCCGCCGCCTGTGAGAGTCGCTTATACTTAATAATGATACTTACAGGAAATAATCGTAATGGTGTCTTGGCTAACACGATAGACAAGACGATGTTCTTTATCAATCCGTCTTGACCAGAAGCCTTGCAAATCATGTTTCAGAGCTTCAGGCTTCCCTAGTCCCTGGTTTGGAGAGCGGTCAATATCATAAATTAGCTTAACAATTTTCTGGTATATTTTTTTATTTTCAACCGCCCAGTTATTAAAATCTTCAAACGCCGAAAACTCAAAAACAACTCGCCGATTCATAAAGCAAGAGGACTCACATTAGTCATCAAACGTCACTTCAACTAAATTTTGATTCTTGTCAACATTCTCAATCGCCCGTAAAAGCCTAGACTTATTCTCTTCAGACTTCAACAAATACTCGGTTTCGTCTTCAAACTCTGAGACGAAAATCTCAATTTCTCTATCTCCAAACTGAGATTTTATTTTTTCCAAGAAGTTCGCATCCAGTTCACTCGCTTTAAGCCGATAGATTTCAGACATAACCTTGAACCAATACAGACCCGATGCGTATTATACCATTATTTAAACCCTACTTGACGCTCTCCCCTGGGGCGATCGCATTTCCTGACTCTCGATGCGCGCCTCGGTTATAATGACTCCAAGGTTAGAGGCATCAGGATGACTGTAGCGCGTAATAACATCCTCAAACTCGCCATCGGTGGCGGCTGCGTCTTGGGTAGCTTGGCATTTCCCCCCCTACTCGCCGCCGAAGGGATAGGCTGGGCCATCTTAGCAACAGCATTAAACAGTGTGGCGGCAGGGAATACCGCCAATGCCATTGATGCCTTAATCGATGGAGGAGAGGGGGGAGTCTCCCTAGAAAATCAGGATTTAACCAAAGCGGTGGGAAAAGCCATCGCTGCCGTCATCACCCTCGCCGCCAAACAACACCCAGGCAAAACCCGCCAATATCTGGAAAAAATCGCCGCCCAAGCTAAGGATAACTGGGTCGAAATTGCTCAACAGAAACTCACCCAGAAACGTTACCCGGAACTGCGAGAAGCCAAACTCGACCAATTTCTCACCCCGGAAGAATACCAACTCACCAAACAGGGCAACCTCACGGATACAGAATGGGGCGATATTTTTATCCGCCTCAATATGAAAGCCTGTAAAGGGGGTGGGTTTCCCATTCCCCCAGAGGTGCGTCAAAAAGTCGCCGAATTACTGCATACCACCTTCCCCAAAGCCTTGCGAGAAACCCTCAAAGAAGACTTTGTTCATGATGGCAAAGCCTTTGCCGGGTTAACCTTGCAGTTACTGACGGGAATGCAGGCACAATTGAGCCAACTGCAAGCCAGTCAAGGGGGAGTGAAGGCTGAGGAATTCAGCCCAATTCTGCAACAGTTCCAGGAATTAGAAACCCAGTTGCGGGGAACGGTTGCCCAGCAGCAGGCATTTTTTAAC
>LJZT01000057.1 GCA_001314905.1 Phormidium sp. OSCR
TATTCACTATTCACTATTCACTATTCACTATTCACTATTCACTATTCACTATTCACTATTCACTATTCACTATTCACTATTCACTATTCACTATTCACTGTTCCCCCTCTTGCCTATCAACGCCACTCATCCCACGTATTATTAAAAATCGACGTATCCGGGAACATCACCGGATTACCCTGACTTGAAAGTTGCCGCTGTAACGTTTCTAACTGCGGTTCCGGGTAAGGCAGATTATCCACCAACTCATAGGGCGCGAGATCCTGCTCTAAAGCGAACACCGCCGTCGTTCCCGCCGCCGCCCCAGCCGACCATTCAAACGAATGAACCCGATAAGCTGCCGCCGCAATGTGACTCGTGGCGATACTCTTGCCCGCCACCAAGAGATTATCCAAGCGTTGGGGAATCAAAGCTCGTAGGGGAATTTGGAAGGGAAAGGCCCGTCCTTGGCCCCGTCGTTCCCCAGGGCGTTCATAATTTCCAGGGGCTTCTGGGGGACTCAACGCCATACAGGGGTGGAAATCGATCGCATAATGGCCAATCCCCACCGTATCAGGAAACAGCGTGGCCCGCGATCGCCGTGTCACCTCCTCCCGAGACAATTCCCGAGAGGCGACCCCCGCCGCATCCACTCCCGACAACACCGCCCACAAATGCCGTAACGCCGCCGGAGTCAGAGCATTCTCATAAAACTCATCCCGAAAATCAGCCATCGTAATATCCACCTCCCAAACCGTAAAGCCATCGGGATGAGCAAATCCCGGCCGACCAATAATCCGCCGTCCCTCCCGCATATACGGATATTTCGAGAGACCATGAGCCGTTCCCATCGGCGAGTCAAAGCCACTCAAATAGCGATGATTAGGGTGAGGTTCCTTAACCCCTTCCCCTAACTGAGAATCCGTCGTTCCCTGTACCAACCAATAAAAATAGCCAATAGCATTCTCCTCACCCCGGCGTAGGCTTTCCGTCCGTAACCCGCCCAACCAGCCGCCAGGCTCTAACTGTCCCCCATCCCGAAGTTGCTCGCGGCTATAAATCAAATTATCCTCCGCCGTTCCCGGACGGTAATCATTGCCCCAAGTCCAGTTCTGCATCGAGATATCCCCCGGATAGATGGGGAACTCCCGCACATTTCCCGGACGCGGTTCCTCCGGCTTCATGCTGTGGATTTGGCGATAGGTAAACACAAGGGTAAAGTTCGCCAAGCGTTCGAGTTCATAACTGTAATAGGGTTCATACTGTTGATAAAAGTCAGGAACTTGATGCTCTTGTGGCTCTTCCGTCGCTTCCATCGCGAAAGTATAAGTAAACCCCTGAGTGCAATAGGGGTCTCCCGTTTCACTTGATGAGGTGGGTTCGAGAAACGAACGGGGGTCAATCCCGAGGCGGTAAGGCACATCCGTCAAGCCAATCAACTCTCCCGTTTCCGTGGCATCAATCACATACCAATCGGGGGAATTGGCAGTTGCATCAGGGGATTGTGCACGAAACTCGATAATGGTTTTCTCGAATAGCTCAGAGTCCTCATAACTGAAAGCATCTTCAATGGTCGCCGATAGCGGCAAACTATTGAGAGGTGGGGCATCGGATTGAGGTTGATGCTGAATGGCGATGGCCGAGGTGATTTTATTGCCTTGAGGGTTATAACGTAAGTCCTTAATCACTGTATTCGGGAACCAGTGCAACGTTCCCCGTCCCTGTTTAGCCGCATCTTCGAGCAACTCAAACAGGAGATTATGACCGTCATAGGGCATAAAACAGGATTCACTCACCCAACACGCACCGGGATTGAGCCTTCCATAATGGTCTTCAATGGCTGAGCGTAGAGCCAGATAGCCTCGGGGGTAGAACAGGAGACGGCGTTGAGTATCCCGTTCATCGAGGGCCGAGGTTCCCTGGGCCGAGATTTGTCCCCCCACCCAGTCGGTGATTTCCGTCAGACAAACCGTTTTCCCTAACTGTAGAGCTTCATAGGCAGCAGCAGCCCCCGAGAGTCCCCCCCCAGCCACAAGAAGGTCACAGGTTTGTCGAACATCAGCCTCCCGAGGAGGAGTGGCGTAGGAGAGGGGGCTGACTGTCAACGCGAACAGGGGAGACAGCAACAGGGAGACAACAGAAAAACGATGCAACATAGCGACGGTAAACGTGAAGACGTGACAGTGATATTTGACAAGTGTCAAGGAGAAACCCGTTATTTTGTTCTGGTTTCGCTGTTTTGAATGTCGTGAATCACCAGGTTGTTGCTCTCGCCGATGAGGGCAACTCCAAGGTCAAGATTAAAACCTGGAGTATAGCCCAAGGGAGACCCGTGGTGATCGGCAGCCACGGTCGCTTTAAGCAACTGGCACAGTCCCCTCACCGTCCCCGCATCCTGTCATCTCACGTCAGGGCCAGGTTTGCTGTTTTCTGTAATATCCGAGATACTCTTCAAGACCACAATCAACGGTCAGCCCGTCATCACCCTTGCCATCACCATTGCAAGGTTTGAAATTGCCGCTGATTTGGAGGTTCCGATACCAACGGTGCGAGGCTAAAAAAGGTCGCTGCAATTTCATTGTCCACGCCGTTCAACTCTCGTTGAAAGCCATCTAAAAATTCATGCAAGCCGTTGTCAATGATATCCTCAATCGTGATATATCCTAACTTCGCACAAAGCTGCCCCAATGACCGTTCTGCACCGTTACACCACGTTCCGACAGGAGTCCCTGTAATCCGATGTAAACAGCGTTCAGCTTCTTGAACACAAAAACTAATTGAGCGAGGAAACTCCCGATTGAGAATCATAAACTCAGCCACCGTTGCTGGGATAATCCGATGTTGATATTTGCGATACATCTCATAGGCACTCGCAGATTTCAAAAGGGCAATCCATTGAATTTGATCTAAAGGAGTTCCCACCAATTGAGCTGAAGGCAAGAGAATATAGTATTTAACATCTAAAATTCGCGCTTTTTTGTCGGCACGTTCAATCAAGCGTCCTAATTGCCCAAAATACCAACCCTCATTATGGCTCATGGTGGCATCCATTACACCGGCAAAGCGATGACTGGCGAATTTAACATGGAAAAATAACTGTTGAAATAAGTTGTCAACGTTATGATAACCATTATTCACAGCAGCCTCTTTTACCATGTGATAGAAGGTATTAACTTCTTCCCACATTTCCGAAGAAATGATTTCCCGAATGGAACGGGCATTTTCTCGGGCTGAGCGTAAACAGGATAAAATTGAGTTGGGATAATTGAGATCAAAAGTAAGGAACTGAATCACATTTTCAGCCGTTGCCTCACCATAATGTTCTTGAAAAAATTTGAGATCTCCTGTGGTAACCACCAGTGGCTTCCATTGCTGATTCACGCCAGAAGGTAAATCAAGCATTAAATTGAGGTTGACATCAATAAAACGGGCGACATTTTCGGCTCGCTCAATGTAGCGGTTCAACCAATAAATAGAGTTTGCAACACGACTCAGCATGGTTCTCTCATCACTCCTTACAGTGTTTGTTTTTGAGGGTCTTTCGGGTTCAAGGTGACAAGGGGAATTTATAGCGGATTTACTGAAGACCCGTTTTTTATCAAAGTTTAACCGCTACTTCTCTAGTGTTAACGACTTTATAGTATTAGTAACTGTTTTTTTCACAGTTTTCACAGTTTTCACAGTTTTGACCCTGTTGGTAAGTGTTCAATCCGTCAAAACCCAGGTATCTTTAGCACCACCTCCCTGAGATGAATTAACGACTAATGACCCTTCTTTAAGGGCAACGCGGGTCAAGCCACCGGGATGAACATAAACCTCATCACCACGATGAAGAATGTAGGGACGTAAATCAACATGTCGTCCGGCGATTTCGTTGCCTTCTCCGACTAATGTGGGAACCTGCGATAAACAAAGAGTCGGTTGAGCAATATAGTTACGGGGATTGGCTTGAATTTTTTCGGCAAAGGCCGCTCGTTCTTCTGGGGTCGATTGAGTGCCGACAAGCATTCCATAGCCTCCGGCTTCGTTGGCAGACTTCACCACCAAGGTTTCTAAGTTTTGTAAGACATGGTCTCGGTCTTGATCTCGCCAACAGAGATAGGTAGGAACATTGGGTAAAATCGGATCTTCGCCGAGGTAATAGCGAATCATCTCGGGGACAAAGGCATACACGACTTTATCATCGGCGACGCCGGTTCCGGGAGCGTTGGCCAGGGCCACGCGTCCGGCTCGATACACGTCCATGAGTCCGGGAACTCCCAGCAACGAGTCGGGGTTGAAGGCCGTCGGGTCCAAGAAGATGTCATCAAGACGACGATAGACGACATCAACTCGCCGAGGTCCTTTGGTGGTTCGCATTTGCAGGTAGCCATCGAGAACCACTAAATCTCGTCCTTCGATGAGTTCGACTCCCATTTGTTGGGCGAGGAAGGAATGTTCGTAGTAAGCGGAGTTATAAATACCGGGGGTGAGAACGGCGACGGTGGGGTTGGGGAGCTGTTGCGGGGCCAGGGAGAGGAGGGTTTCGAGGAGGTGACTGGGGTAGTGGTCAATGGCCTGGACAGCCATGGTTTGAAAGACGCTGGGAAAGGTACTTTTGAGGACGCGACGGTTTTCGAGGACGTAGGAGATTCCTGAGGGAACTCGTAGGTTATCTTCGAGGACGTACCATTGTCCGTCACGATCGCGTACCAGGTCAGTTCCGGTAATATGACACCAGACGCCACCGGGGGGATGTAATCCGACGCAGGGTTTGAGAAATCCTGGGGCAGACTCGATGATATGGCGGGGAATGATACCGTCGTTGAGAATCCGTTGGTCGTTGTAAATATCGTCGAGAAACAGGTTCAGGGCCGTGATGCGTTGTTTAAGTCCCGGTTCGAGTCGTTTCCAGTCTTGGGCGGCGATGATACGGGGGATAATGTCGAAGGGAAAGACTTTCTCGATGCCCTGATTGTCGCTGTAGACGTTGAAGGTCACCCCCAGTTTAAACAGGGCAATTTGGGCGGCTTCCTGCGATCGCCGCAGGTCTCCAGGCTGTAATGTGTTAATCCAGTCAATGAGCGGTTTCGCGGCGGCTCTCGGTTCTCCTTTCCTCGCGAATAGCTCGTCATAATATCCGGTTGGGTCGTAGGTCTCTAGCTTCACAAACGGCTCTCCTGCACCTTCGGCTCTGGTATATCTAGCATTGGCTGAAGCTTCCTTCTCGACTGTAGCAAAGGCTACAATCTTGTTTTGAGATCTGAATTTCTAATCTGAATTAAGCGAATAAATCACGGGTAAATTGACAACAGTTTGTCTTAAAACTTCACAGAATTTCCTCCTTAACCTCGGTTAAAGTGGAGTTAAAAACTGCTATTACGGTGAACGATGATGTTACCTCGATTAGCCTTGGCGACCCTGTTGGGTCTTTCAGTTCCTGCCTTAGTCGATGTGGTTGTCGAGCGGCCGGCGATCGCCCAATCACAACCCATCGGCACTTTTCAGGATGATGCCTGGGAAGTCTCTCTCTCGACGGCCTATGGTGAATACTACTATCGTGGCCGCGCTCGGGGCAGTTCTGATGTCCTCGAACTTTGGAATGTGGAGTTGGGTGGAACTCCCTCTCGCCATATCTATCGCTGGTACAACGGAAACTATACCTATCAAATCGTTTGGCGGCCCGCCGACCCTGATTTTATTCGCCTTCAGGTTTTTGAGGATGACATTGAACTGCTCAATCGCCTCTTAGAACGGACTCGCGTTCGCTAGTCCCCAATCTGCAGATCACTCGATGAGTCGGGGCTGCTCCACAGATGGCGGGACTTGGGCGCGACAGGGGGCGAAGGAAAGACGATGCTGAGGAGAAACACCAAACACCTGTAACGCCTGGCGGTGAGCTGCGGTTCCATAGCCTTTGTTGGCCGCTAAATCGTACTGGGGATAGGTTGAGGCCAGACGGAGAATTTCGGCATCTCGCCAGACTTTGGCCAGGATGCTGGCGGCGGCGATCGCCATCTCGCTGCGATCGCCGCCTACCACCGTTTCTTGGGGAATCGGTAACTCCCGAATTGCCCGATTGCCGTCAATTAAACAGCCATCGGGGGCGATCGTCAAGGCTAAAAGCGCCCGTTTCATGGCCAACAAACTGGCATTAAGGATATTCAACTGATCAATTTCGGCCACCGAGGCTTGAGCGATTTGGACCTCCAGGGCGATCGCGCGAATCTCGTCGGCCAACTCCTGCCGCCGTCGGGGACGCAGTTGTTTACTATCGGTCACTCCCAATTGTGCCAGGGTGCGCCCTTGTTCAGGCGTAATCAGCACCGCCGCCGCGACCACGGGGCCAAATAAGGCCCCTCGTCCCACTTCATCGACCCCGGCCACTCGCCCCCAAGAGGAGCGAGATGGCAGATTCAACGACAATGAGTTCACGAGTCAGAACTCGCCGAGGAACGACGACGACGACGGCGAGTGGTACGAGATTTACTGCGGCTGCTACTACTCGTCTCCTGAGACTCCGCTTCCTGAGTTTTAGTATCTGCGGTTGTCTCCGGCTCACCAGCGGTGTCTTGAGAGGCTAACGTGACCGTTGAACGACCCGAAGGTTGACGGTCTGACGTCGTGTCAACCTCCTGCGCAGGACTCGACTGCTTTACCGGCGCGGCTTTCCCGGCTTTCTCAGCTTTCTCCAAAGCGCGGACTGATACCTTGCCCGTCCCTTCTCCGGGATTAACCACATGAATTGTGGCCGATTTGGGATTCTTGGGAAACTCACCGAGCTTGACACAGGGCGAAATCCCCATCATGGCATAGACTTCCTGCTCTTGGGGGGTCATCTCGACGGTGATCACTTCCGGGCTTTCCTCGGATTTACTCTCACGAGAACTGCGGCTACGACTGGATTTTTCTTCGTCTGTATCGCTGCTATCTTGGCGAGCGTCTGGGGTGACATCGAGGGTGGGGCGATCGCGACGAGACTCTTGAGAGGACTCCTGAGAGGACTCCTGGGCTGACTCCTGGGCTGACTCCTGGGCCGACTCCTCAGAGGACTCCTGACGGCTCTCACTGGACTTCGCCTGTTCTTCGGCATGAGCCTTAATATCAGGACTAGCAAAACGACGGCGACGACGGCGGCGGGTGGTTCCATCGCCCATTTCCTGATAACTCGGATGATGAATCAGATCAATTTCTGGAGTCTCCCCATCTGTATCCGAGAGGGTATCTGAGGCGGGGTCGAGGCGACTGGGGCTGCGATCGCGTAATCTGGGACTACTATCACGCAAGCGCGGGGCTGGTGTATCCCCATTGCGAGGAGACCCCGTCGTTGAAGACGCTTGCCCCTTGCTCGTCTCAGATGTGGCCGTGCGAGCCACCTCCACCGTACGCACCGACTCCTCACCCGGAAGTTGAGCTAAATGGCCCAACCCCGTGCAAGTCGGACAAGGTTGACTAAACAACTCATAAATATTTTGACCTTGGCGTTTACGAGTTAACTCCACCAACCCCAACTCAGACAACTGAGCAATCTGAGGACGGGCCTTATCAGCAGCTAACTCCGTATTGAACTGCTCCAACACCTTCAACTTATCGTGGCGCGAGTCCATGTCAATAAAATCAATCACGATCACCCCAGCGATGTTACGCAGGCGCAATTGACGGGCAATTTCCACCGCCGCCTCGCAGTTAGTCCATAACACCGTCTCCCGGGAGGTGGCTGAGCGGGTAAAAGACCCCGAGTTGACATCCACCACGGTCAAAGCTTCGGTGGGTTCAATAATGATATAGCCGCCCGACGGTAGATCGACCCGAGGTTTCAGAGCTTCACGAATGGCCGCATTGACCCGGAAATACTCCAGAATCGGCTGAGGTTCCCGGTGATGGTCAATTGAAACCGATAAATTCTTGCCATCATTCCAGTTAGCCAGGTTCTGCTTGACTCGCTTTAAGCCACTCGGGGAGTCAACCACAATCCGGTTGACATCGGTGTTGTACATATCGCGCAACACCCGTTGAATAAAATCATCATCCCGGTTCAGCAACGTTGGTTCGCGGGTGGTGTTGTACTCTTCGAGAATCACCTCCCATTGCTTCTGTAGGACTTCTAAGTCTTCGATGATGGCTTCTTCGGCGACCCCTTCGGCTTCAGTTCGCACTAACAATCCCATTCCGGCGGGTTTAATCAAAATCGCCAAGGCCCGTAGGGTATTGCGTTGCGACTCGCTGACAATGCGGCGAGATAGATGAACACCTTTGCCAAACGGCATCAGAACCAAATAGCGACCTGGAAGGGTGATATTTCCCGTCAACCGAGGACCCTTGTTCCCCGTGGGTTCTTTCATCACCTGAACCAGAACCTTTTGTTTGGGGGTCAGCAGTTCAGTAATGGCACTTGAGGAGCGTTTCAGCCGCAGGGGTCCCAAGTCCGTCACGTGCATAAAACCGTTTCGCTCGGGGTCTCCGATATTCACGAAGGCGGCGTCAATTCCGGGAATCACGTTTTCAACGGTTCCCACATACACGTCACTCACCTGGTGAGTTCCCGTGGCCACAACCAGCTCCTGGATTTGGTCTTCAGAAAAGACAGCAGCAATCCGATGCTGCTCGGCGATAATAATTTGCTTGGGCATTCAATTTCCTCAAATTTTTTAGAGTGTTGGAGGTTAAAGGGGTGGGGCGCTCCTCCGGGAGATTCGCAGCAATGAAAGCATCGGTGGGGAAAGTCATGTTATCCCGAAAAACTCGATACTTTTGATCGGCGAAGACGGTCTAGTCCTGCAACATCGTTGGCGTTAACAGCAGTTCCTCACATTCGATCAGCTTCCGCAAGAGCGATGGGAAACCGGAGCATACCGGCTTGCTTCTGAATTGGACGTTTGGGAAAAGACTGGAGTGGGGAACATCTGTACAGGCAAACCATCTGATTATCACCAACGACGTTGGGCAAATGGTCTTCAGCCTAAGCGCCTAACGATCGCAGTGAGGGGCTGCCGTATCCTCTGACATCGACCTCTGACGGCGTCTCTCAATGTTGCCGTTAACGCTGACCGTAAACCGAACCGACGGGAGTTAGCCAGACTAACGAGTCCCAGTCAGAACCGCCCATCTTTTTTTAAACCTACGGGTTGTTATCCTTCGCACGGGTCTAACTCGCGTCCCCCAACGGTCTAAGTTGGGTGTCTTAGGGCTGACAAACCCGACGCGATAGTTGAGTACGAATTTGTACTTTACCCCCCACTATATCACGTTTTTTAGGGCTTCACTGTTGGGGACGGTCTCATCCCATACCGAAGCCTTTAAGGGCTTTCCGGGCGAAAGATTAGCCGTTGGCGATGCACATGCTGTAACTCGACCTCAGATCCCGAAACGGCTTCGAGCATTTCCACCACTTGTGATGGCCGCAACAGCGTCCCATCGTTGCGACAACTTCCTTCATAGGCAATGACGGCTTGGTCGGGATGGGACGAGTCTACATAGTCTAGGGCAAACAGTCGTTCTCTGAGGTTAATGGCCCGAATTTTTCCAGATTTGCTGCGATGTTCGCTCCAGAGTTCTGAGGCCTGGTTGACGGCGTCAACCCACTTGCCCCACTCGGCCTGGGGACTGGCTAAGGTCAGTTGATATTGGGCGCGTTCTAAGACACGGGTGGCGGCTAAGCCTTTCACGGGGACGACTTCGACGTCGTAGATGGGCATTTGTGGCGGCAGTTGCTCTCCTAAGCGCTGCTGAAATTCGTCAGCATCCATGGCTTCGGTGAGGTCAAATTCCACCACTTCCCCATGGCTGGTGGCCCCGAGTTGGAGGGCGTTGGCGGGGGAAATGCGAGGACTGGGATGATAGCCGCCGCTGAAGGAGATGGGGAGGGCCGCTCGACGGACGGCGCGATCGAGGAGACGGGCGAAGTCTAAATGGCCAATTAGGGCCATGTCCCCGAGTTTACCCAGACGCACCCGCAGCCGTTGTTCGCGGTGGGTGTTGGGTTTGAAATGACCGACGAAGTGGGGAATGGGGGGAGGGGTTTCGACGATGTTATGGCCAAAGTCAGGGGTACAGACACCGCAGTGGGAACAGCCGTCATAGGCACAGTCGGGAACGGTGGCGGCTTCTAAGGCCCGTTGTAGGTCCTGTTTGAGCCAGGTTTTGTCGATGCCGGTGTTGAGGTAGTCCCAGGGAAGGGGGGCATCGAGGGCTTGACTGTTATCGATGTTGCCCTGATCGTCTTTAAAGAGATTCCATTCTCCCGATTCGACTTGGCGATATTTCCAGGTTAAACCTGATTCGTCGATCGCCGTCTCCCAGGCTTGATAGGCGCGATCGAGGCTTTCCCACCAAGCATCCATACCGGCCCCGAGTTCCCAGGCCCGACGAATCACCGGAGCGAGACGGCGATCGCCTCGGCCGACAAAGTCCTCCATGGCCGAGATGCGAACATCGGTGAAGTTGGCTTTGACACCCCGCATTCGCTTAAATTCTTGCCGCAACAGGTCTTGTTTACGCAAGAACTCACTCGTCGAGACGCTATGCCATTGGAAGGGCGTATGGGGTTTGGGGGTAAAGTTGGAAATGGTGAGGTTAATGTGAAAGCGTCGCCGCTTCTGACTGCGACATTCTTGTTGCAACCAGCGCACGGTTTCGGCAATACCGATGACATCGGCATCGGTTTCGCCGGGAAGACCGATCATGAAATACAACTTCACTTTGTCCCAACCTTGCTCGTAGGCGGTTTTTACCCCCCGCAACAGTTCTTCGTTGGTCAGTCCCTTGTTGATGATGTCTCGCATCCGTTGGGTTCCCGCTTCTGGGGCGAAGGTTAACCCCGATTGACGGGTTCCGCCGATGATATTGGCGATGTTCTCGTCGAAGCGATCGACCCGCTGGCTGGGCAGGGACAGGGAAATGTTATCGTTTTGTAAACGATTCTTGACTTCCATCCCAACTGCTGGTAAGGACAGATAATCGGAACAACTGAGGGACAAGAGGGAAAACTCGTTATAGCCTGTGGCCCGCATTCCCTTCTCGATGGTGTTGACCACCTGTTCCGGGTTCACATCTCGGGCGGGGCGAGTCAACATTCCCGGTTGACAGAAGCGACAGCCGCGAGTACAACCCCGGCGAATTTCCACAGTGAGGCGATCGTGGACGGTTTCGATATAGGGGACGAGGCCGATGGAATAGGCGGGCATTGGCGGTGCAACCCGCCGCAAAACCCGTTCGGGGACTTGGGGATGATTGGGACGGACTGAGCCATCTTCGGCCATGTCGTAGAACATGGGGACGTAAACCCCAGGAACCTGGGCTAAGTCCAGTAAGAGGTCTTTGCGGCTCAATCCGGCTCGTTTGGCATCTTCGATGACGAGGCCGATTTCCGGTAGCAGTTCTTCACCATCGCCAAGGGCCACAAAATCAAGAAAGTCGGCGTAGGGTTCCGGGTTAGAGGTGGCGGTTTGTCCGCCGGCGAAGATGAGGGGGTCTTCGAGTCCACGCTTGAGACGTTCGGCCCAAGTCAGGGGAATCCCGGCTAGGGTCAGCATTTCCAGGATATTGGTGGCCCCGAGTTCGTAGCTGAGGCTAAAGCCGAGAATGTCAAAATCGGTGAGGGGACGATGGGCCTCGACAGCAAAGAGGGGAGTATTGGTCTCCCGCAACTTTTCGATTAAGTCCAGGGCCGGCAGGTAGGCGCGATCGCACAGTTGGCGGGGCTGGGCGTTGAGAATACTGTAGAGGATGATATGCCCTAGGTTTGACGCACCCACTTCGTACACTTCGGGATAGGTCAAGACCCAACGGACCTCGGCATCTTGCCAGGATTTACGCACGGCCCCAAGTTCGTTACCCAGGTAACGAGCGGGGCGCGAAATGTCTGGCGTGAGTAGCTGGTCAACTGCAACCGCCATTGATAAACTCTCTCCTAATATCTGTATCTGTATATCTGTTGCAAGCGTTAGGTTTTTGGCCCTGTTTTAGCCAGATTTGGCTAAGGTGAAGGTCTTTGGGCCAACCAACAAGGGTCTTCAGTTGGCTTACTACTATAACGCATTTCTAGGGCCGCTTCAGGGAGAGGGCGCTGGCTCTCGATCGCCTGACCTCTCGAATGGCTGGCCAAATGGCTGGCCGAATTGCTGGCATACTGGTTAAGGACGTACTCAACTGACTTAACGGCCTTATGTCTGATGGCGATCGCACTTCGACTCCGACCGTTTGGCACGATAAGCCCTGGTGGTGTCAACCTTGGTCCATTCTCCTGACGGGTCTGGGCTTGATTGCGGCCAGTTGGTTAATTTTACATCGGCTTTGGCTGACGGTTCTCGTGGCTATCCCCCTATCGGCCTGGATGGGTTATTTTATCCTGGTTTTTCCGCGACTGGTGGCTCAAGCGGGGCTATTGGAGACGGATGTCCCGAAAGACCCCTCTAACTAAGCTCTGGGGAGCGTTTAAGGAGTCTTGAAAGAGCTGGCGATCGCATTCCAGTCTTGTTCGGCATCGGCCAGGGCCGCCTCAGTGGTTTTCTGCCCCAATAACACCGCCTGTAAGTTATCATAGAGGATTTCCTGCAAATCATTAACATTGGACTGAGGTGGAACTAAGACTTCGGCCCGTTTCAACTGTTCAGCACTAATCACACGGGCCTGATCGATGGGCTCGGCGTTTGGCCCCAACTCCTGGAAATACTCATGGTTCAAGGTCTCCCGCGTCGAGGGTAGGGTATTGGCGGCTTGGGAAAAAGCCAGTTGATTATCTGGATTAGTTAGAAAGAGTGCGAAGGCGATCGCCCCCTCGGGATTGACAGTATCTCGGGGAATGAGGACATTCATCACCGCCACTGAGATTTTGCCCGTTTCACCGGTCATCTGGGGGGCCGCTCGGGAAACGGCGGCGATATCCGGGGCGTTGTTGGTGATAGTTTGGAAGAACTGAGGACCGGTGGCCACTAAGGCCAGTTCCCCGGCCTGATAGAGTTCGATCGCCCGTTGATGACCTTGGGTTAACACCTCACGGGGAAGCCATCCCTCTTGATAGAGTCGCCGCCAATAGTTAAACGCCGCCACCCCTTCAGGGGAGTTAAAGGCGGCGGTTCCGTCGTCATTGAGCAGTCGCACCCCCATTTGCACCAACGACTCCAACACTTCCCCCGAGTCATTGCTGGCAAAGGTGACAAAAAAGGCATATTTGCCCGTTTCCTCCCGTACCTGTTGGGCCACCGTTGCTAAGGCTTCATAGGTTTGGGGAGGCTCCTCGATACCGGCTTCAGCCAACAGGGCCTCGTTATAAATCGTAATCCGCGTCGTCAGATACCAGGGAATGCCGAAACTCTGGCCTTCAAAGCGGCTGGCGTCCCAGATATTTTCGAGATACTGCGATCGCACCGCCTCGGAGATGGACTCATCCAAGTTCAGCCAGGCCCCACGTCCCGCCAGCAAGGCGGCGAAATCCGGGTTGAGATTCACCAAATCCGGCGCGGTTCGAGCCGAAACTGAGGTGAGAATACGCGCTTTCATGGCGGACCAGGGAACATCAATCCAACGTACCTCTAACTCGGGATTCTCCGCCTCAAACGCCTCAATTAGATTGTCAAAATAGTCATTGAAGGTCGGCTGAAGCTGCATTGTCCAGAATTCAACTGTCGTCTCATCACGGATTGTGCGGGGACTCCCACAGGCTAAGACGAGAAGCAGGCTGGTTAGGGTCAATCCCAGTCCTAGAACTATTTTGCTGCGTCTTCCTTGACTCTGGCGGGTGGTCTTGGGCATCCTTATGGGCATCCTTATGGGCATTGCTGAATTGGTCTAGCTGAATTGGTATTGCTGAACCTTGGCTCGATTGGGGTTCCCCTATGGGACACAAGGCGTTGAGACATGAAGCAAACAAAAATTAAGCAGATAGAATAGAGCCACGGCGATCGCCTATCATCAACAGTTGCTCATCGTAGGGTCCCGAGTATGCTCCTGAGTCTGGCCGTGAGCTTCATCGTCTCGTCATCGCTCCCACAACCTGAATACACTGGCTCAACCGACTCGCTCAACCCCCTGGCTCAATCTAGTGACGAAATACAGTGGTTAACTTCAACTTCCTCAAAAATATCTTCTCCAAAGCCAAGAACGGCATTGGCATTGAACTGTCTCCCGATCGCATTAATGTGATGCAACTGCAAAAACAGCGTCAGGGTTATAAGATTTTACACTTCATCTCCGAGGAAGTTCCCGAAGGGGTCATGCAGGAAGGGCAAATTATCGATTTGCCCAGTATGTCAGAACTGATTGAAGCAGTCCTGAGTGAGCATAAAATCAAACCCAAACATATCGCCACAGCCATTCCCAGTCGTGAGGCGATCGTGCGGTTGATTCCGGTTCCCGTCGAACTCGACGATGAAAGCCAACTGCGGGATTATGTCAACCAAGAAGCGGGCCTCTATCTTCCCTTCCCTCGGGAGGAGGCGGATGTGGACTTCCAAAAGCTGGGTTCGTTTGTAGATGAAGATGGCATGGAAAAAAATCAATTGCTGTTTGTGGCCACCCGCAAAGAAGTCACCGACAGTTACATCAGCGTCTTTCAAGAAGCGGGACTGAACCTCGACGTGATGGAGGTCAGCAGTTTCTCAGTGTTACGCTGTCTCCAGGATCAACTGCAACAATTTACCTCGTCGGAAGTAGTCGTCACCGCTGATCTGCAATTTGACAGTACCGAGATTTCGGTTATCGTCGATGGTGTACCCCAATTTTCTCGCACCATCGGCATTGGCAGCTTTCAAATTCAAAGCGCCCTCTCAGAAGCGATGAACTTACCCCCATCCCGAAACACAGAACTCTTACAAGGGATGACCTTACCGGTAAATACTGGTGATAGTATGACCATGGGAACCATGGGCGGCAACAATCCGGGAACCAGCGCCATGATGAAAGTCTTAGGTGAGCTAGCCGACGAGGTTCGTCGTTCCATCGACTTTTACCTCAACCAAAGTGAGGTGATGGATGTGGCGCAATTGTTCCTCGTTGGTCCAGGAAGCGCTGTTGGCCAACTCGATGAGTTCTTTATGCAGCGGCTGAGTATTCCAACCAGTCAAGTTGACCCAGTCGCTGCGCTAGGATTGGAGATGAGCGAAGAAGAAGTCCCCCTCGTCCAACGTCCCGGACTAGGGGTTGTCTTAGGTCTGGGACTACGGGAGGTCTAACACTTATGTATAACATCGAGATTAATTTCCTCAACGATCGCCCGGAGTATCGTCCGGAATCGGTCAAGGCCAAACCGAGCCGCCAGCGGCAACAGGGGGGCAACAATATGCCGCTCATCGCCGGTGGTGCCTTTGCGGTAGCTTGCTTAGCGGTGGTCGGCGGTGCTTGGGTCTACCTAGCTCAAGTCGAAATTCCCAAGCTGCAAGCCGAACGAGATGATCTCGACGCGGAGTTAGGAAGTTATCAGCGAGAAGAAAATCGTCTAAGAGAGATTCAGGAGGAGGTTCAGCAAATCCGGGCGCAAACCGATGCCTTGGCGGGGGTGTTTAATTATATTTCGCCTTGGTCGGCGCTGTTACAGGATTTGCGCGATCGCAGCCCCCTCGGGGTTCGCATCCAAAGCATAGAAGAAATGAATGAGCCGCCACAAGGTGGCCCGCAGCCGCAACCGACAGAGTCCGGCCGTCCGCCGTCGATGATCGTTGTCCGAGGCATTGCTCAGTCGTTCAATGATGTTAATGACTTCATTCTCTTGTTAAAAGAGTCGAATCTCTATCTCGGGTCCGGCACTCATTTAGTCAATGCTCAGATGGAGGACTATAACGCCCAAAGTATCACCTTCAGCGAAACTCGAAATCGTCTGGAGTTGTCGCAGGTTGTCGCCTTCACCATTCAAACCCAAGTTCGTGAAGTTCCGGCCACCGACATCCTACAGGAACTTCAGCGTAAAGGTGCCTTGGGGTTAGTCAACCGTATCCAAGAACTTCAACGCAGAGGGGTAATTTAGAACCATGACATACGACGAAGATTTTGTTCCCGGTGAAGACGAGGCAGAAGCTCCTGATGGTCTTGTCTTTATGGGGGTGACGCTCTCCCCAACCATTTTGGGGGTGCTGATTGCGGTGCTGGGTCTAGCCGGAGCCGTTTTCCTGGCCCTGCGACTGGTTCAACCCCTGTGGGGCGATCGCCAAGATTTACAGGTCGAAATTGCCGAAAAAGAGACTCAGATTGATGCTCAAGGCAATATCCAGCAGCAAATCGAGCAAGCTGAAGCTGAACGGGATGAGGTGCAAGCCCTTCAGGAAGAGGTGTTGTCGATGTTTGCCAATCCTGATAGCCTCGAAACCCTAGTCTTAGATATTAACCAACAAATTAACCAGCGCAACGCCAATCTCAGTTCCGACGAGATTCGCACTCGCTTGGTGGCTCAGGGTTGCCCCTCAGGACTGTTGCAAGAGTACGCCGATTTCAACAGTCGGATCGATGGCTTCTTTGCTCAAGCTGAACTGCAACAATTTGAACCCATTTTTCCCGAAAGCCAACGCGATAGCAATGCAGCCGACATCACATCAGATGGCTATGAATTGGTTACAGATAGCTCCTTTGGTAGCCAAGCGAATGGACAGCTTAAACGTCAAACCTATGACGTGCAGCTAGAGGGGAATTTCGCCCAAACTCGCGCCATTTTGATGCAGCTTGAGCAACTTCAACCGCTGCTGGTATTGCGTGAGTTTAGCTCAACCCAACAGCGTCCGACCTTTATTTATGACGAGAACGGCCTGCTGCCAAATTGCCAGCCTGAAGCCAAAATAACCACCTCTTTTAGACTCGAAGCCTTATTGCCTCTGTCTCAAGAGGAGTTACAACAACGGCTTGAGGCCGAAGAAGCCAACGGTGAGGGAGAGGAGGAAGAAGAAAGTTAAGCCTTAACCCCGGAGGAAAACTCTTGACAAAAATGTTGCCCTTGTGCCCAGTCCGCCAACCGTTGCTCTTGTCTAGTTGACAGTTAGCGGTTGAGCGTCCATAATTGGTCGTTGATACTGGTGGATTGATAGTTAACAGTTGTTAACTATCAATTATTAAAAGGAGAGAGCGGTGAACTATAATCTCGGATTTGGTGGATTATGCCTCGGAACAGCCCTTGTTCTAGCAGTCCCAGCGTCCACATTGGCGACTCCGACGGAGGTAACCGGAATTGAACTTCGTGAAACGCCGTCTGGCCTGATGTTAATGATGGACACGGCTAGTGGCGATCGCCCCCAGATTTTCCTCGTCCGTCGTGGCAATGCCATGGTTGCAGACCTCATCAACACCAAACTGCGACTGCCCCAAGGCCAAGGCTACAGTCAGAATAACCCGGCTCCCGGTATCGCCTCCCTGGTTGTCACCGCTCTCGACGCCAACAGTACCCGCGTCATCGTCACCAGTGCCGGCGAAACCCCCCCCGATGGCGAAATTGTCCAAGAAGCCAGCCGAGGCATCGCCCTCAACTACCGCAGGGCCGCCGATGCCCCCACAACCGCCGCCTCACCGCCTCCCGGCATTACCGGCGAACCGCAAAGACAAGGGAACCTCGCCCAACAGCAACAACAAGCCCAACAGCAACAACAAGCCCAACAGCAACAACAAGCCCAACAGCAACAACAAGCCCAACAGCAACCCGGTAATTCTGATGTCTTAGTTCCCAACCCCGACGTTGAAATTGACGGCGTTCGCATTAACTCTCCCACTCGCGTCAACCCCGCGCCTCCCTTCCAACCCCGCGCCGTAGCCCCGCCAGTCGGCGATATTTCCGTCTCCTCCGTCGATACCTCTAGCTACAGCATCAGCCTAGGGACCGCTCAGCGCGTCCCCCGTTTGGTGCTGCGAGAAGCCCCCGTTGAAGAAGTCTTGTCCCTGCTGGCTCGTGCTGCTGGCCTAAACTTGGCTTATATCGCCGATAGCGAAGGAGACGGAGACGGAGGCGGAGATAACGGCCGGCGCACCATTTCCCTGGACATTGAGGACGAAGCAGTTCAAGATGTCTTCAACAATGTCTTGCGTCTCAGTGGACTCGAAGCCAATCGGGAGGGAAATACGATTGTTGTTGGTGCACGTCTTCCTGACTCAGCACGTCCCATTATCAGCCGCACAGTCCGACTCAATCAACTGACCTTAATTGATGCCCGCAACTTCCTACTTTCACAGGGTGCAGAGGCCAGCGATATTGCTACCCAAACACAAGTTCAGTCGGTTCGGGTTAATCCTGATGATCCAAACTCCCCAACTTTAACCAGCGAAACAAACCGAACAACCGTTGAGCTGCTCTCCATTGCCGACCGTAGCACCCCGTATCAAGGCTATGCACCTCTTCCGTTGAGGGGACTTTTGGTGTCCATTGGGCAACGGCAGGCAGCTGATGCGGGAGGAAATGAGTTAACTCTCATTGGAGATCCTCGTAAGGTGGAAATGGCGACACAACTGTTAACTCAACTTGAAACTCGTCGTCGCCAGGTGGCCGTGAACATCAAAATTGTTGATGTTTCGCTAAGCAATCAGGATAACTTTAACGCCAGTTTCTCCTTCGGTGTGGGAGATACCTTTGTTTCGAGTGATGGCGGTGCAGCTACTGTGATTTTTGGCGGCGGGAATCCTCCGGATCGTTCTGACGTTCGTGATGGTATCTCATCTCCTCCAGTTGTCCCTAACCCCTTTGGAGACTCGGAAACCTTTATTGATTTGTCTCGAACAACCCGAGTTCCAGGGGCCGGAGAGCCAGGACTACAGATTATCGAAGAAGACCCACAAACTGGACAGGTCACTGTGCGTCGAGAGGATTTCGAGGGAGGGGATCGATTCTTTGACCGGGAACCCGCTATCAGTCAGGAAGATCTCTTCGACGTAGGAATTATTGATCGCGAATTGGCTGAAGATACTGTCATCACGTTAGAGCCAGTTTTTGATGATGATGATAATTTTACAGGGCGTTTTAGCCCCAATGTTCAACAGGGAGAACGGGGTAGCATTACCACCAGTGTCGCTGATCTTTTCCAGTTCCCAACCCGTTTCTTAGCACAACTACAAGCTCAGGTTATCAGTGGTAATGCGAAAATTCTCACCGACCCAACCTTGATTGTTCAAGAAGGACAAACCTCTAGTGTCAATCTCACGTCAGAGGTTGTTGGTGAAACTAGCATTTCGTTTATTGATACACCGTCAGGAACACGAGAAACCCGAGAAGTGGAGAAGGAAGAAGTTGGATTACAACTTGGGGTAACTGTTCACCGGATTGATGATAATGGTTTTGTAACGTTAGAAGTTAATCCAGAAGTAAGCTCCCCCGTAGGAACCGCTGGATCAGGTACTGAGACTGTTACCTTAATTCAACGACGTTCTGTTGACTCAGGGCGAATCCGTATCCGAGACGGTCAAACCCTGATCCTTTCAGGTATTATCCAAGAAACGGATCGCACTGAGGTTCGCAAAGTTCCTATTTTGGGGGATATTCCCTTGTTAGGGTCGTTGTTCCGTCGCACAGTTCGGGATAATGAACGTCAGGAGGTAATTGTCATTTTAACCCCGAATGTCCTCAATGATTCTGACCCTAATAACTTCGGGTACACCTATACGCCAGGTCGTGATGCGCGGGAAGTACTCCAGCAACAACGTAACTTCACCTTCCCCCAACCCCAACAGTAAGAGGCCCCTAGCCCTCGTTAGCCCTCGTTCCTTGGCTCTGCCAAGGAATGCGCCAAGGGAGGCTCCGCCTCCCGTCTCAAACTTGGGAATCTTAACGATTCTCCTCAGGCTGTCGTCGCGGAATCTCGATCGCAAATGCAGTCCCCCCCTCAAG
Source organism: Phormidium sp. OSCR (assembly GCA_001314905.1). Lineage (GTDB taxonomy): Bacteria > Cyanobacteriota > Cyanobacteriia > Cyanobacteriales > Geitlerinemataceae > Sodalinema. The sequence continues at coordinate 19,739 of LJZT01000057.1, forward strand.
CGGAATCAAACAGTGAATTTGACCGCGATGACGTTCAACAATAATTTGGTAGCAAATCGATAACCCCATCCCCGTTCCCTGGCCAACGGGTTTGGTGGTAAAAAATGGGTCGAACACCTTGGGAATGGTCGCCTCAGCAATACTCGGACCATTATTGGAAATCACAATCTCTACGGTATCTCGTTCATCAATAGAGCGCGTAAAAACCCGAATGTTTGGGTCTGTTAACTCTCCTTTTTTTACATAGTCTTGTAAAAAGTAAATCGAGTTATGCAAGATATTTAAGAAAACTTGATTCAATTGACCCGGATAACAGTCAATTTTGGGTAACTCTCCATAGTCTTTGCCCACCTCAATTTCCATACCATTGGGGAGTTTGAGGCGATTTTGTAGCATAATCAAGGTGCTATTGATACCATCATGGATATCAACCCGCTTCATCTCCGCCTCATCGAGACGGGCAAAGTTGCGCAGATGACTAATAATTTTATGGATTCTCGACGCTCCCACGCGCATCGAATCAATCAGTTGTTTGGAGTCTTCGGCGAGAAACTCAATATCAGCATCTTCGAGGAGCAGTTCTAAATCTTCGGGAATTTCAGGAAAGTATTTTTGATAGAGATGAATGATGTCGAGTAAATCCTGGATATAGTCTTCTGCGAAGGAGAGGTTTCCCTCAATAAAGTTGATAGGATTGTTGATTTCATGGGCAATTCCGGCCACCATCTGTCCCAAACTGGACATCTTTTCACTTTGTATCAGTTGGGCCTGGGCCTGCTTGAGTTGTTGTAGCGTGATCATCAAGTCATGGTTAGCGGCTTTGAGTTGATAATTGAGTTCATATTGACGCAATCCCGCCCGCACTCTGGCTTTGAGCTCATTGGGATCAATGGGTTTGGAGAGAAATTCATCGGCTCCGGCATCGAGTCCCTCAACGCGATCTGCGACGGTTTCTCGGGAGGAGAGGAGAATCACGAACACGCCGGATAAGTCGGGATGCGATCGCACCCGACGACAGAGTTCCATCCCGTCGAGTTGCGGCATCACCCAGTCACTGATAATCAAAGCCGGAGAAATCAACAGTGCCTTCTCGATTCCCTCAACACCATTTTCCGCTAACGTTACATTATAGCCTTCTTTCTGCAACGTCCGTTTCAGGAGCAGCCGCGTTGTGGCATCATCTTCGATAACTAAGATTCGCAGCGAATGTTGGGCCTGTAGATCGTGCATTCCGGCTTTAGGTAGAGTTGGGAGTTCACGAAACTGGAGAAATTTTGGCCGTGTCTATCCTGGCAGGTGTTGGAGAACACCACTGAGGGGATAACGGTGTATAGTTCCATTTTGCCAGCTTAACAGACTTAATGGGAATCATTTATGGGTATACAGGGGGGACGACTGCTTGAGATGCACATGACCTCAAGGCGAGGGAGGATTTTGGACGTAGCTAACCCGTTTATATTTTCTTAAGTTACGATGTCCGCTTCTTAAGTTGCGTTTTCTTTATCCGCTTCACCATCATTAAACCAGTAACGTTGCCATTTGAGAGAAAATTGTTTCGACATTTTCCCCAGTCTTAGCTGATGTTAAATAAACTGAGGTGAGGCGATCGCCTTGCTCACGTTTAACCTGCTCTTGTAAATGGGTAAGTTTGTCAGCATCAAGTAAATCGGACTTATTTAAGGCGACGATCGCCACCCCCTTAGGATTCACCGAGAAGAATAAATCCAAATGGTCTCCCAAACGCTCAATCGTCTCCAAGCGAGTCACATCCGCTACAAACAAGGCTCCCGACGACCCTTGCAGGTAACTCGGGGCAATGGATTTGAACTTGGTATGACCCTCCAAATCCCAAATTAGAAGCTGAACCGACTTGTCCTCTCCGGCTTGGTTGGTGACATTAACCGGCTTACGGGAGATTTTAACGCCGACCGTCGAAAGATAGCGATCGCTAAACTTTCCTTCCACAAAGCGACGAATGAGGCTCGTTTTACCAACACTAAAATCTCCAATTGTACAAATTTTCTTAGAAATAACTGCCATAGGATGATCGGTACGATAAGTCAAGATCAGTCTGACACAATCAGCATGGTTATGGACAAGCTTGTGACAGAATTCAAGAACGAGTTTCTATCGTAGCGGCAATTGACCCCAACGCAAGAAAAATCATGGCGGCCATGGTCGCCAAGTTACGGCAAAGGCTGCCAACGGACACAACGGCTCAGCGCCGCCGGTGCGCTCTCATCGAGGTCTGGAGGTGGATTAATCGAGCTGTTAATCTCTAAGCGATTCGCCGCAATTCCCTGTTCGACTAGAACGTCGCGAGTGGCTTCGGCCCGTTGTTGAGCAATCTCCTGATTCACCTGCACAGAGCCAATTTGGTCTGTATGTCCGATGACCCGTAACCGCAAGTCCGGGGACTCTTGCAACAACTCAGCCAAGGCCTGTAAAGTTTCCCGTTGCTCCGGCTCCGTAATCGCCGTCTCCCCGGAGTCAAAATAAATCCGTTCCTCTAGGGTTTGGGGTTTTGTTCCCATGGTATGAGTGACGGTTGTCACCCCTGGAATGGCCTCAAAGGCTTGCGTCACCCGTTGCGCGCGCTCAGGATTCGGCAAATCTCCCCAAAGTCGTATATCGGTTCCCTGAATCTCTCCCTCCAAGGACACATCCTCAAGGCGATTCAAGGCCGCTAGAGTTCGTTCAAATTCAGCAGCGGTCAATTCTGGGGTGGGAGGAACCTCCAGGGTCAAAATACGATTTTCCCTCGGTCGCTCCGGTAACACCTCCTCAATGGCGGCTTCGGCCCGCGATCGCAAACTCTCCGTCGGCACTTCCCCCGACAACACCAGAGTGCGCCAATTCATATCGGCATTGAGGCGATAAATCCCTAACGCCGGATGCGATCGCAACACCTGTTGAGCCTGAGCAATAATTCGCCCTTGCCAAAATCGCAAGCCACCCCAAACCCCGAATCCGAGCAACAGTAGTCCTAAAACCCCCAATAAAATCGGCGGTCGATTGCGCCGAGTCTCCTCCGTTTCTCGGAAGTTGGCCGACTCGACCAACATCTGGAGGCGATTTGTCACCAGCGGCGGAATCGTCTCAGGATCGCCGTCATAGTTCTCAATGGTATCCCCAGACTTCTGCACGATGTAGCCGAGGGTGTTACGGAGATTATTGACAAAAGACTTGGGCATTTCCCCTTCGGCGACTACGGCGATATAACAGTAGCCGGCGACTTCCATGACTAAGTTGAAGGTTTCATACTCAATCTCTTGCAGTTCAGAGGTTCCCCCAGGGGTGACGATGCAATCGGCGGCAAAACTGCGGATTGCCGTGAGCATCCCGCCAATCATATCGGACTCTAGCCGTTCTGACTCAGACACTTGCGCCTCGCAAATCACCAAACCCGAATGTTTATGAATCAAAAAGGCCGCTCGCACCTTAAAGGGAAACGACTCCCGTAAAATTAACTCTGCTTCCGAGACGCCCTGTAAGCGGGCGCGTATTTTGCGGCGGACTCCTTCAAAACTGAGGGTATTTTCAACTTTTTGGTTAATATCCCGCACCGCCTCGGTCATATACTTGGCGATGGTGTTGCCGATGACGGGATAAAGGGCATCAACCATTGAGTCTCGTTCGAGTTCAATCTGAGCTTTGATAAAGCGGCCAATTTCCGGGGCTAGAGCATCGCGAATGGCGTTGCGGTCTAATTGGATCTGGCGATGAATGGCTGCCCCCATTTCCGGGCCAATGGCGTTGGCGATTTGCTTAGGATTACGTTGAATTTCGGCCGCAATCGCCCCCGGCAGAATCTCGGCGAAGGCTTCCTGCATAGCGTGGGGGTTTTGCTGCGATCGCTCACGAATCACCCGGTCAATTTCGGGAACGAGGGCCTGAATCACCTCGTTTCGCAGTTCAACGGGGGACAAGCTCGTGAGGATTTCCTGAATGACGGGCATCAGGGGACCCATGGAGTCGGTGGCGCGATCGAGTTGCTGTTGTAGATCGTCGACTTGGGCCTGAAGCTGACGCAAGTCCTGATTCGCTATTGCAGCAGGATGATGTCCAGGTGTCGGGGCGGATGGGGACAGCTGATTCCCCAGTGGATTTCCGGTTGTATTTCCAGTTCTATTACCTGTGAGGTTTCGGGCGGTGTCGCGATGGGATGGAGGAGGCGATGGATGTGGGAATGTCCCGGCTGAGGCGGTGTTGGAAGGAGAGTGTTGCGATCGCGATGGTCTAGGAAAGGCGCGGTCAGAGGCGCGGTCAGAGGGATGATGGCGGCGTTGAGACGCTTCGGTGGCGGTGTCTTCGGGTCCGACTGACTCAAGGGTTGATGGCTCCGTAGCGGGTCTCTCCGTGGGAGTTGGCGGCGATGATGGGGGATCCGCCGGGGAGGGCGACGATTTTTCCAGGGTCAGCTCACTCAGAAGCTGTTGCAGGGCGTTGAGAGCTTCGAGGTCGCTTAACGTATCCTGATTGGGGTTCGATGCGTCTGAGTGAGGGAACGTCATGGAGGTTAATGATTCTGAGAATCGGAGATGGGATCGTCGTGATAGTCGGGTTGCTGATAGTCGGGTTCTTGATCGTCGGGTTGCTGATGGTCGTTCTGTCGTTCCGGGAGGATGAGGCGTTCGGCGTTGCTGTTCTGAGAGTCCTGGACTTGAGCCTCTTTTCCCTTGACTTGCATACAAACATCAAACAGGATATCGGCTAAGTCGGTGCGGGAGAGTTTTTCCCCTTGAAGCTGTTGCGATCGCCGCTGAAGTTCGTCGAGGATCTGCGATCGTAAATCCGCCAGTTCTCCATCTAAGCGCGTCCGGGTTTCTGATAACTCCTCTTCGATGTTACGAACTTGTCCTTTCAGGCTTTTCTCAGCGACGACAAAGTTACTCGAAAGGCGACTTTCCACGGTTCGCAGTTGGTTGCGTAAATCTTCGGAATCTTCATCGAGAGAGGCGTTGACGTACTGAAGCTTCTTCTCCATGCTATCGAGGGCCGTTTTCAGGTCGGTTGTAAACACCGTCCGTAGGCTTTCGAGCTGTTCCGTCATCTGACGTCGGAGGCTGGCCACCTCAGACTCGAGCTGGCTGAAGCGACGGTCATACTCACGAGAGCGATCGCCAAACAAGATATCGCGAATTTGGTCGATGTTGCCAAGGCGTTCTCGCATCTGGTTGGGAGTGATCTCGTTCATGAGGTGAAAGCAGTAGTGGGGACCGTCGGTGGGGTTAGCAATCTGGACTCAGCCATCTTGTCAAATCAGTGAGGCAATGACTCACCAACATCAGTACAACTTTACCATGCCTTGAGGGTTGAAACCTGGCTCAAATGGAGTGAATCACCCGCCGCTTATGATAGGCTCGGGCCTAGACGGCCCCGAGGTAACGGGATGGTTCAGTCTCATTGCCTAAGGCTCATTGGCCGCGATCGCTACGCTAGAATGGGACTCACAAGAGAGTCTGTCTCAACGCCTACTGATTAGCCCTGAATTACCCTATGACCACAGCCGCACCGACGAAAACGCAGTATGAAGCCGTCATTGGCTTAGAAACCCACTGTCAGCTTGCGACGGAGACCAAAATCTTTTCCCAGTCCTCGACGGCGTTCGGTGCTGAGCCGAACACCCATATCGATCCGATTTGTCTCGGACTCCCCGGTGTGCTGCCGGTTCTCAATGAGAAGGTGTTGGAATACTCCGTCAAGACTGGGTTGGCTCTCAACTGCCAAATTGCCCCTTACAGTAAGTTTGATCGCAAACAATACTTCTATCCTGACCTTCCCAAAAACTATCAAATTTCTCAATATGATTTACCCATCGCCGAACATGGCTGGCTAGAGATTGAGTTGATTGACGAGGGGGGACATCCCTATCGCAAGCGCATTGGTATTACGCGCCTGCATATGGAAGAGGATGCTGGGAAGTTAGTGCATGGGGGGAGCGATCGCCTCTCTGGCTCATCCTACTCGCTTGTGGACTACAACCGGGCCGGGGTTCCGCTGATGGAGATTGTCTCGGAACCCGACATTCGCTCTGGGAAAGAGGCGGCCGAATATGGCCAAGAGCTACGGCGTATTGTGCGCTATCTCGGGGTCAGTGATGGCAATATGCAAGAAGGGTCTTTGCGCTGTGATGTCAACATTTCTGTGCGTCCCGTCGGACAAGCGGAGTTTGGCACTAAGGTCGAGATCAAGAATATGAACTCCTTTAGTGCCATTCAAAAGGCCATCGACTTTGAGATTGAGCGTCAGATTGATTGCTTACAATCGGGAGAGGCGATCGTTCAAGAAACCCGTCTCTGGGAGGAAAACAGCCAACGCACCATCAGTATGCGGGTTAAGGAAGGCTCAAGCGACTACCGCTACTTCCCTGAACCGGATCTCTGTCCCATTGAGGTCACTCCAGAGCAGCGGGAGGCCTGGAAAGCTGAAATTCCCCAACTCCCGGCTCAGAAACGGCATTACTACGAGGAAAACCTGGGTTTATCGGCCTATGACACCCGCGTTTTGACCGAGGAGCGAGATGTAGCCGAGTATTTCGAGGCCGTCGTCAGCGCCGGCGCACCGGCTAAGTTAGCCGCCAACTGGGTGATGGGAGATATCACGGGCTATATCAACGAGGCCAAACTCAAGATTACCGAGATTGCTCTGACTCCCGAGATTTTGGCTGAACTGATTGGTTTAATTGAAGCGGGAACCATTAGCGGCAAAATTGCCAAGGAAATTCTCCCGGAACTGTTGGAGAAGGGGGGTTCGGCCAAGGCCTTAGTCGAATCCAAGGGAATGACCCAGATTTCTGATACCGGCGAGTTGGAGCAGATTATTGATGATCTTCTGGCCGAGAACCCCGATAAGGTTGAGCAATATCGGGCCGGGAAAACGAAACTGCAAGGGTTTTTTGTGGGACAGGTGATGAAACTCACCAGTGGACGGGCTGATCCTAAATTGACCAATCAACTGCTTGCTCCCAAGCTTAAGGGAGAGTAGGTGGGGCGGTTCTTCGTTAACGGCTGCGAGATGATGTTGAATCAGTTTTGCAAAATTGTTGGGTGTGGGGGTTGACCCCTCATCCCAAATCTACTAAACTATGGTATAGATGCACCCTGATGGCGGGGAGGGCTACGGCTCTCCCTTCTTTTTTTTGGCCGGGAATGGCGCACTGGGGGAGAGTTCTCTGAAAAATGAGCAGGGGAAAACGGGGACACGTCTACTCTGACGCATCCCCGCTAAGACAAGTGAATTTAATGTTTAATGTCCGTTAACGCATTTTGGTAACGCCCTTAGCGTCGCATTCCGGGATCTTTAGCCATATCCAGGAAGGATTGCATATTGGCACCCGGGCGGCGGCGAGGGGTGGGAGAGTTCGGCATTAGGTAGCGTGTGGCAAACTCTTTACGCTGTTTCGGCTGCGGTTTTGGCTGCGGTTTGGCCGCTGCTGGTTGAGCTGAAGCCTGCGCCTGAGTCGGTTGAGGGGTGGGTTGGGCTTTGGGGGCCTTTGCTTTTTCAGCCTTGGCAGCCTTTTGAGGCGCTTTTTCAGCTTTAGGGGCTTCGGCTTTGGCTTGAGAGCTGGGTTTGTTTTCTACTGTTTTCGCGGTTTGGGCAGGTTTTGGGGAGGTTTCCGTTTTTTTACCGTTGTCCTGCCCGGATTTGTCATCAATTTCTAAGAAATAATTGGTTTTTTTGGATTTCAAAAGCTTTTTTAACATTGGGCGCTCCCTAGAATCTCCGTTGGCGTTGACACTCCCGCCGTTAAATCAAAGATTATAACGGGGGATTCTTGCTTCATCAGGTTTGTCTAGCCCCAGAGCATTTTTGCCCCGAAACCCCGTCCA
>LJZT01000013.1 GCA_001314905.1 Phormidium sp. OSCR
TCGTCGGTGTACTCGTTGCGATCGCTTTTGGGCTTCTCAAACACGTACAATCCAGGGTTAATGCGGACTTTATCCACGTGTTTGGCAACTTCTAAGGCAATTTTCATGCCGTTGTGGTGGACATCAGCCACCAGGGGAACCTCTTGATAGGTCTCCCGCAGTTTCTGCTTAATCTGGGCTAGGGTTTTGGCATGAGCCATACTGGGAACCGTGACCCGGACAATTTCGCAGCCAATTTCATGAAGCCGCCGAATTCCTGCCACAGACCCGTCCACGTCCATGGTGTCCTCGTTAATCATCGACTGAACGACCACAGGATGTCCACCGCCGATGGTGACGCGACCGACGGGAACAGGACGAGTTTTACGGCGATGAATGGTGGTTTCAAAGGCAGCGGCCTGATCTGGGGATGAGCCGTTGCTGGCGTCGTTGGGGGATTGAATAGGCAATGTTTGCATGAGTCCGATGCAGCTGGTTACGGTAGCCAGAAGTCTTTTGATGGGTATGTCTAATTTTACCTTGCCATAGAAAGGGATTCTCTAACAGTGTTTTGGCAGTTTTGCCAGTTTTGGCACGATTCCCTCTTGAAGCCAGCCGTTACCCTAGAAAGAACCTGGCCAACCTCACAGGTTTTATGTAGGGTGCGCCACTTCCCCTGTTGTCTGCGTTGTGGGTGTTCCTTGTTTCCCGACGAGGGCGTACCACTTGCTAGTCTACCTTGCCTTTTGCCTTGTAATCTATGATTGATCGACCTGACTCATGTGAAACGTCGTGGATAGCAACCCTGCTTCTTGTCGATGACCGTGTGGAAAATCTGGATTTGCTGTCGCGGCTGCTGCTGCGTAAAGGCTATCAAACTCAGAATGTGACGGAAGGGACAAAGGTTATTGATTTTGCCCAACAACTTGAACCTGATTTAATTTTGTTGGATATTTGTATGCCGGAGGTGGACGGGTTTGAGGTCTGTCGTCGCCTCAAGGCTGAACCGACAACTGCCGGGATTCCGGTCATTTTTGTCAGTGCTTTGGATAATGTACTCGATAAGGTTAAAGCGTTCGCTTCGGGGGGGGTGGATTATATTACAAAACCCTTCCAGTTGGCTGAGGTGGTTGCCCGGATTGAGAATCAACTGAAGTTGAAACGGTTGCAGGAACAACTTGAAGCCCAGAATGCTCGGCTTCAGGCGGAAATCCGCGATCGCATCCAAGCCGAAGACTCCCTACGTCAGCAAGAACAATATCTACGTTTAATCCTAGATAATATCCCGCAACAAGTCTTTTGGAAGGATACCAATTTGGTATTTCTCGGTTGTAATCAGAATTGGGCCAATGCAGCTTACTTAGAGTCTCCCGATGAGGTAGTGGGAAAAACAGACTATGATATGTTTGGAGATACGGAAATTGCTGAAAAATTCCGGGAACAAGATCGACGCATTATTGAAACCAATACGCCACAACTCCATATTATCGCCAAAAAACAGAAACTCGATGCCGAAGGTCGCCCAGTTTGGCTCGATATTAATAAGCTCCCCATTCATGATGCTCATGGGAACGTCATTGGCGTTTTGGGGGTTTTAGAAGATATTACAAAACGTAAACTCGCTGAAGAAGCCCTAAAGGCAGAGAAACAAAAATCAGAACATTTACTCCTGAATATTTTACCCCAAGCTATTGTCGATCACCTCAAACAACTCGAAAGTGCGATCGCCGACCGTTTTGATGATACCACAGTCATGTTTGCCGATATTGTTGGCTTTACGGCTCTTTCGTCTCAAATTTCTCCCATTGAAGTGGTCGATATTCTTAATCAAATTTTTTCCGTTTTTGACCGTTTAGCGGATAAACATGGCTTAGAAAAAATCAAAACCATTGGTGATGCTTACATGGTGGCTGGAGGGCTGCCGATTCCTCGGTCTGATAGCCCGGAAGCCGTTGCTAATATGGCATTAGATATGTTAGAGGCGATGGCAGATTTTCAGCCCGCAGGGAACTCTCCTTTAGAAATTCGCATTGGCGTGAATACGGGACCCGTTGTGGCTGGGGTCATTGGCATTAAAAAGTTTATTTATGACCTCTGGGGAGATACAGTTAATGTGGCTAGTCGTATGGAATCTACCGGGCTTCCGGGTCGGATTCACGTGTCTGAAACGACTTATTTACGCCTACAAAATCATTTTGAATTTGAGGAGCGGGGTTTGATTCCCATTAAAGGTAAAGGAACTATGAAAACTTACTGGTTGCTCGGTCATAATCACTCTTAATGACCGGGTGCATCTCAATGGGGGCGAGCAGGTCAGATTAGCCACCCCTAGCCATCCCAAGAGGGGATTTTTTAAGGATTTTCCCGACCGGGTCGGGGTGCGCGATCGCGTGGAGTTGCGTTCAACACTTGTCTAAGATCAGATACAGCCTAATTACCTCAATTTTTTGATTGAGAAACTCCTAGAATTGTAATAGTTTTTGTCATCTGGACTGATGCTATATATCACCTATTTTTCGTTTTAACTTTAGTTAGATTTATCGTTATTTTGACAAAAAAGAGGTATGATGAAAATGTTAAATCTGGGGTTGGGGAGTCAACGTTAGTGGAATCGGAACTCTGCGTCAGGCGATGAGATAAATTCCGTATTATGTCACAATTTACTGTACCCTCTCTGCCAGGATATGAGGTGAATTAGGATGATTTCATTTAAACAGCAAAGAATCCGGACATGGATCATCGGGGGGTATGCCGTCCCCATTGTACTCTCGCTATTTTCGTTTGTCATCGTTTGGAACAGCGTGCGGATGTTACAGCAAGAAGCGGATCAGGTTGAAGAATTTATCGGCAATGATACGATCATTGATCGCCTGCAGTTGAATAGTCAAGTTCTCTCGCGGACGTTGCGGGGCTATTTACTTGACCCGAGTCCCATCTCTCTCAATAGCTATAACCAGGCTCGGGAAAATTTATATACGGACGTTCCCTTACTGATGGAACGATTGAGAGACGATGAGGAACAAGAGCAGTTCCAAGAGATGATCGAGCAGGTTGAACAACTCCTTGAAACCCACCGGAGCATTTTGATTCAAGCTCAAGGAGGCGATCGCGACGGGGCGATCGAGAGTTGGAAGCAACTACGGGCCCGGGCTCAGGCCGAGGAGATTCAAGATCGGTTCACCAGCTTTAGTAACCATGAGAAGTCCCTGGTCAGGCAGAGTCAGCTAACCCAGCAAGAGTCCCTGAATACACTGGTCAACTCAACCATCAGTTTAACCCTATTAACTTTAATTGGGTCTACCTTCGTAGGCTGGTGGATCATTAGCCGCATTACCCGACAAATGAATGAAGCCGCCAGTTCCGTGGCCAGTTCATCGATGGAAATTGCGGCGACGATGGAAGAACAAGAACGCACCGCCAGTCAGCAAGCGGCCTCCGTCAACGAAACCACCACCACCATGGATGAACTCGGGGCCTCGGCTCGTCAGGTGATGAACCAGGCCGAGTCGGCGACGGGAAGTGCCAATGAGGTGTTGAGCCAGGCTGACAATGGCACTCGTGCTGTCGAGGAAACCCTCGAAACCATGTATTCTCTCAAAGATCGGGTCTCGGCGATCGCCCAACAGATTTTACGTTTGAGCGAGCAGACCAACCAAATCGGCAACATTTCCAACCTGGTCAGTGATTTGGCCAACCAAACCAATATGTTAGCCCTCAATGCCGCCGTAGAAGCGGTGCGAGCGGGGGAACATGGTAAAGGCTTCTCGGTGGTGGCCAGTGAAATTCGCAAATTGGCCGATCAGAGCAAAAAATCCGCTGAGAAGATTAACACCCTCGTCGAAGATATCCAAAATGCCATCAATACCACGGTCATGGTCACCGATGAAGGCACCAAAAGCGTCGAAACCGGGGTTAACGTCAGTCAGAACACCTCCCATGCCTTTGCGGGGGTCCGAGAAGGCATCAATCAGGTGGTGATGAGCAATCAACAGATTACCCTAACCCTGAAACAGCAGGTGAATGCCGTCGAACAGGTGATTGAAGCCATGACCGTTCTCAATGTGGCGGCTCAAGAGACGGCGACGGGGATTACCCAAGTTAAAGAAGGAACCCAACGCCTGAATCAAGCGGCCGTCTCGTTGAAAGATCTCGTTTGATGGACTGATTGACTAGGGAGTGGGTGGCTCTGAGGCGGGTTCTGAGGCTGTATCGGCGGCGGGTTTGGCGGGTCGGGGGCGGCGGCCAATGCCTAAGGCCGGGAGCAGCGTTTCTTTGATATAGGAGGCGATCGCCACCACAACAATAATCAGCACCGCCCCGATGCCAATGGGACTAGGAACCCAGAAATCTGCCTCTAGGTGCTGAGTTTCCCCCGGTTCGAGGGACCAAATCAGGGTGTTGTTTTCTAGGGTCGGTGCCGTTTTGCCCACAAACGAGCTCAGGCTGGCTCCCCAGGGGGTAATGAGGCGGAAACTGAGGTCAACGAGTCCCGTGGGACTAATCAGTACATTCCCCTCACTCGATAAGACTCCCAAGGCCCGCAAATCTACATCTAAACTGAGATGGTTGGCGATGGCGAAGATTAGGTTTTTCTGATTCAGGCTCAGATGGGTTTCGAGTTCAGGAATCTCTCCCGCTTGTTCCGGGGTGAGGCCATTCTGTTCAACGGGGTTAAAGAAACTCTCGAACTTCTCAACCAGGTCAGCTCCGTTGTTGAAGGGAATGACCACACGCCAGCGGCGATCGCCAACTTGTCGGGTATAGCCTTGCAGCGATCGCGCCCGCTGTTGGAGGCTTTGCGTCCAGCGATCAACGGTGCTGCTACTGAGATTGACGAATCGTTGCGATAGGGTAATATCCTGGACAATCTCGCCGTGGGTTTGGCTGTCGAAGTGAATCCCCACATCGTAACGGACACATCCCGACAGCAGTACAGTGGTTAGGGCAACGACGAGCAACAGAGGCGATCGCCGCAGTCGGCCCCAAACCGAGACCCAAGGGGCTGCGATCGCCGCGTAAACTGGAGTAAGAACAGACTTCACAAAATTCACAAACCTCGACAGGAGTAGTTTCCTTGATTTTAAGCCCTTCTGGGGCAAGCCCAAGGATTTGAGTCCAGATTTCTCCCTATACCCTGGGGCAATCTTTGCCAAAGGCGAACTGAAAATGCCACAATGGAGGTCAGGATATCAATACCCTAAATCCGCCAGAGCAAGTAGGACAACTACAACAAAGTAAGCCATTGCCCTGAGAGAGTTTTACTGTTATTTCTTGTCTATTTTTAAGTGTCAAAACTTTAGTGCCATGATGAAGCTTTCCGGGAGACAACTGGCCCTGTATGTCGTCCTTTTACTGCTTGGCGGAGGAATCGGTGGCATAGTGAGCCGTCAAACGAGCAGAACGACCCCGGACTCATCCACTCCAGCCTCAGACTTAACGTTAAATCCGGTCGTCTTACAGCCGAGTCGATGGCAAGTAGAGCCGTCTCCTGAGCCGTCTCCTGAGCCGTCTAGTGAGCCGAGCGATCATCAACTAAACGGCAATCCTAACTTTATCGCCCGAGCCGCTGAGCAAGTGGGGCCGGCGGTGGTGCGCATCGACGCCACCCGTCGCGTTCGCTCACCGCTTCCTGACTCAGTTCCAGAGCATCTGTTTCGCCGCTTTTTCAGTCCAGACTCCCCACAATCGTCAGAACGGACGGAACGGGGGACCGGTTCGGGCTTTATTTTGTCCTCCGACGGGCAAATTCTCACCAATGCTCATGTCGTAGAAGGCACCGATGTGGTGGAGGTGACGTTACGAGATGGACGAACATTTGAGGGACAGGTCATCGGCCGCGATGTCCTAACGGATGTGGCCGTTGTCACCATCGCAGCGACCGGACTGCCAACGGCGACCCTCGGCTCCTCGGAAGGCTTAGTGGCCGGACAATGGGCGATCGCCATTGGCAACCCCCTGGGATTAGATAATACCGTGACCGTGGGGATTATTAGCGATCGAGTGCCCAAGTGGGGATTAGTGATAAACGGGTTCGCTTTATTCAAACCGACGCAGCCATCAATCCCGGTAACTCCGGGGGGCCATTACTCAACGATCGCGGTGAAGTCATTGGTGTCAACACCGCCATTCGGGCTAACGCTCAGGGATTGGGGTTTGCCATCCCCATTGAAACCGCTCAACGCATTGCTGAACAACTCTTCGCCACGGGAGAAGCCCAACATCTGTTTCTCGGCATTGAAATGTTGGATCTAACCCCACAGATGCGAGAAGACTTGGCACGAACCACCCGGATTGAACTCAGTTTGACGGAGGATCATGGGGTTCTCATCATGGGGGTTCAAGCCAACTCAGCGGCGGCCCGTTCAGGACTCCAAGTTGGAGATATTATTGAACGCATCGACGGACAACCCGTGGCGACAGCGCTTGATGTCCAGACGGCGGTTGAACGGGCGCAGGTGGGGCAACGACTGGCGATCGAGGTGCTTCGCAACGGAGAGTCCCGGGTCATCTCAGTCCGTCCTCAAGCCATGTCTCGCCAGCCGGGCCTGGGTTAATCCCGGCGACGGCCCTCAGGATCTGGGCTGTCAACTTGGGACACTTGCTGATCGAGTTCCATACGTTGTTCCATTTGGCGTAGGAAATAGCCGGTCATCATGGCCGAGGCGAGCATTCCGGCCATATTTTCGCGGTCTGTGGAGATATGGACGTTGAACTCTTCTGAAGGAAGCACGCCGACGAGTCCTTGTACATTGCGAGAGATGATGTCTTTGATTTCTGGACTGGCTGACTTGGCAACCCGTGCCAGAATATCCGGGGACTGGTGTTGAAGATAGTCCAAAAGCTGGTTACTAACTTCCTCAGTTTCTCTCATCTGAGCAAAAATTTCTGGGTCGAAAACCATGAGCGTCTCAGTTACGTCGGTGGATCAACAGTGGATGAACCTTGGAGCAAACTTGGATCAAACCATGGACCTGTACCCTCCAGTGTAGACCATCGCTCTACCCCTTGGCGATGAGATCGAGCGATCGCACGCTTCCCTGTAGCTGAAAATACTGGTGAAACTTATCCGTTAGCCGCAGTTCATAGGAGCGACCATCAGCGGATTTACGCCGGCGAACTAAGCCGAGTTCTACGAGGTCTTTCACTTGTTGATAAGCCCCAGACCCCCGTAAGTCCACCAATTCTGATTGGAGGAGGGGTTGTTTGATGGCGATCGCCGCCAGAGTGCGTTGAGCGCCGACCCCCAGTTCAGCGGGGACGAGGGCGAACATGACATCCTGGAAACTTTCCCGTAGTTGCAAACTATATTGACCCTTGAGTTCGACGATTTCCAGGGCGCTATCCCGTCGGGCGTAATCATCCATCAACTCTAACAGGGCGTCTTGCACTTGGCGGCGATCGCAGCCAGCACAATCGGCCAACTGACTCAGGGATAGGGCCTGTCCTTTGAGATACAAAATTGCTTCTAATACTGTCGCTAAGCGCCGCTGGGGCTGTTTCTTCGTTGATGTCATAAGGTTCGCTCTCGGCCGCAGAGTCTCACGGAACTGCTCTAATCCCCGATTATAAGCCGTCCGTTGGCCAGCGGCGATGTCTCCTTACGTGTCATGGCGGGGCTGGTTGCGATCCACTAGGCAGAGCAGTACGCTTGTGTCGCAAAGAATCACAGTTCTAGTCCCTGTTTGCGATACTTTTCAACAATCATTTCCTCAATTGCTGATTGGCTTGGTTTTACGGCGGCCCGCTCGATGGGCGGTTCTATGCTTTCTAAGTCTTGGAACCATTCTGCCCACGCAACACCATAGTCGCGATCGGAATCGGGCTGTTCAGATGTCGTTTGCTGTCCCTCGATCGCCGCCTCCCCATCCATGTCTTCACCGCGATCGCGGTGTTCTTGATCTTCGAGGAGAACCAAGGCAGCCCGCACAACGTCAACCGCAGACGAATACTGTTTTAGCCAGCGTCAGCAACGTTGCCCCCATTTCGTTGGCCAGGACTTTGCGAGCCTCCTTCAATCAGGCGTATTAATCCCGCTTCGCTCGAAGTTCCCACATTGAAGTCGCCGTCGGTGGCCAGGATGACGCGGTTGTTGCCATCTTCGATAAACTGCTCTCGGGCTAGTTGATAGGCCAGTTGGATACCTTCACCGCCAGCGGTGGAGCCTCCCGCTTCGAGTTGGGCGATCGCATCGAGAATGGCATCATTTTCATTCCCCGCCGTGGGTTCGAGGACGACTCCCGCCGCCCCAGCATAGACCACAATGCTCACCGTATCGTCTTCGTCGAGTTCGTTGACCAACAGAGTAAGGTTAGGCGAGTGAACTGTTAGCGGTTCGCCCGAGTCAGTAAGACCCCTTGACTATCGCTGAGGGTGAGGGTTCGTAAATCACTAATCTCTAACCCCGGCGAGGCGAGGGCAATCTCCCACTCGTCTAAATCCAGTTGTAGCCAATCGGCTAACGTGACGGTCAGAGGATCACCGCCCATGTGAGTGGCGATCGCCACTTGTTCCGTTTCATCAGGACTGGTGCGCAGTCCATAATAGAGGGTCGCCGTTTCTTCATCAATATGATTGAAGCGATCGCGGGGCGCAAAATTCTCCCGCAACCAGGGACGATCCAAGCGGAACTGACGCAATTGCCGATTGTAGTTCGTCTGTTGCGGATCTAGAAACTGCTCATGGTTCCAAACATTGCAGATTTCATGGGCATCTTCCATGAAATTCGTAGCGAACTCTTTGAGTGTCCCCACATCCAACTCTTGCAGAATCGGCGACTTCTCAGGCACATTAAGTTTTTGCCATTGAGCTGCCGAAGTCAGGGTTTTAGCTTCCTCCTGAGCCTCAGCAGAATCGGAAGTTGCCCCTAAATGACGCTGACAAATCTCAGCCACCTCATCGAGGTCATAATCCGTCTCCTCAATGGCATGTTGCAAGCCACGCATAAACTGCCGCAACTCGCCCACTTTCTTGAATCCCATGCGTTTAAGACGGGGAAAGATGCCCGACAAGTCGTACACTTCAGGTTCAACTTGCCAATCGAGAAATCCTGTTTCCTCGGCGACCACTTTCACCCCATAGCGATCGTCAGTATTACGCAAAAAGCCCCAAGGCGCGCGCATGGTGCAGTTAATAAAGTCCATGGGCAATCCCGGACTAAACCCATACACCAACATCGTAATCGCCGGATTATCATAGGCATTATTAATCACCTCTGGCAAGGTTTTACCTAAGTTCCAATTAATCGGCATCTCTGGGTCAACTTGAGTTCCCCGCCGCAAAGTATCGTGATTGCCGCAGCCGGTAATCCAATTAGACCCCACCTGCATCACTTCACAAACCCGCTTCCACTTGCGGCTCCAGAACTTCTGTAAACTGGGGGTATTGTGGGCAAACACCAACGGACCCCATTGGAAACTTTCGGGCAGAAACTCGATAATATCTCGATAGGTCGAAATCTCTTCCCAACCTTCAGCGGGCCAAGGTCGTCCATCTTCAAAAATGGTAAAGGGATAGCGAGAACTATCGGCAATGTCTTGCGGAACTCGCGCCATTTCTTGTAAGTAAACATCATCATACTCAACCCGACCCGACATCGGATTAAAGTATTTGAAATCCTGAGCGCCATCGACGCGAATGCCATCAACCCCAGTGTCAGACTTGCGCCGCTGCATTTCCAGGAGAATTGCCCGCACTCCTGGGTTTTGGTGGTTAACATCTTGCCCATACATATTCGGTCCTTTCAAAAAGCGACCATTGAGCAGATTCAGGGCTTGGTTATCGGCATGGCCATAGACGATGTCATAAACCACTTGAATCGGTCCAGTGGAGAAATTATGGAGGGTTTCAATAAACTCCACCACTTCATCAGGACGTTGAGTTTCTAACACCGAGGGATTGGTGGCCGCCATGCCAAAAATGACAATGTCATAGCCCCAATTTTGGGTGTCGGGTTTCTTCAATTGAACATGAATTTCATCGGATTCATATTCAATGGATTCACTGTCAGGGTCCATGCGCAGACGATCTTCGTCACTACAGGAGAAAAATCCCTGACCATGATCTCGATGGCCTAAATATTCAACAGTAGGTTCAATGGGGAGTAATTGTACCGCTTCATAGCCGACATAATTTTCCTCAGCGGGGGTGAGGGGGTCTCCCTTGGCCAGTTTGTCGGAAATCCGCTGAAAGAGTTGGGTTAACCCCGAGAGATAGCCGTTGGGGGAGGCGGTGTTGACATGAAGCTGCAAGATGTTGGTGGGGGGTTTGACTTTGACGGGCCGACCATCGTCGCTGCGGAATTGTTGGAAATAGGCCGTATCGCGGCGATCGCGTTGGAGTTTATCGCGATCGTAGAGTTCCGCTGGCGCATAGACCCCATAGGGCAAGGAATCGGCGAGAAAGTCACCGATAGTGCTGATATCGTTGTCATAGTCAAGATAACGCAGCCAGTAAAAGGAGCCAAAGTGGTTCGCGTCTCCGGCTTTCATCCCCGACAACACCCCCCACATATATTCCCCATCCCGCTCTAGGTTCACATATTCGCGGCGGAACTTAACCGTTTGTAGATCTTGGTTGGGATGAACATCCTCTAGGGGCGTGAAAATTTCCAAATAGATGTTTTTGGGTTGAATTTCCCCTGGACTGAGTTCAGGAACCCAGAAGCCAATTTCCGTTAAGCCATCAGGACGATAATAGGCCCCTAAACGACGAGCAATCTGTTGGGATTTGTGAAAAATTGTCTCATCGGAGGCTTGAACCGCCTCTACCCAATCCAGGAGTTTTTGGGTTTCATCGGCAACAAGAGTAATTTCAGCGGCGCGACGAGTGGTTGTAACCATAAGTTCTAATCGTGAGGTGACTGTTCAAGAATTGTGGAAGTCAGGAGAATTAGCTGTCCCCAGTGGACATCATCATGGAGATGATGTCCGTTGAACTCGGGTCAGGCATCAGGCTGATATTTAAAGACCATCACACTTAACGGCGGTAAACACAGAGGTAAGGCCTGACTCCATTTCGGATTCGACCAATCCACGGTTGCTTTCCCCCCGGCATTGCCCATATTGCTGCCGCCGTAGTGTTCAGCGTCACTGTTGAAAATCTCTTCATAGAAGCCGGCCCGGGGAACGCCAATCCAATAGTCATGGTGGGGAACCGGCGTAAAGTTGCAGACGGTGACAACAAACTCGTCGCTGTATTGGTCTTTGCGAATAAAGGAGACAACGCTATTGTCAGCATCGTTGCAGTCAATCCATTCAAAGCCCTCATCGGAGAAGTCTTGAGTATAGAGAGCCGGTTGGCTGCGATAGATCCCGTTGAGGTCTTTAAAAAACTGCTTGAGTTTTTGGTGAGACTCGTGATTGAGCAGATCCCATTGCAGATCTCCCCAAGCATTCCATTCTTTGTGTTGACCAAACTCCATGCCCATAAACATGGTTTTCTTGCCGGGATGGGTAAACATATACCCGAACAAACAGCGCAAATTAGCGAACTTCTGCCAATCATCGCCGGGCATCCGGTCCCAGAGGCTGCCTTTGCCGTGAACCACCTCATCGTGGGACAACGCCAACATGAAGTTTTCGCTGAAGGCGTACATCAAACTAAAGGTGATGTGGTTGTGGTGATAGCGGCGATGGATGGGATCTTCGCTGAAGTAATCCAGCATATCGTGCATCCAGCCCATGTTCCATTTGAAGTTGAAGCCCAAGCCGCCGAGATAGGTGGGCCGAGACACTAGGGGCCAGGCGGTGGATTCTTCGGCAATCGAGAGAATGCCGGGATAGTAGCCGAAGATGAGATAGTTCAGTTGCCGCAGGAAGTCGGCGGCTTCGAGGTTTTCATGGCCGCCGAAGCGGTTGGGAACCCACTCGCCGTCTTCGCGGTTGTAGTCGAGGTACAACATCGAGGCCACGGCATCGACGCGAATGCCATCGATGTGGTACTTGTCGAACCAAAATAGGGCGTTGGAGACGAGGAAGTTACGGACTTCGTTGCGACTGTAGTTGAAGACGTAGGTTCCCCATTCTTTGTGTTCGCCTTTGCGGGGGTCTTCATGTTCGTAGAGGTGGGTTCCGTCGAAGTAGGCCAGGCCATGGCTATCTTTGGGAAAGTGACCGGGAACCCAATCGACGATGACGCCGATATCGTTGGCGTGACATTGGTCGACGAAGTACATGAAGTCTTCGGGACTACCGAAACGGGAGGTGGGGGCGAAGTAGCCAGCCACTTGGTATCCCCAGGAGCCATCGTAGGGATGTTCGGCGACGGGGAGGAGTTCGATATGGGTGTAGCCGAGATCCTTGACGTAGGGGATGAGTTTTTCGGCGAGTTCTCGGTAGGTGAGGAAGCGTCCTTCGGGCTTCTCGGAGACGCGCACGACTTCGCCGCTGTCGGGGGGATGTTCGGCGCCGGTATGGAGCCAGGAGCCGGCATGAAGTTCATAGATGGAGATGGGCAAGTCGTGGGGATCGGTTTGACGGCGTTGTTGTATCCAGCCGTCATCGTTCCAGTTGTACTGGTCTAAGTTGACGACTTTGGAGGCGGTGTCGGGCCGTACTTGTTGGGCGAAGCCGTAGGGGTCGGATTTGAGATAGATATGTCCTTCGGGGTTTTTAATTTCGTATTTATAGAGGGTTCCCGAGGGAAGTTGGGGGATGAACAGTTCCCAGATGCCGCTTTCGGTGCGCTCCATTTGGTCTTTGCGACCGTCCCATTCGTTGAAGTCACCGACGATGGAGATGTTACGGGCGTTGGGCGCCCAGACGGCGAAGTACACCCCTTCGATGCCGTTGAGGGTGACGGGGTGAGCGCCGAGTTTTTCGTAGATGCGGTGATGGTTGCCTTCGGCGAAGAGGTAGCGGTCAAATTCTGTCAGTTTGGCGGAACGAAAGGCGTAGGGGTCGTAGAAGACTCGCTCGCGATCGCCTTCTTTGACTTTCAGTTGATAGTTTTTAAGTTCTGGGGCTTCAATTTCACACTCGAAGAAGTTGGGATGATGGACGCTTTGCATGGGGTAGCTATCCCGTTCTTCGGGGCGGATTACCCAGGCGGCATCAGCTTTGGGCAGGTACGCTCGCACGACCCAGGCGCTTTTGCCGTTGTTGTCGGAGAGTTGGTGAGAGCCTAAAATTTCAAAGGGATTTTGATGTTGGTTACTGGCAATTTTGTCGATTTGTTTGGCTGTAATTGTTGTCATAATGGTTGAAATATGTTTGAGGGTAAGTGAACAATTTAGGGGGATAGAAGCCCCTGATTTGCAATCAAGAGATTCCCCCTAAGGTTTGGATTTAGGGATGGGTTTTAAAAATCTCTAAGTCTAGGGCCAAGGAGCTGTGGTTGAAACGCTCTGGCTGAGTTAAGATGAGCGGCTTGGCTCATCGTTAATCCTAAATTTTGGCATTAGCATCATGCTAATGGGGCTATTGATCCCAGACAACTCTAGTTTTGTCAAGGCGCAATTCAGACAAAGCCTCAACTTTTAATGTACACTTTAGATTTGAGATTTGTTGTGAGGTGAGGACTCACAGCCCAGTCTACCGTTAAGTTGCCATTTTTGGGGTGGGATTTCCTCTATCAAGAGATAGAGTCGTGTCAAGATTTGCGTTCGACGCGATCGTAAACTTCTTCGACTTTCTCGATGGTTTCGTCGGGATCTTGCTCGGCGGCCCGTTGCACGTAGTTGATTTTCACTTCTTGGACAACGTTGGAGATCAGGCTTTGCAATTCATCGAGGGTGGCTTGATCTTGGAGTTCCTGACGTAAGGCGGCTTGGAACTGTTCGGTGAGGTCTTCAAAGCGTTCTCGTCCAAGTTCGTCGGCGTAGGCGTTGGCGAGGGTTTCACAGGTGGCGTTGGCGAGGTAGTTGGCCAGTTGATCGCTGACACCAGTGGGGAGATGACCTAAGGCGGGGACACGTTCGACGAGTTCGACGAAGGCGGATTCTCGTAAGGCTTCGGAGAGGGAATGGTTGAGGAGGGATTTGAGTTCGGGTTGGACTTGGGGGAGGACTTTATAGATGGTGAGTTCGAGGAGGCGATCGCTGATGCGTTCGAGGCTATTGATGTCACCGACGGCGACATAGTCTGAGGGGTTGAGTAAGCCGCGAGCGAGATCGCCGTTTTCAATGGCTTCTTGAAATTGGTTGAGGGTGCGGATGGTGACAAATTCGGAGATATGATCGGACAGGTAAATGGCGGGTTCGTGAATCATCTGGGAGAGGAGATATTCGATGTTGGCGACTTTTCCCTGATGCAGCCGCACGGTGACGGGGAGAATCCGCAGCCAACGCCAGACGGGGATAAACAGAAACCAGTCATACCAACGCCGCAACATAGCATCAAACCAGGTTAACCCCACGCGACGACGGGAGGCGATGAAGGTGAGAATCAGAAATTCTAGGGCGAAAAAGCCGATAAACCAGATGTCAATACGCCAGTAGGCGTCGTAGGGTTGGCCGTTGTCGTCGATTTTTCGGTAGTAGTTGGTGGCCAGAAGGGGAATGATTTTGGTTTGGAAAAAGTTGAGTTCTGTGACGGGATCGTGCGATCGCAGGTACTCGGGAGTCCAAAATTCCCGAAAGGCCATGGTGACGGAGTCTTGGTTGAGGCGATCGGTAATGCGACGCTGTAATTTAGCGAAGGTACTGAATTTACCGGAGGCGATGAAGGGATTTTCGTCGATGAGGGTCTCACTTTGCTGACGCAGCCGTTGTAGGGAAGCTTGCACCTCCGGGCCATCGAGTCCGGTTTCGGAGACTTGGTTGAGGAGGCGATCGAAGTTTCGTCGGTATTGTTCGGTTTGGGGATGGGGTTCTATGCCTTTGACGGGGTCATAGACTTGTACCACCTGGGGAATGTAGCGAAGATAGATATCCCGCAGGGGAACATAACTGGCATTGAATAGGGCTAAAACTAAATTGAGTAAAGCGAGAATAGCGGTACATTTTATCCAAATTGACATCCACCGTTTATCGGGGAGTAAAGGTGTATTCATGGACTTTAATAAAGGATTATTAGAAGCAGGTTAAAAAGAATAATAAGCAGAGACACGGGGCGATCGCATCTCTACTTTATGGGGTGGGGATTTCCCAGAACCGTTCGGCTAAGGTTGACCCTTAAATTAGGCCTGGACCTTTACCACGGTCATCGTGATCGACTTCGAGTTTACCGGCTTCGTTGGTTTGGTTGACGGTTTTGAGTTCCTCGGCTCGCTCGGCTTTGAGGGCTTCTTCTTTTTCGCGCAAGTCGCCGCGCTCTTCGTAGTACATCTCAGGCTCGACAGCGTAGTTATTAGCCAGGCCTTCGCGGTCTACGGTGTAGCCTTGGGTTGTGTCGATGTGACCTTTGTCGGGGTCTTTGGCCGGTTCAGGGGTTTTCTTGAAGTTGTCCCCTTCTTGTCTCATGCGATCGCTCACTTCAGGCGGGGTAATCTTGCGATCGTAGTTCGGGGCTTGTGGGTCGATGTTTTGGCCGGTCGTCATATGGAAATCTCCAATGAATGGTCAATGTTTTGGGAATTAGCTTGAGACTCAATTTGGGGGTCTCAAGAACTTGAAAAAACGTTTAGATTACTGGTTAGTATCAATATCAGGAACGACATCAGGGCGTTCTTTATCTTCCCAACCGGGCGGACGTTTGGAGTTGTACCAAGCTAGGGAGCCTAATGTGGCTGCGGCAACAAAGCCGAGAACGCCAACAATGATGGTTGAGAGAGAATAGGAAAAGGCTTGTTCAGCGCCTGTGGTTAAGAAGTAAGTCATAAGGTGCGTTGGTGTTAAGATCTTGTGTTTACCGTTACTAACCATAGTAGGGCCAATATCGAGGGAGTACATCTACCTAGGAGTAGAGGTTGTCGTGAATTAGCACTCACTCTTTAGTTAGAGTGCTTGGTTCGGGGCAGATCTTAGGTTAAAGTAACGAAATCAAGCAGCATCAGCGGGGGAATGGGTCAACATTCCGCGATCGCAGGTCATCCTATCCCTGGGCTAGCAGGCCCGGTTAAGAGAATATCCATGACGGCTATTTTGCAAGAAATTCGAACTCGCCTGATTCAGTTAGTGGGTGAAACCGTTCAATTGCTGCCAGCACTTCTAATCGCGTTCCTTATTTTAGCCCTAACCAAGTGGGGGGCTAAAAATGTGCAACGGGTGGTGCATAAAGGGGCGCGTCGTTTGCTGCGGAGTCGTTCTCTCCAGTCGTTGCTGTCTCAAACCAGTTATGTCGCCTCCTGGGTGGTGGGAATTTTGGCGGCGGCGGTGATTGCTTTTCCCAACTTAGGATTAGGGGATCTCGTGGCCCTACTCGGGTTAGGGTCAGTGGCCATTGGTTTTGCCTTTCAGGATATTTTTAAGAACTTCCTGGCTGGGATTTTATTGTTATTACAAGAACCCTTTGAACTCCACGATCAGATTATTGTGGGCGATTATGAAGGAACCGTCGAGGAGGTGGCGATTCGCTCAACCCAGATTCGCACCTATCGCGGTGAGCGGGTGGTGATTCCCAATTCAATTGTCTTCACCAGTCCGGTGGAAGTGTTGACGGCGTTTGTTTCGCGTCGTACGGATTTAGCCATTGGCGTGGATTACAATACTCCCTTACCGATGGCGGTTCAAGTCTTGAAAGAGGCTCTTGATGGCGTTGAAGGGGTGAGGGTTGAGCCGGAGGTTGAGGTGGATGTGGTAGGGTTTGGGGACAGTTCGATTGATGTGTTGGTGCGCTATTGGACGTTACCGCAACGGGCTGAGGTGCGCCGAGTGCAGACGCGAGTGATGATGGCTCTCAAGGCGGCCTGCGATCGCGCGGATATCAGTATTCCCTATCCGATTCGCACGGTGTATCACTATGATCAGCGGGAGTTTAATGAGTTGTTCTCCCGTTCAGAGAGTCAGAATTAGGTTGACAAATGGGCGATCGCCCATTTTGGAAATCAGTCGTGACGTTCTTCTGAAGGCCAATCTTGGAATGGCTCGATGCCGTCATGATCAGCACGGCGCTCTAAGGTTTCGGTAGTACAAGCCCAAACCAAAGCGGCGGCGGTTTGACTGCCGCGCTGGCACTCTCGCACCCAATAGGCCACCGCAATTTCGAGGGGAACACCGCGAACTCGCGCCCCACCAGATTCTCCATAGCGCTCGAGTAGGGGAAAAGCGCCGACATCAGAATCCTTACCTGGCAAGGCTTTTAGCCATTTTGAGTCTAAAAAGCGCCGGAATGAGCGCTCATCGCGATCGACAGATCGCGTCACCTGAGAGGATGTCTGAGAAGTCCTGCTGACTACCCTAATCGGGCATTTGGTTCTCACTTAAAGAGGGTAGACTCCTTATTCTGTCGTTGAGACACAGGGCGTGAAAGGCCGCGATTACCACTTTTCAGACCTCCTCTCAGATTTTAGCCATAGAGATGGGATTCCCGTCACAACCAGTGAGTTTGGGACAAATGCTGTCCTTGAGGGGATTTCGAGACTTACCACATTAAGGGAGCAATGCCAGCAATCAAAAATTGTTCGGAGTATTGATGAGCATAGTAATTTGTCTGTGTTATGATCGAAGGCGCTTGCTGGGTAAACGCTTCTCAAATGAGTTTAACATAATGAATATAAAGTGATTTTTGATTGTTAAGTGACAAATCTGGCCTATTAGGATAACATAATCAGACCTTTTCTCGCTCTAGCTTGTTTGATAAATCTCGGTTACAATACTAACCGTAAGAACCTGTTAGACAAGTCTTAGAGCCTAGACTGTAAAGGAAATGTTAACATCGACTTTTAGATGGTTTTATCTTTGCTAGACCAACACTCCTAACAACTACTGAAAGTTTACAAATTATCAGTTGATGCCCTGGTGAATCAGATAGCCATTGCTCATTCGTGGGCGGAACATTGTCCCATTAGGTTTGATAGCCTACTCCTGCGATCAGTGTTCCTAGCTACGCCCTCCTAAATGTTTCGGAATAACAATCTTCTTTATTAGAATGCCTTTGCCTTAATGAGATTTATTGAGAAATTTTTCTTGATATAAACCTGGATTTTTTGGTTCAACTTAAATCGAGATGAAATCGTGAATATTCGTCAAGTTTTTGTCAAAAAGTTATTTGGTATTTTCGACCATTCGATAACTTTAAACACCGATGATAGGATCACTATCATACATGGTCCTAACGGGTTTGGAAAAACTGCTATCCTCAGGATGATAAACGGTTTTTTTAATTCTCAATACTCGGTATTCAGAACCATACCTTTTGAGGGTTTTTGCATACAATTCGATGATGGAACCTTGATTAGAATCACTAAGTCTTCAACCGAGTCAGAAAAAGATCAAACCAGAGGATGTATTACTATCACTCTTTGCGTTAATGGTTCCAAACCGAAAGCACATAAGATCAGAGAGGCAAAAGATACTTCAGATATCGACCTGCCTATCGGTGTTCTGGATGACATCATACCAGGACTAGAGCGAGTAGGCAGTAAAAAATGGGTCTATATTCCTACAGGGGAACCTCTTTCTTTAAGTGAAGTCATGGATCGTTTTGAACATATACTTCCCTTAAAAGCTAGGCGACGACAGGAACCTGAGTGGCTGAAAAAAATAAGGGATGATGTCAATGTACGATTGATTGAGTCACAACGTCTTTTGAATTTTGTTCCCAGTCGTTCTTCACGACTATACTCTAGAACTTCTTCTATGCTTCCAACAGTTTCGGCTTATTCTGAAGAAATTGCTGAACTGATTCAATCCAAGCTGGCTGAATACGGTACAATATCACAGTCTCTAGATAGAACATTTCCAGCAAGAGTTGTACAACAACACTCTTCTCCTGAACTTACAGGTGAAGAGATTCGAGAACAATTAAATCAACTGGAAGAGACACGATCTCGTTTAATAGAAATCGGTCTGCTAGATCGTGATGAAAACTCAAACTTCCAGATTCCTGAGCAATCTATGGATGATAGTGCTAAAAACATATTGTCAGTTTATGTTGAGGATGTGGAGAAAAAACTGAGTGTGTTTGACGAAATGGCAAACAAAATTGAACTTTTGAGGAGAATCATAAATGAGAAATTCAAGTATTCTTATAAAGAGGTGAATTTTAGTAAGGAAAAAGGGTTTCTTTTTAAATCACTTTACAGAACCACCTCTACTTCTACTAAGACTGACACACTTGCTCCGACAGATTTATCATCGGGTGAGCAGCATGAGTTAGTCTTACTCTATGAACTGCTTTTCAAAGTTGCCCCGAACTCTCTTGTTTTAATTGACGAACCAGAACTATCTCTACATGTTGGCTGGCAGTCTAAGTTTTTAAAAGACTTACAAGAGATCACAAAGCTTGCAGATCTAGATATCTGTATGGCAACCCATTCGCCAGATATCATTCAAGATCGTTGGGATCTAACCGTAGAATTAAAGAGACCTGAGTAAGTAATGAGAGAGAATATTACCGTTGATCGTGATGTCAATGCAATTCGGTTCAGGCGTCAGACGTTTTCTGGAGTATTTCTATTAGTTGAAGGTACTTCTGATGAAAAAGTTTATCAGAACTTTATAGATGCAGAAAAATGTCAGTTAATTAGCTACTCACAGAGAAAGCCATCTAATAAGACTAGAATTATTCAAATTTTAGATCGATTAAGCGAAAACTCTTTTCAGGGGGCAATAGCAATTGTCGATGCAGATTTTGATCGCATACAAAATGTGAACCATAATAACTCTAATATTTTCACAACAGATACTCACGATCTCGAGACAATGATTTTAGATTCACCAGCTCTTGAGAAAGTGGTATTTGAATTTGGATCAGTTGAAAAAATCGAAAAATTCAGTCATAAAAAAAATATAAGAGTGGCAATATTAGAGGGAGCTTTACTGATAGGCTGTCTTCGCCTGATTTCGCAAAGTTATAAACTAAACTTGACTTTTGAGGATATTACATTTAGTAAATTTACAGATAAGTCAACTCTAGTCGTTGATTCTGAAAAACTCATCAAAACAGTTAAAGATAAGTCAAAAGCCTTTGAGTTGAAAAGTGAGTATTTAATGCAACTTCTGGAAGAAGAAAATTCTAATTGTTACGATCCTTGGCAGGTTTGCTGTGGTCATGACATGGTTGAAATACTATCTATTGGGCTGAATAAAGCAATTGGTTCAGAAAAAAAGTCTGACGTTGAACCTCTAAAGATTGAACGTAGTTTGCGACTTGCCTATGAAATTCGTTATTTTCGCAAAACTCAACTTTACTCATCTATCCGTTTCTGGGAACGCGAGCATCAAGAATTCACTGTATTTCCGGAAGATCCATGACTAAAAATCCGCTCGTTGGATAACAGTTGCGGTTTGATGTTACCGTTACACAAACATCCACCCACTCTGCCATACGGTTACCTAAGGCACCACTCGTCCAACGGGAAGTATCGGCGAGAGTTTGGCAAACAGAAGTTAGAGAAAACAGAACGCACCGTTCCTTCACTTGAGATAGGCCACTGTCACCCCCGCGCCGCCTTCTTTCTGCGGGGCCAACTCGAAGTTTTTAATATGCGGCGATCGCCCCAAAATCTCATGAACCCCCTCTCGTAACTTGCCGGTTCCCTTACCATGAATAATCCATAACGCACCCCCAACCGGAACCGCCTGAGCGATCGCCTCCTCCAAACGAGGTTCAGCTTCATGTACCCGACTCCCCCGCACATCTAGGGTATTGGCAGAGGTACGCACGAGAGGGGCCGTTTTCACCGTAGCCGCTGGGGCCGCCGTCTGACTGGATTTTTGAGGGTTGGCCTTCGCTTTCGGCTGCGGCAGATCCGGTTTTTCCCCAGACAAGGATTCCACATCCGCGAGGGGAACCTCCATCTTCATCAACCCGAAGCGTACCGTTAACTCTCCCTCCTTCTCAATGGCTAACACTTCCGCCGTTTGCCCCAAACGAGGAATGCGCACGCGATCGCCCACCTTCGGAGCAAATCCCGGTTTCGGTTTCGGCGGTTTCGAGGCACTGGGGAGTCGTTGCTGACGAATGCGCTCCATGGCCTCGGTGGCTTTCTGGGCATCCTGAGCGGTAGCATGGCCCTGTTGCAAGCGACGAATGACCTTGGCAATCTCTGCTTTCGCCTCATCAATAGCCGCCTGAACCGCCTGTTCCTGTTGCAGTTTCAGGTTTTCCTCCCGACGGCGCAACTGTTCGGCTTTCTCGCTAATTTCCTGATTTAACCGTTCCGCCTGGGCCACAATCTGACTGGCTTCATCGGCTTTCGTCTCCTGTCGCCGCCGTTGCGCCTCTAACTCGGCGATAGTTTCATTCACATCAACGTTAATGCCAGAACGGATATAACCCTGGGCTAAATCCACCACCTCCGGGGATAATCCTAAACGACGAGCAATCTGCATGGCATTGGAACGGCCCGGAATCCCCCACAAGAGGCGATAGGTGGGCGATAAACTCTCGTCGTCAAACTCCACGGAAGCATTCTCAAAACGCGAATCCTCATATTTCAACGCCTTTAACTCGCCGAAGTGCGTCGTCGCCACCGTCAAACGGGCGCGATCGCTCAGATGTTGTAAGAGGGCGATCGCCAACGCACTCCCCTCCGACGGATCAGTTCCCGCCCCCACTTCATCCAATAACACTAAAGCATTTTCATCCTCGGCCACGGCCTCTAAAATGCGACTAATGCGGCGCACATGGCCCGAAAACGTCGATAAACTCTGTTCGATGGATTGTTCATCACCAATATCGGCCAACACTTGGGAAAACCAGGGCAGTTCCACCGGTTCCCGCGCCGGGATAAACAAGCCCACCTTAGCCATCACCATAGCTAAGCCGAGGGTTTTCAAAGTGACGGTTTTACCTCCCGTATTTGGCCCCGTAATCGTCACCACGCGAATCTCTGGCGACATGGAGACGTTAATGGGAACCACTGCATTCCCCTGTTCATGCTTTTCTTGCCAAACCAGGAGGGGATGACGCAGTTGACGCAGTTCCGTGGCTTGCGTGGGTTCGACAAAGCGGGGTGGATTGGCGTCTAACCAGATGCTATAGCGGGCGCGGGCGTTGGCTAAATCCAGTTGGGTGACGATCGCCAACAAGCGCTCTAAATCAGGAATCACCTCGGCAATGCTCTGGCTGAGTCTCCGTAACACCACTTCCTCAGCGTTTTTCTCTTGCCGTTGCAGGGTTCGCAGGGTATTGTTTTCGTTGACGATCGCCCGAGGTTCAATATACAGAGTCGCCCCAGTGGCGGAACTGTCATGGACAATTCCTGGGATTTTCTCCTTCTGGGGAGCTTTGACGGGCAAGACAAAGCGATCGCCGCGACTGGTGATGAGATGTTCTTGTAGGGCGCTTCCCTGACGCTGAATGATGCGATTGAGGGTTTGATAGATGCGATCGCGCACCTGTTTGAGTTGCCGTCGGATGCCTTCGAGTTGGGGGCTGGCGCGATCAGCCACATCCCCCCGTTCGTCGATGCAATGATGAATCTCTTGTTCTAACTCGGGATAGGTGCGTAACTCCGACACCAACTCTCGTAAAACCGGAACCTCTAATTCAGTATTATCAATGACTCGCCGCAGTTGTCGCGCCCCGGAGAGGGTGGTGGCGACGTTGAGGAGTTCATCTCCCTGCAACATCCCGCCAATCTCGGCCCGTTCTAGGGCTTCCCATATATCACGAATACCGCCAAATGTCAAGCCAGTTTGGGGATTCATTTCTAAGGCATAGGCTTCCTGGGTTTGTTGCAGAAGCTGTTGACTCTGTTGGCGATCGCTGGGGATAGCCAGTTGTCGAGCGGCGATCGCCCCGATTTTCGTGGCGGCGAAGGTGGACAGATGTTGGCATAGCCGTTGCCATTCCAGGAGATTGAGGGTTTCTTCGCGAATCAAGATCAGCTTGGGTGGGGGATGACGGTAGTGGTCTTGTTATTCTATCGAGAATTGCGGCAGTTCAACAATGGCTGCAACAATGGCGGGGCTAGGGCTGAGTTAGGCCAATTTCAGCCAATTCCAGAGTTTTCCCAGACTGAGGTTGAGGGATTGGGCAAACTCCGGGGTGGGGAGGCGATCGCCTTCCTGTTCAATGGAGATGATACGGCGATCGCCATCAAAGACTTGCACGAGTCGTTCCTTGGCATCAATCAACCAACCCATCTCAGTGTTATGTTCCAAACAATAGAGGATATTACTGGCGACACGAGTCGAAGATTGTTCAGGACTTAAAATTTCAATCGTCCAATCTGGCGCGGCGTTGAAGCGATCGCCAATCTCGCCGTTTTCCGTTAAGGGAATCCTGGGCCAGCGAAAGACGGCGATATCGGGAACTAGGGAGCGATCGCCAAAGCTACAGCGCAATTCTGGCAAGGCTAAGGCCATCTTCTCCGGTTCTGTCACAGCATTGATGGCCGTAATCAGTTTTTGCTGGATACGGCTGTGACGACCTTGTGGCATGGGTTTGGGGATAATTTTTCCCTGGATATATTCCCGATAGGGTTTGCGTTCGGGTTGTTGCAAAAACGCTTCTAAGGAGAGACTGGGGGCGATCGCCGTCATAAGTTAACCTCCTTTCACCGCTTCAAACAACGCCGAATAGTCGGAATCCGCCAATCCTTGGGCGATCGCCTGTTCGACAACCTGCGACACCGCCTGACTCAACTTGGCATCAATCCCCATTGTTTCAGCTTCGCGGCTAAACAGGTTCATATCCTTAAGCAAATGCTTACTGGGGAAATTGGGATTGTCATAATTCCCCGCCATCATGCGCGAGAGTTTCTTATCAAAGGTGGGGGCATACAAGGCACTTTGGCGGACAATCTCCATAAAGGACTCAATCTCAATTCCCTGCTGACGCACCATGGCCAAACTTGCCGCAAATGCCGTTGTCAGGGAACCAATCAGTTGATTCATAGCCAATTTAACAGCGGAACCACTACCCACCTCTCCCAGCAAAATCGGCTCTTTGCCAAACACTTGTAAAATAGGCAAACATTGCTCAAACAATGCCGGAGTTGCACCCACCATCACCAATAACTCCCCCGTTTTAACTTGGGGAATACTGCCCAAAACTGGGGCTTCTAAATAAGCACCTCCAGCCGCTTCAATTTCTTGGTGCAAGGCTTGACTTTCGCTGGGGGCTATGGTTGCCATTTGGATTAAGGTTTTTCCCGTCCAATGTCCCTGAGTTGCTTCGCTGAGCAAGGTTTCGCGAATAGCCGCCGCGTTAGTGAGCATGGTAATAAGACAATCGGCCTGCTGGAGAACTTCGACGGGAGAGGAGGCAATACCTCCCCCAGCAGCTTTAATGGGGTCTAGTTTAGCGGCAGTGCGGTTATAGGCAACGATGTCATAGTCAGCTTCTAGTAATTTCAGTGCCATAGGTTGCCCCATTAATCCGGTTCCCACAATGCCAATTTTCATGATTTTTCTTGTTCCTAAATTACGATTTTTGGGCGTCGTCAATAGAGAGCGACAACAAGGGTATGACCCTCTTGCCTCTTGCCATCCCCTCCTGGGAGGGGCCAGGGGTGGGTTATGCCTCTTGCCTCTTGCCTCTTGCCATCCCCTCCTGGGAGGGGCCAGGGGTGGGTTATGCCTCTTGCCTCTTGCCTCTTGCCTCTTGCCTTCTTTCCCCCTGTTCCCTGTTCCCTATTCCCTGTTCCCTTCTATTAACGATATCCCATCAAGCGATCGTCAATACTAACGGGTCCCGCACCCGCATAAAGCGTCATCAATAAACCACCCAATAAACCAAGATTTTTGAAGAAATTTGTCAATTCATCAGGATTAGTTGGATTATGAAAGACAATTGTCGCCGGAATCAAAAAAAGAATTAAAAGAGTTGCACCAATACGAGTTTTGTACCCCAAAATCAGAGAAATACTGCCCAAAATCTGAAAAACAATGGTTCCAACCAGTAGAACCTCAGGAATGGGCAAGCCTGAATCACCCATCATCGCAGCAGTTCCAGCAAAACCGAAGATTTTAGAGATTCCAGCTCGCAAAAAGATAACCGCCAAACAAATTCGGGCGACAACGGGAATGTAATTCATCGTCTAAACTCCTTATAATAGATGATTATTGAATGACCCTTAACTCAAAACACGGACTGTAATGGGAATTTTACAAGACCGCGATCGCAGCAAACTTGACAGCAGTGACGATGCCCGCTTCTACGAAATGCCGCGCTTTGTCACCCATGTTGATGAGAGCTTCATCGACCAACTGACGCAATTGTATCGCGATCGCCTGCACGCCAACAGCCGCATCCTCGACTTGATGAGTAGCTGGGTATCCCATCTTCCCGAGGATATCCCCTTCGCCCATGTGGAGGGCCATGGGATGAACGAGGCGGAACTGGCCAAAAACCCCCAGTTAGACCATTACATCGTCCAAAACCTCAACCATAATCAGCAACTCCCCTATGGAGATAACGAGTTTGACGCGGTTCTCAACGCCGTCTCGATTCAGTATCTGCAACATCCCGAGGAGGTGTTCAGCGAAATCCACCGTATCCTCAAACCCGGCGGATTGGCTATCGTCAGCTTCTCTAATCGGATGTTCTATCAAAAAGCCATCCAAGCCTGGCGTGAGGGAAGCGAAGCCAGTCGAGTGCAACTGGTGAAACGCTATTTTCAAGCGGTTCCCGGCTTCGCCGAACCCGAAGCTATTATCAAAACCTCCGATGTTCCCTCCGTTCTACAAATGATGGGATTCGCCGGATCTGACCCCTTTTATGCGGTGATTGGCGAGAAAACCCTGGTAACATCCCCTTAAAACGGTTGCCATTCAAGCTGAAAATAGAGTTCCTGACGCTCGAAGAGATCGCGGTTTTCCCGTTCTTCCACATCGACGAGGGGAATCCCCCAATCGAGTTTAGCCGAGAGGCGATCGCCTAAGCCGAACTGAAGCCCCACTCCCACCGAAGCGAGGGTATTGGTATCGAGATCCACATCGCCTTGATTCCAAACCGTCCCCACATCGACAAAAGGACGCAATTCCAGGCGAGTCTCTCCGGCGTCAGCCGTCCAAATGGGAAACCGCAGTTCCGCCGAGGCGAATAGGCCACTATCAGCCAAAAGAAAGTCTTGGCTATAGCCCCGTACACTGAAGTTTCCTCCCAAACCAAAGCGTTCTAGGGGAACCATCGAGGTGGCCGACAGTTGCACATCGGAACGCAATAACAGGGAAGTTCCGTTGGGGGCCAGCAACCGCAGATATTGGGCTTGTCCGCGCCAATTGAAGAAACGACCATCGGGTTCACGGCTGTTGATGGTGTCATTGCTGAAAATGGGAATCCCCCAATTGAACTGCGATCGCGTCGCGAAGACGAAGCGAGATCCTCGCTGTGTCCATTCCTGGAAAAACCGCAACACCGACAGGCGAGTTTCCCCCTCATCATTAGCCCCCACCGATAGTGCAAAAGGTTCGTCTAACAACGAGGTTTCACTTTCCCGACGGGAGAACGTTAACCCCAGGGAAAATTCCTCAGTGGGGCTGCGATGTAGGGGTTGACGATAGGTGAGTTCGTAATCTCGGGAATCGGCGGTGATATCCAACTCATCAAAGGGAGATTCGATGATTTCACTCCCCGTAATCCGAAACGAGGTTTCCAGAGTTCCATTACGAGGATTGATGGGGCGGCGATAGGCCGCTTGCAGTTCATTACTTCCCTCGCTGCGACTGTAACTGATACGAGCGCGATCGCCCCAACCGGTGAGGTTTCTCTCTTCGAGTTCTACCGTTCCTCGATAAGCACCTACCGTCGGCGATCGGCCAGTATCGAGTCGTAACAGGGGGCGAAAACTGGGCGCTTCGCTAATTTCGACTTCGAGGAGGTTGAAGCCTGGCCGAGGACTGGCCGAGAGTTCCGCTGAGAGATTCTCAATCAGGGGATCGAGTTGCAGCAGTTGTAAGGCTTCGAGGAGTTCATTGATATTGAGGGGGGCTTGGGCCGCCAAATTGAGGCGCGATCGCACATAATCGGGATTCAGACGGCGATCGCCCGTGACCACGATATCCTCTAAGGCCCCTTCAATCACCTGAATCGTGACAATCCCATCGTCAATGGTTTGGGGCGGAAGTAGCGCCCCCGAGGTGACATAACCACGATCCACATAAAACTGTGTCACCGCCGATCGCGCCTGCAATAACTGTGCAAAGGACATCTGGCCAATGAACGGTTCCAAGACCGATGCAAAGTCCTCAGCGGTAAACTGGCTACTCCCTTCGACACGATAGCCACGCACCTCAATCGTCCCCTCAAGGCGATCGAGTTGCTCATCCGTCTCACCCTCGGGCCGGGGTTCTAAGAGTTCTTCAGGTGGTGGAAGCCGTTCGGGGAACTCCAAATCAGGAAACGGATCTTCTGGAGATGGACGCACTTGCGCCAGGCGATCGCTGGCGGGATTGATCTTGGCCGTCCTCGGCTCCAAGGCCAACATGGGAGTCGACGTAACTGTGAAAATGACTGTCGTACTGACAAGGAACAGTCCTGGAGAATAACGGTGAACCTGATTGAGTTTGCCCATCCAACGAAAACAATATCTTGAAAGATATCGATAAACTTGTGACTTCTAAGTGACCTCCTGACCTAACCCGAGATCGAACACCAGTCTGGCATATCCTAATTGGTTTTTAATCAGAATGGTTCAATTTTCGTCGAGTTTCCCACCGTTTCCCTTTCCGGGTCTATCTCGCTTGCTCCGGAGGAAACCATCTCCATGGCTATCTGTCCTGAAGCCCATCGCCGCCCCGAACCCATCAAAGCACAAAACTTAACACCATTGGCCTCGAGTTCACCCCCAGTTCGCGCTCAGTTTAGCCCCAGTTCCGCGACCACCTGGCCCGAGCGCTGACGAACGCCGTCGTCGAACTGAGGCCACCCTTCCCTAGCCCCTCAACCGTCCCGCCAAGGCTTCGCCTTAGAGCTTGGGATTAGAGCTTGATTGGGGAAATGGAGGGCTGTCTTGATTGTTACTTCTATCTGTGGGAGACTTTACTGCAAGCCTGTCAAGTCGCGTTCTCCTGGGTTTCGCTCACTCAACTGATAAAAAGTTTTGCTGACAGCTTGACGGCTAACGGTCCGGAAATATCGTAAGATTATCCGGTGTGGCATTTCCTAGTGAGTGGTAAACCGCCAGAGATGGTGACCATAGGAGAATGCCGTCTTCTCATGTTCAGGGAAAGTTGCTGTCGTTAAATACGCCGCCTTTGTCCCTGTCAAACTGTTAAGAGTTCGTTTACAAAAAACGGGAGCAAATCCCATCGAACTCACCGATAAATATCTTTTGGGAGACTAGAATTCGTGGAAAGTACCCTCGGGCTAGAAATTATTGAAGTCGTTGAGCAGGCGGCGATCGCCTCAGCTCATTGGATGGGAAAAGGTGAGAAAAACACCGCCGACCAAGTGGCCGTAGAAGCCATGCGTGAGCGTATGAACCAGATTCATATGCGGGGTCGTATCGTCATCGGAGAAGGGGAACGGGACGACGCCCCCATGCTCTACATTGGCGAAGAAGTGGGTATTTGCACCCAAGAAAACGCCAAACAATACTGTAACCCCGACGAACTCGTTGAAATCGATATTGCGGTTGATCCCTGCGAAGGAACCAACCTCGTCGCCTATGGACAAAACGGCTCCATGGCGGTGTTGGCCATTTCCGAAAAAGGCGGTTTGTTCGCTGCACCCGACTTCTACATGAAAAAATTAGCCGCCCCCGCTGTGGCTAAAAATCATGTCGATATCCGCAAGTCGGCTACGGAAAACCTACGCATCCTGGCCGACTGCATGGATCGCACCATCGAAGAATTGGTGGTGGTGGTCATGGATCGCCCCCGTCACAAGGATTTAGTCCAAGAAATTCGCAAGGCTGGCGCTCGCGTGCGTCTGATTAGTGATGGTGACGTGTCCGCCGCCATCTCTTGCGCCTTCGCCGGTACCAACATCCACGCGCTGATGGGAATTGGCGCGGCTCCTGAAGGGGTGATTTCCGCCGCCGCTATGCGCTGTCTAGGTGGACATTTCCAAGGACAGCTCATTTATGACCCGGCGGTGGTTAAAACCGGCTTAATTGGCGAGAGCAAAGAAAGCAACCTCGAACGTCTCGCCAGCATGGGCATTGATGACCCCGATAAGGTCTATGATGCTCATGAACTGGCCTGTGGTGAAACGGTCCTGTTTGCCGCTTGTGGGATTACCCCCGGAACCCTCATGGAAGGAGTGCGTTTCTTCCACGGTGGCGCGCGGACGCAATCTTTGGTTATTTCGAGCCAAAGTAAAACCGCTCGCTTCGTCGATACCGTTCATATGACGGACGCACCCCGTCGCCTACAACTGAAATAGAGCGTCCTTTCGTCTCCCGAAGAGGGGTTCCTCAGGTTCGCGCGATCGCCTTCGCGTTATACTGAGCCACAGGGGAACTCCTCTGAACCGACTCCGACCCTGATAACAAACTCTTACCAAATCATTATGAATATCGCTGTTGTTGGGCTAAGCCACAAAACAACGCCAGTCGAAATTCGTGAAAAACTGAGTATCCCAGAACCGCAGATCGAGGCCGCGATCGCCCAGCTTTCGAGCTATCCCAACATTGAAGAAGTGGCTCTGCTGAGTACCTGTAACCGCCTCGAAATCTATTTCATCGCCAAAGACACCGAACCTGCGGTTCGAGAAGTGAGCCAGTTCCTAGCGGATCGTTCCCGGATTTATCTCCCCCAATTACGTCCCTATTTGTTTGTCCTCTTGCACCAAGACGCCGTCATGCACCTGTTGCGCGTCAGTGCAGGACTCGAAAGTTTAGTCCTCGGTGAAGGGCAAATCTTGGCACAAGTCAAAACCACCCACAAACTCAGCCAGAAGCATAAAGGGGTGGGACGAGTGCTCAATCAGTTATTTAAACAGTCCATCAGTGCCGGAAAACGGGTGCGCACTGAAACCAGTATCGGCACCGGCGCCGTCTCGATTAGTTCGGCGGCGGTGGAGTTGGCCCAGATGAAAGTCCCCAACCTCGGAAGCCAACGCCTCTGTGTCATGGGGGCCGGGAAAATGTCCCGACTCTTGGTGCAACACGCGATCGCCAAAGGGGCCAACAGCTTAACCCTGGTGAATCGTTCCCAATCTCGGGCCGAGGAATTGGCCGGAAAGTTCCCCGACGCGAATATCAATGTTCGTCCCTGGGATGAAATGTTGGCGGCGGTGGCTGACTCGGATATGGTCTTTACCGGAACCGGCGCGACGGAACCGATTTTGCATTGTGACAACTTGCGAGCGGTGGCCCATCCCGGCTTAATGCTGTTTGATATCGCCGTTCCCCGCAATGTTCACGCCAACGTCAGCGAGTTGGAGGAGGTTCAATGCTTCAACGTCGATGATCTCAAAGCGGTGGTGGCCCAAAACCAAGAAAGTCGCCGTCAAATGGCCATGGAAGCGGAAATGCTTCTCGAAGAGGAGTTAGCCAGCTTTGAATCCTGGTGGCGATCGCTCGAAACCGTCCCCACGATTAGCAGCCTACGCCGTAAAGTCGAAACCATCCGCGAACAGGAACTTGAAAAAGCGCTGTCTCGCCTCGGCGCCGAGTTCGCTGAGAAGCATCAAGAAGTGATTGAGGCTCTAACTCGCGGCATCGTCAACAAGATTCTGCATGATCCCATGGTACAACTACGGGCTCAACAGGATATTGAGGCTCGCCGTCGAGCCATGAAAACCCTGCATCTTTTGTTTGATTTAGAACTCGAAGAAGAGATTGCTCGTAGTTAACTGCCGTTCCCGGCAAAAATGACCGTTTAGTGGCTGAGCGAGACGTACCTGAGGTGCGTCTCGTTTTTTGTCTTTTAGGGGGCTTTAGAGCCATTTTAGAGCCAGTTTAGAGCCAGTTTAGAGCCAGCTTGGTATCCCAACTCCAGAACCTGACTTGACGCGATCGCAAAGCTTCGCTAAATTTTCGGAAACTTTGCCGGATTTGGCGCCAAACTTCAAGTTTTCATAACATAACCGGCACTTGGCTTTCCGCTTATCCCCAAGTGGTAACGAAACCGTCAAATTGGCGATCGCCAACCTCGTACCCTAAATCGTTAAACCGATCACGTTTCTCAATCTTGCCTGCTATGAGTTTATCGACCTCGTCATTTTCCACCATCAATCGTCCCTATGAGATCTTTACCCGGCGCATCCTCCCCCTCTTACAATCCGTCTATGACGACGAGACGGCGCAATCTCTCCTCGATCGCATTTATGAACGGTTATCCCCCTTACTATCTGACTCCCTCGACGAAGATTTAGGCAAATGGAGTCAAGACAACGTTCTCCTGATTACCTACGGCGACAGTATCCGCCGCGACGGGGAAAAACCCCTCGTCACCCTGGGCCGTTTCCTCCGTGAGTATCTCAAAGACACCATCACCGGCGTTCATATTCTCCCCTTTTGTCCCTACAGTTCCGACGATGGCTTTGCCGTAATTGACTATCGGACCATCAACCCCGAACTGGGAACCTGGGACGAAATTAAGGCGATCGCCAACGACTTTAACCTCATGGTCGATCTCGTCATCAACCACACCTCCAGTCAAAGTGAGTGGTTTCAACAGTTCAAACAGGGACAAAAACCCGGTTGTGACTATTTCATCTGCGTCGATGCCGATACCGATGTCTCCCAAGTCGTCCGGCCCCGCAACAGTCCCCTCTTGCTGCGTGTCGACACTCCCAGCGGCGACAAACACATCTGGGCCACCTTCAGCGAAGATCAGGTGGATCTCAATTTTGCCAATCCCGATGTCTTACTCGAATTTGTCGATATCCTCCTCTACTATGTCCAAGCCGGGGCCAGCTATATTCGTCTCGATGCGATCGGCTATCTCTGGAAAGAATTAGGTACTCCTTGCATTCATTTACCGCAAACTCATGCCTTAATTAAAGTCTTGCGGGAAATCCTACAAACCCTCAATCCCCAGGTGGCGTTAATTACCGAAACCAATGTTCCCAACCGGGAAAACTTGAGCTATTTCGGCAACCGCAATGAAGCGCACATGATCTATAACTTTAGCCTGCCACCTTTATTGCTCAATGCCTTATTACAGGGCAAATCTGAGCATTTACGCACCTGGATGATGAGTATGCCTCCCGCACCCCTCGGTTGTGCCTATTTTAACTTCACCGCCTCCCATGATGGTATTGGCCTGCGGCCGACGGAAGGACTGCTCACCGATGAAGAATACGAGCAACTGATTGCCACCATGAAACGCTTTGGCGGTGAAATTAGTATGCGACAACAAGCGGATGGTTCTGAGAGTCCCTATGAAATCAATATCTCTCTGTTTGAAGCCTTAAAAGGAACGGTAAAAGGGGAAGATGAATGGCAAATTCAACGCTTTCTCTGTTCTCAGACCATTATGATGTCGTTAGAGGGGATTCCCGCCTTTTATATTCATAGTTTGCTGGCGACGGGCAATGATCGCGAGAAAATGGCTCAAACGGGGCGTAATCGCTCTATCAATCGTCACCAATGGGATGAAACGGAGTTACTGTCCTATCTTGAAGACCCCAATTCAGCACAAGCTCAGGTGTTACGAGAACTGAGCCGTTTAATTCGGATTCGTCGCCAACAACCGGCCTTTCACCCCAATGCCACTCAATATACGTTGCATTTGAAGAAATCCTTGTTTGGCTTTTGGCGGCAAAGTATCAATCGAGATCAGAGTATTTTCTCGATTCACAATCTGAGCGATCGCCCCAAAAAATTGCCATTAACAGAGTTGAATTTAGTCTGTACTGACCCTTGGTGTGATTTAATTAGTGGACAGGAAATCACGGATATTTATCAGATTTTGCATTTGCAACCCTATCAATCGATGTGGATTACAAATGTAGGTCTAAAAATGTAGATCTGAAAATGTAAACCTGAACCAGTAACCGGGACAATCTTATTTCCCCAACATCTCCCAACATCTCCCAACATCTCCCAACATCTCGTGTCATGGCTGAAGCCGTGACACGCACTCTCGGCGGCTCTGCCGCCTGAGAGGGAGGCAGAGCCGCCTGTTGAGCATTCCTTGGCTGAAGCCAAGGAACGAGAGAGAACGAGAGAGGAGTCAGAGAAACTAGAGAAGAGACAACGAAAACTATAGCAATCTTCGATTGCCTTAGGACACTCAGCAAGGATACTCTGAGTTGGAAGAGAATCTCCTACCTCTTTCCCCTCTTGGGAGGGGCAGGGGTGGGTTCTCCCCTCCTGGGAGGGGTTAGGGGTGGGTTACCTCTTGCCTCTTGCCATCCCCTCTTGGGAGGGGTTAGGGGTGGGTTATGCCTCTTGCCTTCTTTTCCCAAGTTTTTTTGTCCTATTCAGACCAATTTTTGCTATCTATCTCAATCTCGTGTTCTACCATGTAATTGAGCAGCCAGTTCGCCATCGTAGCTCGCCGAGTTTCGAGGGGTGAAAATTCACCAATCTTATAGCCTTTAAACCCCAACTTTTCCTTGAGGAGTTGTTTGTTCGGCTTGGGAATTGAACGAGTGAGTTTGACATTGGGGGGACGATGTTCAATAAAGTCCGGCGGCTCAGGATACGTCTCTCGCCAGTCTTCGGCAACCTGATCCGTCTGCCACTGTTGCTGTTGCGGATCATAGCGATAGCCTAAATAATGCCAAACCAAGCGGTTAACGGTCTCATTGTCCAACTCTTTATTGAGGATGGCCCAAATCGTTTGGCGGGTTAGGGGAGGGAGTTCAGTCATAATGGTTTTGGCAAAGATGCAGTGATGTGAGTCGGGGGGGTCAGGATTCGCCGGCCCGACTCATCCGTAAACCTTAAATCTTCTTAAATTTTAACGAGTAGCTGTTGTAGCGTGAAGTGGGCGATCGCCAAACTCAAACGAGCTTGGTCTAAACTTGACAGTTGCTCCCAGGAATGAGCCAACGAACAATCAGGGAGTTCACCATCACCCCCCTCAGCCAGAGGCCCCGCTAACTCCTGTAATCCTTCTTGAGTCCAGTCAGGAAGCAGAGGCTGAACACAAGCCACAAGTCGAGCGAGGTGGGAGATCTCTCGACGGCTGCTGTGCTTAGCCAGATTGTAGAGCCGTTGCAGGAGAGAGTCCGGGACTTGAGACGCAAACCGCTCACACAGTTGTGCGTAAATCATGCAACTATCAAGTTGAGCAAAAAAAATCGGCGAGCGATCGCCTAAATTCAAATCATCCACCTTGAGGGGATCGCAAAACGCCGGAGTGTCATCGAGATCTTCACACTCACCGGGATTCCAGGGGTAGGTGACATCCTCCCCAAATAACACCGTTTCGAGTAAATCGAGTTCAGCTTGGGTTTCCCAAGAGGATTCAATAGATGAACGGGACGATGAAATCATAACAGTACGGGGCAATAGAGGACGCGCAGATCTAGCCGTAGCCGGTTGACC
This sequence comes from Phormidium sp. OSCR, assembly GCA_001314905.1. GTDB lineage: Bacteria > Cyanobacteriota > Cyanobacteriia > Cyanobacteriales > Geitlerinemataceae > Sodalinema. Next base: position 34,357 of record LJZT01000013.1, read on the forward strand.
GTTGACCGTTGACCGTTGACCGTTGACAGTTGACCCTTAGCCATGAGAAAACGGCATCATAGGTATATCTTCGCGATCGTTCACCATTACCCTTCACCATTAACCTTCACCATTAACCTTCATCCAGGTCAGTTGAGGGATTAAGGGCAACAGCTTGACCCGACCGGAGACGGGCATAGATTCCCAAAAGACATAAACTGTCATCGGCCAGTTTCACCACTGTCTCAACGGCTGATTCCCTCAACTACAGCATGAGCCTAGGGAGTTCCGCAACTGTCAGCGACAATTCTCCTCCAATCGAGACCAGCGAACCGAGATTAACCTGAGCCATTAACCTGAGCCATTAAACGAATGCAGCCCCTTCTCCTCAACAGCCAGCCTATCCCTCAGACCGACGATACCCTGCACCAGTTAGCCTGGGCGATCGAGTCCGGCCAAGGACAGTTTGAGCCGATTTTTGCCCGCTGTGACGCCCGCTCCCGGCGCGATCGCCTCATCGAAAACCTCCATCAGATCACCTCAGTTCCCCTACAAGAGATTGTCCTTCCCCCCCACAGCGACCATCCCTACTCCATCATCTCCCAACAACTCGTCATTGACCCCCCCCAGGCCCTGATGATCCTAGGTCTCGATCGCCTACAGCAGCCCCTCGTCGTCCTCGAATCCCTGAATCAAATGCGGGAGATGTTTCGTCAGCGTTTTCCCTGTCCCGTCATTTTTTGGCTCAACGGAACCCTACAAAAACAACTCATTCGCCACGCACAAGACTTTGAAAGTTGGGGGATTACCATCGATTTTTAACCCCAAGGCTTAACCTCATTCAAGCCAAGACGAGCCGAGAGCTGAACTATCCCCCTCTTAAACCTTAAAAGAATCTAAAAAAATAGCCTAAAGTGACCTAAATAAGCGGTGAGGATCACTTCTGCATCCTAGTTAACCGTTGCGATCGCAATTCCATGAAAAACTTGAAATCAGTCCTTTGAATGATGAGTGACCAATCTAATCGCGTTACCATAGACATCAAAAGCTCAATAGGCTCACTATGACCTCGAAATTTTTTGCCCTATTACTGGCTCTCACCGTTCCCCTGGCCCTGGTCGGCTGTAGCGGTGACGATACAACCAACGAAGAAACGTCCACGTCCGAGACCACAGAAACCCCAGCAGACAATTCAACCGCTGACACATCCCCAACCTCCGAGGACACCTCAGACGGGAGCACGACCTCTGAAACGAATACTGGGGACTGGTTCACCTACGAACCCCCCGATGGACGCTATCAAATCAAATTTCCCCAAGAACCCCTCGAACAGAACGAAACCATCTCCGTCAGTGAGAATCAGGAAATTGAACTCTCACTAGCCATTTACGAAGATGGGAGCCAAGGACGAGCCTACATGAGCGGCGCCAACCCAATTCCCCTACCCGAAGGTGAAAGCTTTGATGTCGAACAAGGCCTAGATGGTGGGCGAGATAACGCCGCCGCGAGTACCAACTCAGAAATTGAAAGCGAAGAAACCATCAGCATTGAAGGACTTCCCGCCCGCTCTATTATCATGCGAAATCCTGAAGGAATTCGCTTTAAACTAATGATGATCGCCGATGCTGAAGATGCCGTTCTCTACCAACTGCTAGTTGGCGCACAAGACGGAGACATCGACTTTCCCGAAGCCGAAACATTTTTTGACTCTTTTAAGATTACTCGGTCTTAACATAAAGCCGAGGGTTTAAAAAGTAGGTTAACCTCAACACAGTGACTCAACATCGAGTCAATTGAATCGATCCTATTGAACCCAGTGTTCTACCGAGACATCCCCGATGGAAACTTGGCCACAATCATCGGCCACAAATTCAACTCAACCCATCGGGTTCTCGTCAATTCAATTAGGGAGTCTGTGAACCCGTCTCAACTTGAGTCACTGTCGATATCCTACGATTTATTTTGTTGCTCACCAAGGAAATGCCAATCATGACTGAGCTTGTCACAAACCTCGAACAACTCGAAGCCCATATTGCCAACGTCAAAGCCGCCCAAGAGGCCTATGCGAGCTTTAGCCAAGAGCAAGTGGATGTCATTTTTAAAAAAGCCGCTCTAGCTGCCAACGCGGCTCGCATTCCCTTGGCAAAACTCGCCGTGGAAGAAACCGGCATGGGCGTCACCGAAGACAAAGTGATCAAAAACCACTTTGCTTCAGAAATCATCTACAACAAATACAAAGCCGAAAAAACCTGCGGCATTATCGAAGAAGATAAATCATTCGGCATTCAACGCATTGCCGAACCCGTTGGTATCTTAGCTGGGATTGTTCCCACAACTAACCCCACCTCAACAGCAGTTTTCAAAGCCCTAATCACCCTAAAAACCCGTAACGCGATTATCTTTTCGCCTCACCCTCGGGCCAAACGCTGTACCATCGAAGCCGCCAAAATCGTCCGCGATGCCGCCGTCGCCGCCGGCGCACCGGAAAACATCATCGGCTGGATTGACGAACCAACAGTCCCCCTCTCCCAAGCCCTGATGCAGCACCAGGATGTCAAACTGATCCTGGCCACCGGCGGCCCGGGAATGGTGAAAGCGGCCTACTCCTCGGGTAATCCCTCCCTGGGGGTTGGTGCCGGCAATACCCCGGCCCTCATCGACTCCAGCGCTCACATCAAAATGGCCGTGTCGTCGATTTTGCTCAGTAAAACCTTCGACAATGGCATGATTTGCGCCAGTGAGCAATCCGTCGTCGTCCTCGATGATGTCTATGACGAAGTGCGTCAAGAATTTATCGATCGCGGCGCCTATCTCCTCAGTCCCGAAGAAGGCTGCCGCCTCGGCAAACTCCTCATCAACAACGGACGCCTCAACGCCAACATTGTCGGCCAATCCGTCGAAACCATCGCCGAATTAGCCGACATCACCATTCCCGAGAACACCCGCGTTCTCATCAGCGAAGTCAGTGACATCAGTACCGACGAACCCTTCGCCTACGAAAAACTCTCCCCAGTCCTGGCCATGTATCGCGCCAGCGACTTTGACGAAGCCGTCGATAAAGCCGAAGCCCTCGTCGAATTTGGTGGACGGGGACATACCGCCGTTCTCTACATCAAACCCTCGGAATTTGACCATATCAAACAATTCGAGGACAAAATGCAGACGGCGCGAGTCCTCATCAATACCCCCTCCTCTCAAGGAGCCATCGGCGACCTCTATAACTTCCGCCTCGATCCCTCCCTCACCCTCGGCTGCGGCACCTGGGGGGGCAACTCCATCAGTGAAAACGTCGAACCCCATCACCTGCTCAACGTCAAAACCGTGGCCGAACGACGGGAGAATATGTTGTGGTTCCGGATTCCTCCCAAAGTCTATTTTAAATATGGCTCTCTACCCGTGGCCCTGCGGGAACTGGCCGGCAAACAACGAGCCTTGATTGTCACCGACAAACCCCTCTACGATCTGGGGATGACGACGGCGGTCGAAACCGTCCTTGAGGATATTGGCCTTAAATACACGATCTTCTCAGAAGTCGAACCCGATCCCTCCCTCGAAACCGTGAATCGGGGCCTGGCCGTGATGAACAACTTTCAACCCGATGTCATTATCGCCCTCGGCGGTGGCTCCCCCATGGATGCCGCTAAAATCATGTGGCTGATGTATGAGCATCCTGAAATCGAGTTTGAAGGCTTAGCGATGCGGTTTATGGATATCCGCAAACGGGTCTATGATTTACCTGAGTTGGGCGAGAAAGCGGTGTTGGTCGCTATTCCAACCACCTCGGGAACCGGCTCAGAAGTGACCCCCTTCGCCGTGGTGACCGATCGCCGCAACGATATCAAGTATCCCCTGGCCGATTACGCACTGACTCCCACGATGGCGATCGTCGATCCCGAGTTGGTGTTGAATATGCCCAAAAGCCTCACCGCTTTCGGCGGCGTCGATGCCCTAACCCATGCCCTCGAAGCCTATGTGTCGGTGTTGGCCTCAGAATACACCAACGGCTTAGCCTTAGAAGCGATTCGGCTGATCTTTAAGTATCTCCCCGATTCCTATCACCAAGGGGCCGCCAATCCCAAGGCCCGGGAGAAAATGCACTACGCCGCCACGATGGCAGGGATGGCCTTCGCCAATGGCTTCCTGGGAATCTGTCACTCCATCGCTCACCAACTCGGGGCGACGTTCCATATTCCTCATGGTTTGGCCAATGCAGTGATGATTTCTCATATCATTCGCTACAACGCCACCAATGCGCCCTTTAAACAGGCCACGTTCTCTCAGTACAAGTATCCCAATGCCAAATGGCGCTACGCTCGCATCGCCGATCACCTGCAACTCGGCGGTGAGACGGAAGATGAGAAAATTGTGCGTCTGATTCAGGCGGTTGAACGTCTCAAGCAAGAAGTGGGCATCCCCAGCGCCATGAAAGACCTGATTCAACTCGATGAAGCTCAGTTTAAGGTTCAGGTGGATCAAGTGGCCGATCGCGCCTTTGATGACCAATGTACGGTCTCGAATCCCCGCTATCCCTTGATTACAGACCTCAAACAGCTAATTTTCGATGCCTATTATGGCAATTTGGATCTCTCGTCCCTCAATGGCGGCCAAGCCACGGAACTCGATGGGGTTCCTGAGGTGCCGGCGGAACCTGAAGTTGAACCTGAAGTGGTCATGCAGTAGCTGAGCGCGTTAGATATTTGTCGTAATTGACAGATAAGTCAAGACGTTTTTAACGTCTAAAAACCAGGCAATTCAAGGATTGCCTGGTTTTTAATTGTCTATATTCAATTGTCCACTGTTGACGACTTACAAATCGTCCCGGCTCACCGGTTGGGGAACTTCCAAGCCTTCACCGCCGAGGAGTTCGAGGGGTTCTCCCTCAACCGAGAGCCAAACCTCAGCCTCGGGATCGAGACTGGTGGCCGTATAGACCACTTGATCGAGCCGCCCGATCATAGACGCGGAGCCACCGCCACGGGTAAATTCCGCCGAGAGATCCACCCGAACACCGCTATCGGTGACTTCTAAGTCATTGAGCTGCGTCTCAGGGGGAATAGCTGTCAGGGCCGGGGACGAGTCGGACATGGCCAACAGTTGGCGGAAGGCTTCCGTTAACATCAGCTCAGGGTCATTGCTGCTGAGAACATTGTCGGTTTCATCAACCGTGATGGGCATCGCCGACAGTTCAAAGTCAGTGCCAGTATCCTGAAGCAGATAGATTTCTGGGAGGGTCGTTTGGGCAACATTGCCCCCGTTGGCGGGTTCTGAGATATCTGAGGGAGGGTCTGGGATCTCCTCAACGCCACTTCGCTGAAACCAGGTGACAGCCGCGCCGCCGAGGACGATAACAATGGCCAGTCCGGCTAGGAGACCAAGAGAACGATTTTTTTGAGCTGAGTCTTTCATAAAACGTTGATACGGAGTCAGGGTTGTCGGTTGTCGGGGTCTTGACGGGTTTGCTCCTTTTTACACTACATAAGGCTAAGGAGCTTTTCCAGATTAGCCTGAGTGGTTTGAGCGCCATGGGGAACGTCCCTAGGGTTCCCCGAGGAGGGCTAAAATTTCCCTAGCGGCGCGATCGCAGACCCCCACGTCACCAATCTGTTGCCGCATCTGAGCATATTGCTGCTGCATGGTGTCTCGCCGCTGACGGTCAAACAGGAGACTTAAGGCTTCTCGGACAATATTTTCCGACGTGACCGCTTCTTGCATCAGTTCGGGGATAATCGCCGTCATGGTCACTAAGTTGGGGGGTGACATGAACTCGATCTTAAAATCCAAAACCCGACGTGCAAAACCAGCGGTGAGGGGATGAACGGCATAGACCGCGATCTGTGGCACGTTGAGCAGGGCCAGTTCTAGGTTAACAGTCCCCGACTTACTAATGGCTAAATCAGCCGCTGCTAGACGCTCCAGACGGCGATCGCCGGTGATTTCGGCTCGCACTCCAGCAGTATTGAGAGCATCGTGTAAGGCCTCGCGGTAGATATCGAGGGATAGAGGAATCCAAAACTTAGCCTGAGGCAATTTTTGCTGAAGCTCTCGGGCGGCGGCAAAAATGGGGGGAACCAGATATTTCAGTTCTTGGTGACGTGAGGCCGGCAACAGAGCAATCACGATGTCGTCATCCTTGAGATTCAAGGCTTGACGGGCGCTGTGGCGGTCAGGAGCTTGGGCCAGGCGATCGACGAGGGGATGACCCACCCAGGTGACATTGGCGCCACGCTCGCGAAAATAGTGGGCTTCTTGCGGGAAAATGGCCAAGAGGCGATCGCACAGAGACACCAAACGCAAGGCATCGCGATCGCTCGGCGACCAGACCCAAGTCTGAGGGGCAATATAGTAGACAATGGGAACCTGGGGAAACTCCCGTTTAATCGCATTGCCCAAGCCCAGATTGGGTCCCATATAATCAATCAACACCACCAAGTCCGGGGGCTGCGATCGCAAGGCCTTGAGGGCCTGTCGTTGCACCCGTAGCGTCGGCAGCAGGAACGGTAGAGACTCCAACAGACCCACCGAGCCAATGCCACTGGTATGAGCCAGCAGGGTCGCCCCAGCCGCCGCCATGCGATCGCCTCCCAAGGCCAAAATCTCCAAAGGAATCTCCTGCTGACGGGCCTGACGATAGAGAGCCTCAATCAATAACGCCCCCTGTAAATCTCCCGACACTTCCCCCGTACTGACAAAAATGCGCCGACTCACGAGGACTCACCCCGACTGCGACGCTGGCCACTAATGGGGCCTCGTCGTTCCGGCTGACGGGAGGCCTGTAGAAAATGCTGTAAATGTTGTACCTGGGGAGTTTCAGGTAATAACTTCAGGCGATCGAGAGCGATCTCCAAGCTCAGATCCGAGCGATAGAGGAGGCGAAAGGCCTTTTTCAAGACCTGAAACGCTTCTCCCTCATCAATCTCCATCAACCCCGCCCGTTTTAAGCCCACCTGATTCAAAGCTCGCACCCGGCTAGGATTCCCTTCAACGAGCATATAGGGGGGAACATCGCGGTCAATCCGACTCATGCCCCCCACCATGGATAACTCGCCGATATGGACAAACTGATGAACCCCCACCACCCCGCCAATACGAGCATTGGACTCAACACAGACATGACCCGCCAACTCCACCGCATTGGTAATCACCACCCCATTACCAATGGTGCAGTTGTGAGCTACATGAACATAGGCCATCAACAGATTATTATCGCCAATGCAGGTCATTTCCCCCCCCTGAGTGGCGCGGTTAATGGTCACATATTCGCGAATCCGGTTATCATTGCCGATTGACACCCCACTGACGGCTCCCTCATATTTGAGATCTTGGGGTTCTAGGCCAATAGCCGCGCCGGGAAAAATATGATTGCGCTCACCGATGCGAGTGGCCCCATCAATGACCACATGGGCTTCAATGGTGGTATCTCGTCCGATAGTGACCTGTTGGCCGATAACAGCATAGGCCCCAACACGAACACTCGGGTGAAGTTGGGCCTGGGGATGAATGACAGCAGTTGGATGAATCATGTCTCGAGTTGATCGGTTGGCGGGCGGAAACGGCCGCCTCAAGGGGTTGGCGGTTATCCCTGTGCCGCGTCCGGTGGCGCGGTTGTACAAGTTCGGGAGAGTCCGTGATCTGACCCTTGTTATTCGACCATCAGAGAAAACATCAGTTCCCCTTCGCTAACCAACTGTCCATCCACTTCAGCGCGACCGTACATTTTCCCGAAGCGGCGGCGTTTTGTCCAGAGGAGATCAACGGTCATCACCAGTTGATCCCCAGGCACCACCGGGCGACGGAAACGGACATTATCAATACCGGCGAAGGTGAATAAGCCTTCCTCCATTTCGTGCATTTGGGTTAAGACTACCCCGCCGACTTGAGCCATGGCCTCGACAATCAAGACTCCAGGCATAATCGGCTTTCCGGGGAAATGGCCCTGAAAATGGGGTTCATTCACGGTGACATTTTTGATGCCCACGGCCCGTTTTTGCGGGACATATTCAATAATGCGATCGACCAAAGCAAAGGGGTAACGGTGGGGCAAGAGACGATGAATCTCGTCAACACTCAGCATCGTGGCTGGGGGTGAGACCGGTTCCGTTTCCGTATGTTGGGCGTTGTTCGTGTTGGCGTCAATAAGTATGGACATAATTGGCTTCAAGTACTGCGGCTAACGAAGATCCGGCTCGGCGTTGCCTGCGGCTTGCCCTGAGGATCCCCTAAAACTGGCTTATGCGTACCCGCGCGATCGCAGGCATTGAGCTAAGCGACCATGCAGGCGATGGCTCGCTTTATAAGCAAGAATATGAGCCACTGGAATGCGACCCAGTAAGCTCAGATCTCCTACTAAGTCTAAGATTTTATGACGCACTGGTTCATTTGCAAATCGCAAGGGAGGATTGAGCCAATGATCACCGTCACAAACGAGAGCATTGTCTAAACATCCACCCCGAATGAGTCCCCGGCTCCGTAAAGATTCTACCTCATGGGCTAGTCCAAAGGTACGAGCTGGGGCAATCTCCTGGGCAAAGTCCTCCCTTACCGGGGTCCAGGTGTGCCATTGTTGGCCGATGGCGGCGGCGGCGAAGTCAATGCCATAACTCAAGCGCAACTGGGGAGCCGGCAGGGCGGCGACGAAGGCCTCCCCATCCTGAATCCAGATGGGTTCAGCCAGAGGAGTCGGAACCGCCTCAGGGCAATGACCGGGAGTGACTCCGACGGCATCGATCGCCTCGATCCAATCTCGGGCGGAGCCATCGAGAATCGGCACTTCTGGACCATCGAGGTCAATCAGTACGTCAGTAATACCTCGGGCGGCTAGGGCCGCCAGTAAATGTTCGACGGTTTGGGCGCTGACCTCTCCTTGAGCCAGTTGGGTACAGAGGGGACTCGGTTGCACCACCTCTGGAGAAAGTCTCAGGGGGTCGCTTCCAGGGAGATCTCGTCGTTGCAGCCGCCGTCCCTGGCCGGGGGCAAGGGGATGCAACTGAACCTCGCTCTTTTGCCCCGAATGCAGGCCAATGCCCTGACACCGGAGCGATCGCCGTAGGGTCCGTCCCCCCTGAGTCAAGTCACAGCGGGAGGATAAGGGAGTCGAGGAAGAGACAGACATGAGACGAGAACCATTGAGAGGAGATAAACAATGACGGAGAAAAACTCACTTAGAAGCGCTGGCCAATGCCGAAGTGAAAGCGATTTTCCCCCTCGTCGTTGATGGCAAAATCGACTCGAATCGGGCCAATGGGGGATTGGATGCGTAGTCCCAAGCCATAGCCTAAACCACTTCCGGGTTTATCCCGAACGTCAGCCGGGTTGCCGGGGACATCTCCAGCGGTACCCAGGTCAGTTCCCACATCTAGGAAGGCTACCCCGCCGACAATGGCAAAGATCGGGAAGCGATATTCGGCTGTAGCTTGTAGGAAGGACCGACCCGCCCCCAGAGCGCCTTCGGAATAGCCACGAACCGAGTTCACACCGCCGAGGACGAAGGCTTCATAGGGGGGCATATCCCCGATGATGGTTCCTGCTTGCACGTTAAAGGCTAGGGCCTGGGAGCCTTCGAGATCGAGGAAGTCCACCGGGAGGTAGTAACTATAGCTGCCCCGTAGCCGGTTAAAGGAGACGTTGTCATCGAAGGGGAGGACTTGTTCGGTACTGACACTGACCCGATCGCCCCGTGTGGGGTCGAGGAGATTATTACGGCGATCGCGCGCTAACCCGAGGCGCACGCTGGCCATAAAGTCGGTACCGTCTTCATTGGCCGCGAGCAAGTTGCCCAGCTCATCTTGGGGGCTGCGATCGCCGTCGGAATCGCGAATGGTCACTTCTTGCACTTGCAATCCCAACGAGGCGGTCCAGGCTTGTCGGTTATCAAAGACATCTCGGGTGAGGGGACGGGTGAAGGTCACGCCGCCACCGAGACGGTCGATGCGGGGGCGATCGCCGTTGGGTAATTCCACTTCCGGCTGATCGTCACCACTGTCATACACCAAGGAAATCGATCTCCGCCGGAACAGATTGACGTTATAAGCGGTTCGGAAGGGATCGCCACCAATCCAGGGATCGGTAAAGTTCACATCAAAAAACAAGCCTCGGGTTCCCAGTTGCACTTCAGCCCCGAGGGTTTGGTTATTACCGCCAAAGTTCTGTTCCTGATAACTAGCGGTGCCGAAGAAGCCCCCCACGGAACTGAAGCCGCCCCCAGCGGCCACGGACCCGAAACTCCCCTCAATGGCATTAATCACCACCACCGCTTGACGAGGATTTTCTCCGGGTTCAACACTGAGGTTAATGTCATCAAATAGCCCTAAGCCAAACACTCGCTGTAAATCATTTTGGATGCGATCGCGGTTGAAGACGTCCCCCGGCTGAGATTGCATTTCGCGGGTGACAATAAAGGGTCGGGTGCGTCCCTCAATCGGCTGTCCCTCTTCATCGACCGCCTGACCGTCTTCACTGAGAAAACGAACTTCAATATCTTCAATGACTCCCTCGGCCACATCTAGCGTCACCACCCCATCGGCCGAAACCGGGGGAGGGGTCACCGGACCGGTTTCGGGGAGCGGCGGCGGGTCTAGCACTTGTGCCAAAACATAGCCATTGCTCTGATACCAACGATTCACCGCTTCGACTCCCTCCTGGAAGTCACGCAGATTCAGAATACTCCCATACTGGTCGCCGAAAATGTCATCAACGCGCTCTTGGCTGAGAACTTGATTATTCTGCACCGCCACTCGATTGAGGGTGGGGTTCGGCAAGACCTCGAAAATAATTCGCACCCCCAACGGGGTTTCTTCGGCGAGGGGTTCGACGCGGCCAAAAAACCCCGTTGCATAGATCGCATTGACATCATCTTGCAGTTGGCGACTGGTGGTCGTCCGTCCCGGTTGGGTGCGGATGCTGTCATAGACTTCATTTTGCAGCTCTAAGTCCAGGGGTCGGCCATCGGTTTGCCGCACTAACACTTCTGAGACTAAGACTTGGGGTTGCTCAGAACTCTCTTGGGCCAGCCGTGGCGCGTCTTCGGGAGTCGGCTCGGGTGCGTCGGTTGTCTGAGAGATCTCCGGTATCTCGGCTGTTGCTGGGGTCTCGGGGACTTCTGTTATTTCCGAGGCCAATGGTTCCGAGGCGGGATAATCCAACTCCGGTAAGTCGAGAGTTTCCGGGGCTGATAGCGTCGGCCAGGAGCTACCCACCTCAGCCGGGAACGTTGACTCGGACAATGGAGCCATTGAGCTTAACTCCTCTGAGGCGTCTTCCTCTGAGACGTCCTCCTCTGAGACGTCTTCCTCTGAGGCGTCCTCCTCTGAGACGTCTTCCTCTGAGGCGATCGCCGCCGGCTGCGGATTCGACGAAATTTCCTTAAGCTTCAAGGAGTCTGGAGTCCGCTCCTCCAGGGATTTTTGCATCTGTTGGCTGTCCAGGGCCAGCCCCGCTTCCCCCAGGCTCAAAGCCATAGCCACTGATAACAGCGTCAGAGAAGACCATTTAGAATTATCCACAATCACGTTTCAACCTCCACACACCAAATAACGCATCATTCACCCGTGCCATCATCGGATACCCAAATCGAGATCAGCCCAATTTAGGCTGACTTCAGACAGTACAATAAAGAAAACTCTTGGCGAGAAAACCTTTACTTTAAGAGCTTTTAGATGACTAATAGCGTCTTATTTTGTCTGTCTTTTTAGGGTGTCGCTTCTCGTTACACCTGCTCGTTACACCTGCTCAAGGATGCGTGTTAAAACTTGTTCGTAAGCATCTTCAACATGGCCGAGATCTTGCCGAAAGCGATCTTTGTCCAATACACGCCGTTGAGGATCGTCTTCAAGACAATCCCAAAGGCGACAGGTATCGGGGCTAATCTCATCGGCTAAGACGAGAGTGCCATCGGCGAGTTTACCAAACTCTAGTTTGAAATCGACGAGGGTAATTTGACAACGAGTGAGGACAGTTTGCAGATGTGCATTAATGGTTAGGGCCATCTCTCGTAGTTGCTCAATCTCCTCAGGAGTAGCTAGATTCAATAGACGTAGGCGATCGTCTGTCAGGAGCGGATCGCCTAGCTCATCATTTTTATAGAAAAACTCCACCAGAGGCGGGGTAATCGGTGTTCCCAGGCTTAAGCCAGTTTGCCGACAGAGGCTTCCGGCGGCCAGGTTGCGCACTACGACTTCTAAGGGAATAATTTGCACGCGCTTGACGCGCATTTGCGTCGGCTGCGGGGTCTCAATCCAATGGGTGGGAACCCCCAAGGTTTCGAGTTGTTGAAACAGGCGGGTTGAGATTGTACAGTTGATTTCTCCTTTACGGGCGATCTGCCCTCGTTTGGCGGCATTGAACGCTGTTGCGTCATCTTTAAATTCAGACAGGAGAATTTCGGGATCGTCTGTACTGTAGAGAATTTTGGCTTTACCTTCGTAAAGTTTGCGCGGTTGGGACATTCAAGTAACCTATGGCTGAACTATGGCTGAACTATGGCTGAATGAGTCGTTGACCGTTTGATTCTACACCCTCTGGTCATTTTGGCGCGTCATCTTGGGAGGAACCAATGGGCAACTCGACGAGGAACTCGGTTCCGGTTTCCCATTCGCCGTTGGGATTCTGGGGATCTCGGGAAATGACCCGAATCCGGCCATTGTGGGTTTGGATGATTTGGTAGCAAATCGATAACCCCAGGCCTGTACCCGTCCCGACTGGTTTGGTGGTGAAGAAGGGATCGAAGATTTTAGCTTGCAGGCCCGGTTCAATGCCCCGTCCGTTGTCGCGAATGGCCACGAGAATGCGATCGCCCTTGAGGACTTTGGTCCGAACGACGATTTGCGGTTTAGCCTCATCACGACTTCCATCTCGCAGCCCCGGATCGAGAGCGGCATCGATCGCATTGCAGAGTAAGTTCATCCAGACTTGATTAAGTTGAGCGGGATAGCCATAAATTTTAGGGAGAGGTTCATACTGTTTAATCAGGTCAATTTTACCCTGAATACGATGATTGAGAATCGCTAAAGCGCTTTCAATTCCCTCTTGAACGTTGGCTTGTTTAAACTGGGCTTCGTCGAGTCGAGAAAAGTTCCGTAACGATAACACCAGTTTCAGGATTCGTTCTGCCCCTAGTTTCATAGAATCGACGATCTTGGGCAGATCGGCGGTAATAAAATCTAAGTCAACGGCTTCAATTTCGGCAGCAATTTTAGGCGGTGTTTCCGGAATTTCTTCTTGATACATCCTCATCAACTCAAGTAAGTCTCGCACATAGTTATCGGTATAGGCGAGGTTCCCGTAAATGAAATTAATGGGATTATTAATTTCATGGGCCATCCCTGCCACCATTTGCCCGAGGGCATACATTTTCTCGGATTGTACTAACTGACTTTCTGCTCGTTGCCGTTCTCGTAGAGCTTCTTCGAGTTGTTGGGTTTTTTCTAAAAGTCGAGCTTCACTGCGTTGTAGGGCTTCTTCCGAGCGTTTGCGATCGCTGACATCAATGCCGACGACGACAGTGGCTCGTCCTTGGTCATATTTTTGGGCGGCGGTAATGTAATAACGAGGTTGTCCTCGAACATTCTCTTCAACTAATTGGGTATGATAATCAACGCTTCCGTCCAAAAAGTCCTTGACAAAATCCACAAATTCAGGGCTATTTTTCAAAAATCCTAATTCTTTCCCAACAAAGGCATCCGGGGGCATATTATAACTCGCGGCAAGATGACGATTCACACCTAAATAATGCCCATCCTGACTAATCCAAGACACCAACCCCGGCACAGCATCGAGAACCGCTCGTAGTTGGTCTTTAGCCCGTTGAACTTCCCGGGCAATGGAGGCTCGTTCCGATAGATAGCGAAAGACGGTACAGTGATAGGCGCTCTCGTCAGCAACTAGATAACTGGTGGTGACTTCAACCTCAATCGAGTCTTGATTAGCGCAGCGATAGAGGGCTTCATGTTCCAGGACTTCTTGTTGACGTAGGCGCTCAAGATAGTGGGGCCAATCCTCTTGAGTCAAAGCACAATCTATGTGCCACAGGTGGCTGTTCAGTAGCTCAGGGCGATCGCAACCCAGCAGACGACAGGCTGCATCATTGGCGTAAAAGATCTCCCCATTGAGATCACTCAGCAGTACCGCATCGGCCATGCGATCGAGAGATAACTGAGCCAGTTGTCCAAGATTGGGTGGGTTTACCGGGTTTAAGGGGCCAGCCGCCATAGTTACCTCCGCTCACTCAGGTCGAGAAGGATGCGATCGGGGATTGCGTCGATGCAGATTGGGGGAATCAATAAAAATAAATGAGTCACAAAGAAACAGATTGTAGTGATAGATGGCCAGGGAAATGGCTAGTTTAGCAAAGGCAACAGTAGGGTAACAAAGTAATAGACCAGCGGCGCGGTGAAAATATAGCTGTCAGTGCGATCGAGAATCCCCCCATGGCCAGGGATGAGTTGTCCAGAATCTTTGACCCCAGCATCGCGTTTCATCATCGATTCGGTTAAGTCACCCATCAGACTCCCTAAGCCGATTATTAGCCCGATCGCCGCTCCCGTCCAGAGCCAATAGTGCCAACTCAGAAGCTGCGCCCCGATCATACCCACAGCGGTACTCCCGCCAATGCCAAAAACGGCTCCTTCAACGGTTTTTTTGGGACTTACTGCCGATAAGCGAGTGCGACCGAAGGTTTTACCAAAAAAATAGGCGCCAATATCTGCGGCCCAAATACAGAGAAAGGCCAATACTGTAATACAAAACCCTTGTGACAACCAAGGGGCTGGGGTCGTCGCCGTCCAAGGGGGAACCGTCCAGCCCAGTCCCCACAGAGGCGCACCACTGGCAATGGTAACACCCGTATCTGGCAGAGGAATGGCCGCCTGGGGAAAGGCCAGTTCACTGAGTTCGAGACGAATGCGAATCCAATAACTGGGCAATAGTCCTCCGTAGAACAGACCTAAAATCGAGGTGGAGATATCGGCAATCGAAGCCAGTTTCGGCTGAAAGAGGAGATAGGCACAAATCACCGCTCCCAAGAGAGGAAACAGGACGTTAACCAGCTCCGGGGCGATCGCTGCGGTTAAAAGTAACACTTGAGAGAGAACGAAGGTGGTTTTCGCGGCCGGAATCAGACCCTTGGCTCGAACTAGCTGAAAATACTCCCGCTGCCCTAAAAAGGCAATTACGGCAAAAAATAAGACAAAAGACCATCCGCCGAGAATGGTGGCAACTAAGGCCACAATAATGGCAACAATGCCGCTAACGAGCCGAGACCAAGACATAATATTAAAATCGTATTTGAACTAACGTGTTGAATGGCTAAACACAGAAACATGGGGAACAGGCTAAACCCAGGACGAGACCGTTGAAACGACCGTTGTTTCTATTACCTTTATTTCATTATCCTAGGCTTAACTGTATCTTAAACCAGAGGCTAGCGAGAAGGTTTTGACCGGGTCTTCAGCCGGGATAAAGACCGCCATCAGCCGATTTTCTCACCACTGAGGACAAAAATGGGGCTAACCGCCGCCAAAACCTGATGTGTCCCTCGGGTTTCAAGCCGGTTCACCGCCGATTGCACCACTTCAATCTGACGAACTTGTAACCCGGCAAAGGCTTCGGAAATTTGATAGAGGCTTTCGAGGTTTCCGGCGGTGGCGACGATGCGTCCGCCAGGTTGCAATACCTCCCAGACGGCCTGCAAAATATCGGCGATCGCTCGTCCTCCTTCAATACAGGCGTGGCTGGGGTAAGGAGAGAGAGCTTTGAGACAGTCGGGGGCGCTTCCTTCGATGACTTGGACGTTGTCAACGCCGAAGCGATCGCAATTGCGGCGAATTAACCCGGCGACATCCTCATCTCGTTCAATGGCTATAATCTTTCCCTGACGGCACAGTAAACCGCTCTCAACGGCAATCGTTCCCGTACCCGCGCCAATATCCCAGAGAATGGCATCATGGGTCAGGCGCAGTTGTGAGAGCAAAATCAGACGCACTTCCCGTTTACTCAGCGGGATTCCCGGAAGTCGCTCAAACAAGTCATCGGCAATTCCAGGAGTGACGTAGGGCCAAAGGGAGGGGGATTCAGGGGACATGATGCAGTCGGAAAGAAAGGACAGACGGGAAACCCAATTCAAGGAGTTCAAGAGAGTTTGAACCGCTTACAGCCGGGTAGGGCGTTAATCTCGATTAGATTCACACTCAGATCGATTCACACTCAGAGCAAATCTCAGGTTAAACTAGCAAAGCGACTCTTGTAGCCACAAGGATCTCAGCTCAATACGCTTACACCATTTTCATCAATATGCTCAGAGCCGGAATTGTCGGACTTCCCAACGTGGGAAAATCGACGTTGTTTAATGCCCTCGTTGCCAATGCCAAAGCCCAAGCGGCAAACTTCCCCTTTTGTACCATTGAACCGAATGTGGGGGTGGTGGCGGTTCCTGATGACCGTCTTGGCAAGTTGGCGCGGCTGTCTGAGTCTGAGCAGATTGTGCCGACACGCATGGAGTTTGTCGATATTGCCGGCCTCGTAGCCGGGGCCAGTCAGGGGGAAGGCCTGGGAAATCAGTTTTTGGCTAATATCCGGGAAGTCGATGCGATCGTTCATGTGGTGCGCTGTTTTGAGAATGACGATATTATCCATGTGTCCGGGTCCATTGACCCAGTGCGCGATATTGAAGTCATTAATCTGGAGTTGGGGTTAGCGGATTTATCGCAACTTGAACGCCGCATCGATCGCACCCGCAAACAGGCTCGTAAGGACAAGGACGCTGCCTTTGAGCTAACGGTACTCGAAAAACTGGTTGAGGCACTCAATGAGGGCAAATCCGCCCGCAGTGTCTCACTGACGGAGGAGGAAGAGGCGGCGATTGTGGCCCTCAATCTCCTCACCCGCAAACCGATTATTTACGCCACCAATGTCTCGGAAGATGATTTGGCTGAGGGGAATCCCTGGGTTGAACAAGTCCGTGAGGTGGCCTCCCAGGAACAGGCCCAGGTGGTGGTCGTTTCGGCTCAGGTCGAGTCGGAGTTGATTGAACTTCCCCAAGAAGAACGTCAAGATTTTTTGGAGTCTCTAGGGGTCAGTGAGGGCGGTCTTCAGTCCCTGATTCGTGCCAGTTATGATCTGTTGGGCTTGCGGACGTATCTTACCACGGGACCCAAGGAAACTCGCGCCTGGACGATTCGCGCTGGCATGACGGCCCCTCAAGCGGCGGGGGTGATTCATACGGACTTTGAACGGGGCTTTATTCGCGCTGAAACTATTGGTTGTGAGGAGTTGTTGGCCTTGGGCTCGATGACGGCGGCCAAGGAAGCGGGCAAAATCCGCAGTGAGGGTAAGGATTATCTGGTGCAAGAGGGGGATGTGTTGTTGTTCCGGTTTAATGTTTAGGGGGGAAGGGAACAGGGAATAGGGAACAGGGAACAGGGGGGAAGAAGGCAAGAGGCATAACCCACCCCTAACCCCTCCCAGGAGGGGATGGCAAGAGGCAAGAGGGGGAAGAAGGCAAGAGGCAACAGGGAAGACTGGACAACCCACCCCGCCCTCCGGGCACCCCTCCCAAGAGGGGAAGGAGTAACGTAGGGGCGTACTCTGGTGGTTGTCCGCTCTCTCGGGTGGGGAAAATA
This sequence comes from Phormidium sp. OSCR, assembly GCA_001314905.1. Taxonomy (GTDB): domain Bacteria; phylum Cyanobacteriota; class Cyanobacteriia; order Cyanobacteriales; family Geitlerinemataceae; genus Sodalinema. The sequence goes on from LJZT01000013.1 coordinate 51,945, forward strand.
CTGTCTTTGGAAGGATGCTGAAGGGGCTGAAATTGGCTTTAATGGAGGGTGATGTCACCAAGAGGTTGATCCGATGGATTTAATCATCACCTGGCTCATTATGTCTGTGAGCTTTTTCATTATCTCTAAACTGCCCCTCGGGGTGGAAGTGGATACTCTGACGACGGCGTTGGTTTCGGCGGCGGTTTTTGGGGTTCTCAATGCTTTCCTGAAACCGGTTTTTGTGGTTTTGGGATTCCCTGCGGTTGTCCTCACCTTAGGGCTGTTTATGGTTGTGATTAATGCAATCATTTTCGGACTGGCGGCTTGGCTGGTAAGCGGTTTTCGCTTACGGTGGGGTGTTTGGAGTGCCTTGCTGGGTTCGATCGCCCTCGGGCTAATCAACTCAATTCTCACTCAGATTTTAGCTGCCTAGTGCTGTGAGAAGATGGGTGTTCTTGACTCGGCTCTGACCGGGTTCAAGGCTCTGTCTTTCAACCGTTTTAGGATAAGTTTTAGGACAAGTTTAGAACCCGTTAACAGTCAATTTCTTTATTTCTAAAAAAGGGCTAAATCATCGGTTTAAATTCAGGTTTAATTTAGGTTAAATCCAAGTGTACTGTGGATTTAAGTTGAGAGTTAGCCCTTTATTGATAAACCTGTCAGTGACCGAAATCACAATCCTGGTATGGCCCAGCACTGGGTCAGGATGCTATGCTAAAAGATGTATGCTAAAAAATGATAGTAAATCTGTTTGTCATTCGTTAAATTATCGGAACAATGGAGATCTCAATTGATTGTGCGACAGCCTGTGTCAATGGCTGTGTTTTGGGAGATGACTGCCCAAATCGTGAATATGCGGCTTCGGCGACGAAATTCATTGATAACACCTCTTTAGATCAGATGCACGATATCGCTGAAGCGGCTCGCAGACGCAAACTCAGTGAACCCCCGAAATGGGTGATTCCTGATTTTCTCGATTCGGATTCCTAGATTCAGAAGCCTTGATGATGCCTTGATTGAGGGCTGAATTGGGAATTTGGGCAGGTGTTTCCCCGCGACGGGGAAACGCGGTGAGACACCGGCGGAATGTTAGCGACTCTTAACGTTAAGTTAAGGTTAGGGGTTGAGTTTCGTAGACGGTTCGAGAGTTTACCCCGGTTTTGTTGGCTCAGTAACAGTCGACAAGCGTCAGGTTCACTAGGATGTTTTCAGATACTGGTTTTGGTATCTGCTCTTTGCAAGTCTGTGTTAATAACAAGTGTTTATGGAATCCGATAGCCAATCGGCTCGTTTAGAACAACCTCCGGGAACGGGACTCGCCCAATGGGTGGGAACGTTAATTGCGGTGTTGACGTTGACGTTGCCCCTGTTTGTGATTTTTGTCTACTCCGCTAGAACCGTGAATATTCCGGCGTCGGAGGTTTCCGGGGGGGGCGATCGCATCGGCGAACTGGTGAACCTACGGTTGGCGGCCAAGCGGTGAGACCGTTTGGGGTTAAAATGATTGGGTTTGACGGCCGAGTCTCGGTCTTGTCTACTGCGCCACGGTGGAGAACTCTATCGTAGGGCAGTGTTGTCAACTCAGTCAGTTTAGGAGCTTACCTGTGGATTTATCGCGTATTCCCGCTCAACCCAAACCCGGATTGGTGAATGTCTTGATTGAAATCGCCGGCGGAAGTAAGAACAAGTATGAATTTGATAAGGACTTAGGCTGTTTCGCCCTCGATCGCGTCTTGTTCTCCTCGGTTCACTATCCCTTCGACTATGGGTTTATTCCCAATACCCTCGCTGATGATGGAGATCCCCTCGATGGGATGGTGATGATGGATGAACCGACGTTCCCCGGCTGTGTGATTACGGCTCGTCCCCTGGGAATGTTAGAAATGATTGACGGCGGCGATCGCGATGAGAAACTGCTCTGTGTTCCCGCCGAAGATCCTCGCTATGCTGAATATACCTCGTTGGAGAATGTGGAGAAACATCGTCTCGACGAGATTGCTGAGTTCTTCCGTACCTATAAAAACTTAGAGAAGAAAGAAACCGAAATTCTCGGCTGGAAGGATTTAGATGCCGTCAAGCCTTTGATTGATGAATGCGTCAAAGCTTACAAGTAAAATTGAAGTAGGGCCAGGACTCGAGTTCCCGAAAACGGAACCGGGTTCAGGCCATTCGATGCTTGTTCACGCCTGAAGCCAGAGTCACCGAGTCACTATTATGCAGCGATCGCTCCTGTACGCCAAACTCCATAACTGCACCCTAACCGGGTCAAATCTTGACTATATGGGGAGCATTAGCATCGATCGCACCCTCCTCGATGAAGTGGGGATTGTTCCCTATGAACAGGTGCAAATTGTCAATGTGAACAATGGCCAGCGATTGATGAGTTATGTTATCTCAGCACCTCCCCAGTCAGGCTTGATTGAACTCAACGGTGCAGCGGCCCGTTTGGGAATGAAGGGCGATCGCCTGATTATCATGGCCTATGCTCAGTTCTCCGCCGAGGAACTGCAACATCATCAGCCGAAGGTGGTAATTCTCGGCCAAGACAACTGTATCGAAGCGGTGCATCATTATCCTCATCCCTTGGCGGCGATCGAGCATCACACCGCCGAGGCCCAACTGGTGTAGTCTGGCATGATGGCTGAGATGATGCAGATTTGGCAATTGGGGGAACAGGGGCTGTTGCAGCGATTGCAGCGGTTTTGTCCCCCCGATATTATCGGCGATGATGCAGCGGTGTTGTCGTTTCCCCCGCAGCAATCCCTCGTTGTCACCTCAGATACCCTCGTCGATGGTGTTCATTTTAGTCCCCAAACTACCGCTCCCGAGGACGCGGGTTGGCGAGCGGTGGCGGCTAATCTCTCGGATTTGGCGGCGATGGGGGCCGAACCCTTGGCGATTACCGTCAGTTTGGCCCTTCCTCGGGAGACTGAGGTGGCTTGGGTTGAGGCCTTGTATGGAGGAATCGCCGCCTGTTTAGAACGGTTTGCGACGCCGCTGGTGGGGGGAGATGTCTGTCGGTGTGATCAGGCTGTGATTGCGATTACGGCCTTTGGCTCGGTGACAACTCCCATCTATCGTCATCAGGCTCAGGTGGGGGATGCGATCGCCGTCACCGGAGACCACGGAGCAGCACGGGCGGGCTTAGAATTGCTCCTCAATGGCAGCCAGTGGCGCGATTTAGACCCCGAAATTCGTCAAAACTTCATTTGCGCCCATCAGCGACCTCTGCCCCGTTTAGACCTATTAGCGCCTCTGAAACAGTTGGGGGTTGAGCGGTTGGCGGGGATGGATAGTTCTGATGGGTTGGCTGATGCGGTGCTGCAACTGGCTCGTGCAAGTGGCGTTAAGGCCCGGTTGTGGGGCGATCGCCTGCCGATTCCAGCCGGGTTATTGGAGATGGTAGACTCAGACCAAGCTCGGGATTGGCTATTATGGGGCGGTGAGGATTTTGAGTTGGTCTTGTGTCTGGCCCCTGAGGCAGCTGAGGGGTTGAGCCAGGCGGTGCAGGGAATCTCAATTATTGGTGAGATAGTAGCGGGACAAGGGGCTGTCTTGCAAGTGGGCGATCGCTCGGAAACTCTAGCGATGGACTCAGGCTTTTGTCATTTTTAGCACTGGATAAAACGGCATCAATAACAGTAGTCTTTGATACAAGAAATTCTCTCAGACGTTCGCTATAGTGGACTTAGAGAGATTATTCCTGCAAGTGTGGATTAAATCCTACATCATTGGACGCTGTACGTAAGGCGATTTTTTTCGCCCCTACTGAACTGAGATTTGACGGAATGAGTTGTTTGAGTTAATCCCATCTCATCATCTAGGTCAGGGAATGACAATAACGCTCAGATTAACAAGATAATGGGGAATCCTAAACTGAGTGGTTTAGATGGGATAGCTCCTCAACGTTGGAGCGAGATAAAACATCATATGGAGCAGTGGAAAACGACCCAAGCCGTCAATGCAGCTATTGTGAACATCAGCGGCCGTCAGCGGATGTTATCACAACGAATTGCCATGCTCTCATTACGATGGGCCTGTAGTCAACATCAACAAGAACGAGGGAAACTTCGCCAAGAACTGACTAATTTGCGGGAGTTGATGGAACAATCCCATGAAGGCTTATTAACGGGAAATGCTAACCTGCATCTTCCCGGCAATCCCTCGGAAACCGTCCGTCAAATGTATTTTGAGCCTCCCTGGGAAATTGATCGGCAAGTTCGAGACTATCTCGATCAACTTCAACAATTGTTGCAGACCGATGAGTCCGAGATTACCCCAAATCAGCCTAACATTCAAGCGATTTTACAAGCCGCCTCAACCACATTGCTGCCGGCTTTAGATGCAGTTGTGAGCCAATATCAACTCGAAAGTGAAGCCGAACAAGCCTTGATTACCCGTCAGCAAATGCAACTGTATCAGCAAAGTTGCCAGACGGCGGAACAGGCCCAAAAACAAGCCCAAGAATTGGAACTGGCGTTAGCTGAATTGCATGATATTCAGTCGAAGTTACTGCAAACGGAAAAAATGTCGAGTTTGGGGCAATTGGTGGCGGGAGTGGCCCATGAAATTAATAATCCGATTAACTTTATCTCCGGGAATATCAGTCATGCGTCAGCCTATGTGACAGATTTGCTGCATCTGTTGCGTCTATATCAACAGGCCTATCCCGCTACAGGGACGATTCAAGCCGAAGCCGAGGCGATTGATCTCGAATTTGTGCAAGAGGATATTGTTAAACTCTTAGAGTCGATGAAAACCGGCAGCGATCGCATCCGGCGAATTGTCACCTCTCTGAAAACCTTTGCCCGTATGGATGAAGCGGACTATAAACGGGTGGATATTCACGAGGGCATTGATAGCTCCCTGCTGATTCTACAACATCGTCTCCATGGCCCGGGCGATCGCCCCCCCATTGCAGTGTATCGTCACTACGGTAGCATCCCGGCCATCGACTGTTACGCGGGCCAACTCAATCAAGTCTTCCTGAATATCCTCAATAATGCCATTGATGCCCTCGATGAACGCGATCGCCGCCGCTGCCGCGAGGAGATACAAGCCAACCCCAGTTTCATTGCCATCCATACCTGCATTCTGCCCGAAAACTGGGTCCAAATTCGCATTTGTGACAATGGCATCGGGATTCCCGAATCTCACCGTTCGCGAATCTTTGACCCCTTTTTTACCACCAAACCCGTTGGCCGGGGAACCGGATTGGGAATGTCCGTCAGCTATCAGATCGTCGCCGAACTCCACGGAGGCAAACTCGACTGTATCTCAAAACTCGGTCAAGGGACTGAGTTTATCATCGAAATTCCCATCGAGACCCTTTCGACACCCCAGTCTCCCTCAATGGCCAAAGTTCCTTAGCCGCCGTGACGGAGATAGCCACCTCAGAAACAAGATCAACAACAAGATCAACAACAAGATCAACTTTCGCGCCGGCATTTGATACCGTAGAGAGACATCACTTGTCCTCCCAAACGCGGTTGGCGGGACGGCACAGCAGGTTTTACTCAAAGACTATGGCAGCGCAAACCTATCCGATCGAGATTAAACCCGTATCAGACTCCCGACTTCGGGGACTGGACATCAACAACGTTCCCTTCGGTCGCCTGTTTAGTGACCATATGCTAGTGGCCACCTATGACGAGGGAACCTGGAACCCGGCGACGATTCTCCCCTATGGCAAATTGGAGATGTCCCCGTCCATTTCTGCCCTGCATTACGGACAAGCGGTGTTTGAGGGCATGAAAGCCTATCGAGGACCCGCTGGAGAAGCCTTGCTATTTCGTCCCCAAGCCAATTTTGAGCGTATCAATCGTTCAGCGGCGCGACTTTGTATGCCTGGGATTCCCGAGGAGATTTTCCTGGATGGCCTCAAAGAGTTAGTGCGTCTCGATCGCAACTGGATTCCCACCCGCCCCGGAAGCGCCCTCTATATCCGTCCCATCTACTTCGCAACCGATGAGTCGGTGGGGTTGCGGCCCTCTCAACGCTATACCTTGGCCATTATCTGTTGTCCGGTGGGGGCCTATTATGCTGAACCGGTGAAACTGACGGTGACGCGGGAGTATGTGCGGGCCTTTCCGGGGGGGACTGGGGCCGCGAAAGCCGCCGGAAACTATGCCGCCAGTCTGTTAGCCGATCGCCAAGCCAAGCAACAGGGCTATGATAATGTCCTCTGGCTCGATGGAGTGGATCAAACCTATATTGAAGAGTGTGGCACGATGAACGTCTTTTTTGTCATCGATGGAGTCGTTGTTACCCCGCCGTTGGGAGGGACAATTCTACCGGGAATTACCCGCGATAGCATTATTACACTCTTACAAGAACAGGGGGTTCCGGTCGAAGAACGGCGAATTGCGTTGACTGAGATTTTGGCGGCCCACAAGCAAGGACGTTTACAGGAAGCCTTCGGGGCGGGAACAGCGGCCACCATCGCCCAAATTGAAACCATTGCTATTGACGGGGTGGAGGTGAATTTGCCGGTGACGGGAGATGATCAATATGGGGCGCGGTTGCTGAAACATCTCGATGAGATTAAGACGGGGAAACGGGAGGATAGCCACGGTTGGATGATGCAAGTGTAGGAGAACGATGACGGAAAAATCCCGAGACAATTGGTTTTATCGGCTGCTGGATCTGCCTGTTGGCTTCGTTGCGGGGGCCTTGTATCCTCTTAAGGCGATCGCCATCATTTCTCGCAATCGTCAACTCTGGGGCTATATTCTGTTTCCCATCCTCTTAAATCTTGTCGTTGGGGTGGGACTCTATATTGGTTTGTTACGGCCAGGATTGACGCGGGTTGAGGATTTGGCCGTGGCCTTGGATACTCAGATCAGCACTTGGATTGCCAATTTACCCGCTTGGTTAGGTTGGCTTGATGTGACTGGGGAGGTTTTAGGATGGTTTTTACAGGCATTCCTGGTGGTAGGATTACTAATCGCAACGGGGTTGCTATTGGTGCAATTTGGAGCCATTTTAGGATCTCCCTGGTATGGACAGTTGTCGGAGGAGTTGGAGAAACTAAAAACGGGCAAAGTCACCACCTATGAACAGGGGCTATTGGTGATTTTTAAGGACATTTGGCGAGCCTTGGCTTTTGAGGTGAAGAAACTCCTGTTGGCGTTGGGGTTGGGAATGCTGTTATTTTTGGTCAATGGGGTTCCCGGTTTAGGAACGCTGGTGGCCGGTATCGGTGGGGTGGCGATCGCCGCTTTGATTGTCTGTCTGGATTTCTTGGATGCACCTTTAGAACGTCGCCGCTTACGGTTTCGCGATAAGCTTAAAATTGTGTTTGGCGGACTTCCGGCGACGGGAACCTTTAGTGTGGTGTCGTTAGTGTTGGTGAGTCTTCCTTTTGTTAATCTGTTAGCGGTTCCGATTTGTGTGACGGCGGGAACCCTGTTGTTCTGCGATCGGATTTATCCTCGACGGTTTGCGGCTAAGGAAGAAGATCGGCCCTCTAATTAAGATTTTTAAGACTTAAACGCGGCTGAGAAGAACGGATAGCAGATTTGAGCTTTTTTCGTTGGCGTGATCTCAGTAAACGGGTGGTTCCCCGCTTAGCTTCTCGGCAGGAAGCCCCGCGCTCTACCCGTTAGGGTGAGCGTCGGGATGATAGCCGAGCGGCAAGGTTGCGGATCAACAAATCAATCTGCTAGACTAAGTTTAACACGATTATTAATCGCACTAATGAACGTCGTTAGGCTAAGAATTTACCCCACGAAAGAGCAGTCCGTTGCCTTGGCGAAAGCCTTTGGCTGCTGCCGCTTGGTGTGGAACCGTTCTCTGCAACTGACGACGGAAGCCTACCGGCAAACAGGGAAAGGCATCTCGGGTTACGACCTTAAAAAAATGCTTCCCCAGTGGAAGCGAGAGTTGGAGTGGCTTGGAGAAACGTATTCTCAATGTTGGCAAAGTTCGGTACTCAACCTATCGAGAGCATTTGTCAACTTCTTTGAGGGACGCGCTCGCTACCCACGTTTCAAGAG
>LJZT01000049.1 GCA_001314905.1 Phormidium sp. OSCR
TTCGATATGTTTGCTATACATCAACACTGGGGGAGGGCGCGCCACTTGCGGTTCGCCCCTACGGCCATCTATGGCATGAATTTTGAAAAATGGTATTAGTTGAGGTAATTGGCGAGAATCGGGTCTAAAAAATGCTGTTTTGTAACTTAGGCTACAGACAGTTTAACAAAAACTTAATCTAGTTAGAATTTCTGAAAAATAATTATTGGTAATTCGTTTGTTTAAATCTATCAATAGGAGAGGGCGAAGCATTTGCGAGAGATGGGTCAATGAGTTTAAATGAACACAAATGCATCGCCGTTTCAGAAGACCCCGAGGCTCTGACCCTTAGTAGGCAAGGGTTGAGAGAGTTTCTCGAAGATACTCACAGACTTGTTTATCAATGCTGTTTTGCTCCAGGGAACGGCGCTGCTGCTGCTCTAGTTTCCAACTTTGAAACCCAGAACTTGCGGCGATCGCCACTTTTAAATGGTCCCAAACCGGCTCAGTTTGACGGTCTTGAGTCGCGGCGGCGGCGGAGTTTGTGTGAGTGAATGCAGAACTTGGCATATCGCACCTCTATGTGAGTTAGCTTGTGGTTTGCTGCTATGAATTCAGTCTAACACTCTTGCCTAGATTCCTGCCAAAAGCAAACCTAAAACAAGAGGGGAGCGCGATCGCACTCCCCTCTCAACTCTGGCAACTCTGGCCTAGCCACGGGACTTAGAACATCCCATTAACGAGATGCTAGGGTCCGACGTTTGGACGCCATACGATAGCAATAGACGATATCGCCTTCTTGCCAATCGGAGAAGCGGTCAATTCCCAGACCACACTCATAGCCGGATTTAACATCCCGGACATCTTCGCGCATCCGACGCAGGGAATCGAGAACATTCTCATGCACGACCTTGTCATTGCGTAAGATGCGTACTTTGGCGTTACGCACCAGTTGTCCCGAGAGGACATAACAACCGGCCACTTGGCCCCGTCCCGAGGGGAAGATGGCGCGAACCTGGGCTTGTCCAAGTTCTTCTTCGACCATCTCGGGTTCAAGTAAGCCTTCCATCGCCCCTTGAATATCATCCAAGAGATTATAGATGACGCTGTAATCGCGGACATCAACCCCTTCGCGTTCAGCGGCTTGACGAGCGCCACTGGCGAGGGTGGTGTTGAAGCCGAGAATCACCGCATCGGAGGCGGCGGCCAGGTCAATATCCGTTTCGGCAATTTCACCGGGAGCGGCATAGAGAACCCGTAATTGGACTTCATCTTGGGGTAACTGTTCGAGGGACCCGAGAATCGCCTCCAAGGACCCTTGTACGTCCGCTTTGAGGACCAAGTTGAGTTCCTTGAGTTCCCCTTCGCTGGCGCGAGCCGAGAGGCTGCTGAGGGTGACCCGGCGCGAGGCCATGGTCTGTTGTAGGCGAGACTGACGATGTTCGTCTTTGCGGCGATCGGCTTCGGAGCGGGCCTCTTTCTCGTTGGTGAAGACTTCAAACTCATCTCCGGCTTCGGGGACCTCGTTCATCCCCAAGACTTCTACCGCAAAAGAGGGTTTCGCCTCATCGACTCGGTTGCCGCGATCGTCGATCATGGCCCGCACTTTGGCAAAGACGGAACCGGCGACGAGGGTATCGCCAACGCGCAGGGTTCCATTTTGCACCAGCAGGGTGGCCACCGAACCGCGAGCTTTGTCTAAGTGGGCCTCGATGACCGTTCCTCGGGCGGGGCGATCGGGATTAGCCGAGAGTTCCTCAACTTCCGAGACGAGAATGATCATCTCAAGTAAGGTATCGAGATTATCGCCAGTAATGGCGCTGACGGGGACCATAACTGTGTCGCCACCCCATTCTTCGGGAACCAGGCCATGTTCCATCAGTTCCTGTTTGACGCGATCGGGGTTGGCCTGTTCTTTGTCCATTTTGTTGACGGCGACCACAAGGGGAACTCCCGCCGCTTTCGCGTGACTAATGGCCTCAATCGTTTGCGGTTGCACGCCATCATCGGCTGCCACCACCAAAATGGCGATGTCCGTCACCCGTGCGCCTCGGGCACGCATGGCCGTAAAGGCTTCGTGACCGGGGGTGTCTAGGAAGACGATCTGTTGCATCACGCCTTCATGTTCGACATCAACGTGATAAGCACCGGTGTGCTGGGTAATGCCCCCAGCCTCGCCCTGAGCCACTTTGGTTTTACGGATCGAGTCGAGGAGGGTGGTTTTCCCGTGGTCAACGTGACCCATAATGGTCACGACCGGCGGACGACGTTGCAGACTATCTAAGTCTGTTGCATCGATCATGTCGGTGACTTTGCGGGCTTCCTCTTCTTTCTCGGGGGTTTCGACTAGGACATCGAGTTCCTCGGCCACCATCGTCGCCGTGGGAACATCAAGGGTTTGGGTGACGTTCACCGCAATTCCTTGCATGAACAGGCGTTTGACGATTTCCGTTTCCGGGACTACGAGCAGATCTGCCAGTTCCCGAACCGTGAGGTTATCGCGGATTTCCACGAGTTCGGGGCGTTCGACTTTGTTGGCCCGTTCGCGGCGATCGCGACGGTTACGGCTTGAGGAGGAAGACCCACCACCGCTGTCACCACTCCCCCGTTGTTGGGGAGCGGGTTTACGTCGCTGTTGAGCAGATGGACGACTCTCGGACTTGGATTTAGAGGCTTTAGGCGGCCGAGCAATGGATAAACTGACCTCAACGGCTCCGCTGCTATCGCTGTTTAGATCCGCCTCGAAGTCCTCATCATCATCATCGATGGGACGAACTCGACGTTTCGGCTTGTTAGCCTTGTTGGCCACTTCTAGGCTTTCAACCGGATCTTCTTCGGCTGTGCGGCGCTTTTTGGTCTTAGCCTTACGGGGTAACTTGGGCCGTTTGAGAGTCAGTTGTTCCGTGTCATCGGTCTCATCTTCAGGTTCGACGGCCAAAGGCTCTTCGGGAGCCTCGGGTTTGACCTCTTCAGTTTTTGCATTGAGGCGAACCAACTCCGGCGGCCGTTTCAGTTTTGGCACCGGACGCTTGGGTTCAGGCCGCGATGGTGAGCTGGCCTCGGCTGGCGACTCAGCGCGCTCATCACGGGCCGCTGGAGCGCGACTGGGTTTTTTGGGGCTACTCGGCCGGGGCGTTTGCGCCTCGTCGTCACGAGCTGGGGTATGAGAGGATGAACTTGGCTTATCTTTAGCCACCGTGGGGCGTTCAACGGTGGGCTTGTCCCGCATTTTACCCTTTTTCGCCCGAGGCTGAGGCCGTGGGGGTGGCCCAATCAGTTGGGGAACCTCTTCGGGTTCTTGGGTTTCCGGCTCGGGCTGAGTGTCCGGCTCTGCGGCTTTCGGTTCAACGGCCGGCTGAACCCGATCTTCGGAGTTGTCAGTATCGGAACTCGGGGCTTTGGGGGATATGGGTTTTTTGGGAGTGGCCGCCTCCACCGGGGGAGTGTTGGGTGGCTGCGGTTTGGCAGGAGAGGGTGATTTAGGTCGCACAGGCTTGTCAACCAATTCGGGGGAGTCCATGGTGGAGGAAGTGCTATCAGAGTTGGGGCGATTGTCCCCGTTCGACTCAGGGTCACGTCCTTGAACAGCAGGTTTCGCGTTAAGCGATCGATGTTCGATCTTCAAGATTTGTTGTTTCTTTCGATGGGTATTTGGGCCAGACCCGGATGGACGGGCGGGTTCAGAAACTGCTGGTGCATTTTCTGCTTCTTGGCGGATGCGGGCGGCATCAGCTTCAGTAATTGTACTGCTGTGGCTCTTGTAAGCAATGTCGAGTTGATCGCAAAATGCTAGAACCTGCTTGTTGTCAACGTTTAGTTCCCGAGATAAGTCGTACAGTCTCACTTTGCCGTTGTTCATCCAATCTATCCTCTGTGTGTCTATATCATTTGCGCATTGTCCCTGGCGAATGGTGGATTCGTCGTATCAATAGCAGCGCTAGGTGTTAACCGTTCGGTGGTCGTTTTGAGCAAGACGCTGCCACAAGCTATCGTAGACCGATGGCGGTACGGGTGCTCTAAGGGTTCGTCCGAGTCGGTTCTTTTTTTGGGCGGTTTTTAGACAGTCGGCTTGGGGACAGATGTAGGCCGACCGTCCCATCCCTCGATCTAATTGTAGCTGATGGGATGGATGGACTCGGACGATACGCCAGAAGGCGGCTTTGGGGGCCACCTTGCCACAACTAATACAACGCCGAATGTTGGGTTTCATCCTTCGCTAGTCTTAAATTTTTCAGGAGTTTCTACAGTGGCGGTCTCGGTGGTTGTTTCTTCTTCGGGGTTCTCCTCGGGGTCCGGGTCGGGTTCGGAGTCGAGGGGGAGGTCGTCCTCGTCGTCTACATCATCGTTCCGGTCAAGGTCATTCGGGTCAAGATGATCTTGGTCAAGATCTCGGTCAACGTCATCACTAACTGGGGGAGGAGATGATTCTTCTTCGAGAGATATCTCTTGAGGGGAGATCTCTTGAGGGGATGTCTCGTCAGGGGATGTCTCTTCAGGGAGAGGGCTAACGGCTGGGTCTGAGGGGGTTGGGTTGAGGGTCTCTAAGACCGCGTCAGCTTCTTCAGCGGAGATCTCCGGTTGGGCCTGTTGTTGCTGTTCGAGATTCGCTAAATATTTAGCGGTATCTTTGATGTCAATTTTCCAGCCTGTTAGACGGGCGGCTAGACGAACGTTCTGCCCTTCTTTGCCGATCGCCAGGCTCAGTTGGTTATCGGGGACGAGAACATGGGCCTGTCGTGCTTCGGCATCGACGAGGCGCACTTCGTCGACGCGAGCGGGAGATAGGGCGTTGGCGATATAGGTGGCGGGGTCGGGAGACCAACGGATGACATCAATTTTTTCCCCTCGCAGTTCGTTGACGACGACTTGGATACGAGACCCGCGAGCGCCGATGCAGGCGCCAACGGGATCGACGTCTCGTTCTAGGGTGTCGACGGCGATTTTGGTGCGCGGCCCGACGTAGCGACCGGGGGGGTTGGCTTCTCGGGCCACGGCGACGATACGGACGATTTCGTCTTCGATTTCGGGGACTTCGTTTTCAAAGAGATAGACGACTAATCCGGCGTCGGACCGAGAGACTTGAAGCTGCGGCCCACGATGGGGACCGTCGCAGACGCGCTTGAGGAGAACTTTGAAGGTGGCGTTGGCGCGGTAGTTGTCGTTGGGGAGTTGTTCTCGTTTGGAGAGTTCGGCTTCGACTTCTTGGCGGCCAAAGCCGCTGCTGACGGCGACGATGACGGAGTGACGCTCGAAGCGGAGGACTCGGGCCTGGAGGATTTCGCCTTCGAGGTCGAGGAATTCTTCTTGGATGAGTTTACGCTGTTGATCGCGCAGTTTTTGGGCCAGGACTTGTTTGGTTTGGATGGCGGCCATGCGGCCAAAGTCGTCTCGTTCTGGGGTGACGTCGAGAACGACGGTATCACCGAGTTGGGCTTCGGCGGCGACTTCGAGGACTTCGTTGAGGGAAATTTCGCGATCGCTGATGCTGACACTCTCGACAATGGCTTTGGTGGCCAGGACGCGGAAGCCTTCTTCTTCGACGTCGAGTTCGACTTCAAAGTTTTCAAAGTAGTCGTCGTCAAATTGGGCTTCGTCGTTTTCACCACCGCTGGCTTTGGCCAGGCGCTGGGTGCGACGATAGCGTTCATAGCCTTTGAGGAGGGCTTCCCGGAGTGCTGCTTGGACAGCGGGTTTGGGTAAGTTCCGTTCTTGGCTAATGTTATCGATCATTTCTGCCAATCCGGGCAGGCTGACCATAGACATTATGTTTAATTCTCCTGATAAACGTTGGACGGCGTGATGGATGGGAGGGTCTAAGGAAGGCTCCCGTTGATGATTGACGGTTGTTTGACGGGTTGTTTAACTGTTTGGCGGGTTAACCGAGTCGAGTCAGAGTCCGATACTGTAACTGCAATGGGGGTTAGTTGAGTTGCACGTTGATGACAAGGGACCGAGGTATGGCGATCGCTTTACCTTTACAACTGAGGCGAACTTGGTCATCGTTTCGTTCGATGAGATGACCACTCCAATGGGTTTGCCCTTTGTAGGGTTCGCTGGTTGTGATTTGGACGGGAAATCCTTTGAAGGCGACAAAGTCGCGATCGCTACTCAAGATGTCGGACAATCCTGGACTTGATACTTCTAAGATATAAGCGTCGGGAATGGAGTCACTGGCATCTAGGACGGCCTCTAAGGCGCGACTCATGGCTTCGCAATCGTTGAGGCTCGTCTCATCCTGGGGGTTACGGATGTCAATCCGCAAGACAGGAGGCCGCTGGTTGGTCTGAAAAACCGCAGCGACGACATCTAACCCCAAGTCTTCGGCAACTGGGGTAGCAAGGTCTAGGATTTGAGGAATCAGCGGATGGGTCATAAGCGAAATAGCAACAAAAAAAGTGGGCGCATACCCACTTCACCAGATCGGCTGAGTCGTTTGACGCTCCGAGACACGCCCCCCCTTGTTTCGGTCAAACCGGTGGAGGTGTCATGTCAAGAAGGGTCTGAGCATTGGTGATGCTCATTGCCAAACGCCAGAATGTTTGTGAACTACCGAACGCGCTCATCAGAGACACCAGCGTCGGCTTCCTACCCAACCAATTGCGAGATAGTAGATTTCTTTCGTCCTCTATCATCTCGGCAACCATTTGGGCGATAGGCTTTCCTCCCCAGTCCCTGAGGATAAAATATGCAGTCTCTCATTATTCTTGGCTACTCGATTTTCGGCCACGATGACTTGGTTTTCGTCAACTACCCTGCATGATAGCTTGTGGAAAAATCTTACCTTGACGGTAATATCCTAGCATGGCCATCGGTGGAATCGTCAATTTTCAGGGCATCGAACCCTTCAATTGACTTTATGATTCCATGTATGCCGACTGATCGCCCCTCAAACTCCCCAGTAGTTAACTGGTTGATCGTTCCAGGGACGGAGTCTAGCCACTAGCCCTGTCAGCCTAGGACGATAGTACCATAAGACTGTTTTGGAGGGGGTTGGCTTGACGCTTTCGTTGCCCTGAGGTCTCACCAACCCAGCGGGCGGTCCTGAGGTTGTGGTCTGAGTGATTTTCTAGGCAGGGGCGACTGGTATTTAGCACGGACACATCACGTCGGTTGATGTAAGTACCGTTGAGGTTGGCATGGGTGAGTTGGGCCGGGTCGAGTTGGCTATTGATTAGACGGGCTTCGGATAGGTTAGCCCAGGCTAAATCAGCCCCCTGGAGATTGGCCCCTCGGAGGTTCGCGCCTTGGAGATTGGCCCCTCGGAGGTTTGCCCCTTGGAGATTGGCCCCTCGGAGGTTCGCGCCTTGGAGATTGGCTCCGCTGAGTTGACTCAAGGCTAGGTTGGCATTGACGGCAAAGATGCCACAGAGTTGGGCTTTGGTGAGATCTACGGCGATCGCCTCGATGTCACTGAGTTTGCTATAGTTGAGCTTTGCCCAGTTCAACTTGGCTCGGCTCAGGGTTGATTTGGTCAGAAAAGCCCGCTGCAAGTCAGCCCCTATGAGATTGGCTTGACTGAGATTCACCGCAATCAGGGTGACATGGACTAGGTTGGCTCCGGGGAGTTCAACTCCTTGAAATTGGGTTGTTCCCGCTTCATATCGTCTCAGAAGATGACTGACATTCATGGCGCTCTTTCTCACAGTCTCAGAACCCGAAAGCTCCCAGTTACACATCTTATCGGCACTTCTAAAGAAAACCTAAAGATTGCAACAATTAGTCAAAACCCGAAACCTAAATTCACATTTAATGGGTTAGAGGCTCAGGTCGGCTGAGGTCGGATGCCACAATGAACACGGGGGAAGATAGGGAAGCTCATGTTTTTAGTCCTGACACGAGTCTTGCTCTGGCTGCTCGTTCTGGTTATCTTTTTTTACGTCTTTTTTAGAATTGTTCCCAAGGCGTATTTCACCTTTCTGGGGGGTCTGTTGTTGGCGGTTTTCGTCGTCTTGCTGTTTGTCGATCCCACCGATCGCACGGCCACGACGGCCTGGGGCATTCTCTCGCTTCCTTTTAAGCCTCTAGGTATTATTTGGCTATTGCTGGCTCAATGTTTGCGAGGAATTAAGGATGGGGGCATCAGTAAGGCGGCTCAGAATCAGATTCGCAGTGCTTTTATACTGTTGTGGCTGTTTAGTACCCCATTTCTCTGGCAATGGATGTATCACAGCTCTATCGAACGCCAGGTGGCTCGCTTGGCTAATCTGACCGAAACGGAGACGGCGGAGACGTTGGTGTTATTAGCTCATGACACAGTAGAGCCGCAAGTGGAGGGGCGATCGCAACTCCAACTCGGCGATCGCGGCAACCTCATCCTCTATGCCAATCAACTCTACCAAGCCGGAGGCATTACCCGTATTGTCGTCAGCGGTGGCGATCGCCTGCATTTTCCGCGTCCAGAAACCGGCTCCGACGACGCTGCCACCTCTAGCAATGAAGCGGAACTCGCCGCCGAACTCCTGAGCCGCTTGGGGGTTCCCAGAACCAGTATTTTAGTTGATCCCAACTCCCCCAATCTGCGACGCAGTGTTTTAGGGGTGCAGGCCTTACTCGAGGAGAATAACATCGACTCCCCCATTCTTCTCGTCACACGAGCCTTATCGATGTATCGCAGTGCCAGTTCCTTTGTACAGGGGGGAATGGCGGTGATTCCTCGCCCCACGGACTATGTCGCCTTTATTGATCCCAATGAAACCCAAGATCCCATCTTCACCCTTGAATCCCTAATGCCCAGTCATCGGGGGCTAATGCTGTCAACTCAACTCAGTGATGAATATCTGCTGACGATTTACTACTTTTTGCGGGGTTGGCTCTCTCCAACAGAACTCACCTGTTTAGAATGTCAAATCAGCGACTCATCGTAGTTTTTTAAACTCTTTTTTTTAGGTGGATCGGTCAACTACTTTTTCTGAGCCGCTTCTCGCAACTGACGAGTTTCTTCAATCACCGCCTCGAAGTCCTCGATATCTTCAATATCATCGCGACGGAAATAGTTGATTTTCATCTCCTCTAAGAAATCAGAAAGCAACGTCTGAATTTCTGTAGCATTGTTGGGTTGCCCAATCTCCCGTTGCATCACCTTGGTAAAGTTTTGAACCATGTTATTAAACAATTCTGCTCCCACAGGATCTTCTACCATACCTTTGAGGATCTCATAAAGACTATCCGTCGTGTGGCCGATGACCTCTCGGGCTAACTGTTCTGGCTGATCTTGCATTCCCGGCAAGTTTTGGAAATTCTGATAGAGCGGCATATCTTTGACACCACTCGTTAAGCTATGAAGCAGTAAAGCTTCCAAATCCGGTTTGATTTCTGGGAAGACTTCATACAAACTCATGCGAACTAATTGTTGAGAGAGAACCTCAATCTCATTGCGATCATTGAGATCAATATACTGACGATCTGAGGGGCGCACCAAATTAACAACACCATCATTTTCAATGGCATCCTGAAGCCGATCAATGACGCGAATGACAACAGTTTCTGTGATTTCTCCAGCTAAAGCCGCCACAACCCCTTGATTAATTTTACGGCGTAGGGGCTTCAAATCGACTAAATTGGATTGATCTAAGCGAACCGCTAAGGGAATCAAGCGTGTAAGAGCAAAGACGGGAAATCCCAAGCCAGAAAAGGGAATTAGCAGTAAGATATCATACCAACGGAACAGCCAGGCATCTCGCCAAGATAGTTGTGTACGACGAGAGATGGTCCAAGTTCGGGCTAAAAACTCTAAGGCAAAAATCAGGATGAAGTAGGCGTCAATTTGCCAAAAGCGATCCGTAAAGGTTCCGCGAATACTAATTGATCGGAAATAATTCATCTCCAGTTGGGGACGAATTTCCGATTCAAAAAAGTCCATTTCTTGCTGCCAAGAATTTGAGGTGAGGTGATCCCGACTCCAAAAGTTTTGGAAGGCATCTTTGGCGGATTCATTGTTGAGGCGATCGCGCATCCGATTTTTGATCCGTTCGAGATCTCCAGTTTTATCGGCAATTTGAAATGGATTCTCGTCAATCATGGTTTCACTGCGATCGCCGAGTTCGTCCAATAAGGGCGCGACCTCCTCGGAATTGATCCCTGTTGCGGCTACCTCGGCTTTTAACTCATCAACGGTCTCTAAATATTGCTCTGTATCTCGATGGGGTTCAATGCCTTTAATGGGGTCATACCATTGATGGATAACGTCTGGACCGTAGCGATAGTAAAAATTGCGCCAAGAGATATAACTGAGATCAAACAACACCAGTCCCACGTCTAAAACAGCAAGAATTGCCATTAGTTTTTCAAACCAAAGAGAACGGTTCCGTTTAGATTTATTCTTGTTTTGACGTTGACTGGGTTTCATAGGGGGAAGAAGACAAAAGAACAGACGTAGGGGCGAAGCTGACGAGTCGGCGCGCGATCGCCGAGCTGGGGTCGCCCTTTTCCGGCAAGAGGCGTAACCCACCCTTACCCCCTCCCACCAAGGAGATGGCAAGAGGGGCAACAGCGGAACAGCCAAAAGGCGATCGACGATGAATTGCTCCTAAGCAACAATCGGGGATTCAGTCATCTTGGCGAAGTGCCGAAGGATTGCGCCAAACGCTCCAGGCGGTACGAACACCACTGCTGAGGCTGCGAGTGGTACCGCGCAGCCATTGGGCGCGTTTGCGGACTCCAGTGACGCTTTGATTGACTTGTTCGACCACCTCTCCGGCATTCTTGACGCTGGAACTGACATCATCAGACAGTTCACCGAGTTCGAGTCCCGTCAAACGCAACGCATCGAGGGTTGGCGGTAAATCTCTCGAAAGAGTATCCGCCAATTTTTCGACACTACGAGCCGCCCGTTGCAATTCCCCAACTGCGGGTAGCAAGGCTAACACCACAGTCAGAAGACTCACGGCCACCAGGCCAACAGATAGTCCTAACCAAAAAATAGGGTCACTCACGGGGCTCGGTTATGCGATCAGTCACGGAAGCAGAGGCATCGTCGTCGGAACTGGCTAGGCGTAGGCGTTCCTGTTCCAATTGTGAGGCAGCGACACCGGCGGCGATGGCCTCGCGCAATCGTTTCAGAGTTGCTTCCCAGTTGCGTAAGCTGGTTTCTGAGAGGCGATCGGCTTGTAATTGCACGTTTGAAGAAATATCTTCGGCTAATTCGGGCATCGCTTGCAAGGATTTGTTGACCAGACGACGTGTTTCCTTACCGGACTTGGGGGCCAAAAGAACACCACTAACCGCCCCGATGGCGGTCCCGATGAGAAGTCCTCCGAGAAATGTGCTGCTACGAGTGTTCGACATAATCACAGTAGGGTATCAAGGTTGGCTCTGGATTCGTTGGCTCTGGATTCATATTGACAGGCTTGGCCGAGCCGAGTCGGCGATCGCCCCAGTCCCCTCGCCTAGAACTCTCTAAGACTTAGCCGGGGAATCATCCTGAGGGTCATTGATTGTATCAATAACCTGCCGCCGCACAGAGTTATGACGCTGTTGTTGATGTTGCAAGCGTACAATTTTTAGCCAAGTCTGCCAAGCTTGCAGATCGAAGACGGCAGGAAAGACAATTTTCAGACCCGTCCAGAGTTTACCTTGTTTCAGGGCAGCCCAGCCCCAACGTAAATGCAGATAATGTTGCAGGACTTTTAAATCAGGAATCCGTGACTCATATTTGTGTTGCAGAATATCATAAATATCTTCGAGTAGGCTCGCATTGGCACTCGCCTGCTGATGTAATGGGATTTTACGAATGTTCCAACGGGAAGAAAGTTTGTGCGATATGGGGGCTTTTAAGAGTTGAATTAAGGCATGACAACCCAAAGCCCACCCCGTTTTCCATTGTCGTTTTTTAAACTCTAACCAGCTTTGCTGAAGTTGCAGTCCATAGCGAGCCGACTCAAGTTGGATTTGGTGTCCCAAAGACTTGTTAATATCTTTCCCTAAAAGCTGTCCGGGGACTCGGAAGGGATGCTCCTGAAACCAGCCTCCCCGAGATAGCCAAGGGCTTTGACGAAACAAAACGGCACGCACCAATAACTCCCAGGCTGGAATACAAAAAATAGCGAAAGATAAAATGGAGAATACATCCCGAAATCGCTTTTGCTTTAAGGCAACTCCCGCCCAATGAAGGCGTAAATAGGCAATGACATGATCTAGCTTGGGAATTGAGGGTTGATACCTCGAATTTACACAAGCATAAATCTTTTTCTTCATTAGAATATTGGTTTCTAAACGCTTTTGAAGCGATATTTTATGATTTAATGCTCCCTCCCAAATGGTTCGGTAAGCTAAACAGTCATTGATAAAAATAGCATCACCCAAAGTTGAAATTTTAATCCAGGAGTCAATATCATCACAGTTACCATCAAACTGAGAATCCCAGCCTCCTACGTCTAAAAAAGCGGTACGACGAAAGGCGACCTGAACTGGGGTTCCAAATGGGACAATTTCTAGGAGCATCCCATAATGGATATCTTCTTGAGGGACAACAAAGGCTTTTCCTGGCCCAGCACGAGGTGTTCGATGAAGTACAACGCCTTGGGGATCAACTTGAGCGGCTTGAGAGGAACAAATAACAGCATTTGGATGACTTTGAATGGCACGCCATAGTTTTTGAATACAGTTGGGAGCTAGGTAGTCATCGTCGTCGAGAGGTTTTATCCAAGTTCCTGAAGCTAGGTTGACCCCGATATTCATGCTTTTAGAATGACCAGAGTTGCTTGAATTACGGTGATAGATGAGGCGATGATCCCCTTGGCTGATTAGATGTTCCTGTAAGGTGTTTACATAGGCTTGTGTTCCGTCGGTTGAACAGTCATCGACCACTACGACTTCACAAGGAGACGATTGCTCTAAACTGCTATCAATCGCTCGTTTGAGAAGGTCTAAACGGTTGTAGGTGGTAATGACAATGCTAAAGTGCATGAGTGGTAGCTGTAAATAATGAAGGTATCAAACGATCAATGCTAACGAGTCAATCATCTATAACGCTCCCATTGAGTTCTTGGGCTTGAGATGCTTTCTAGGGGTCTTATAACCATTGCGATCGCCAAATGAGACCTTGAATACAAAGCAGATCTAGATGCGGATCTAGATCAATTGTAGATTGAATTGTCACGTAAGGGGTCTTACCCTCCATCCTAAATGTAACGCTTTGTGATAAGCGATCTGGCTATTTGGGGATCTCCTGTGGCAATAGAAGATCCCTGAGAGCCACACTCAGAGATTAAGCCCTCCTTAGGAGTTGGCGTCCGACGTATTGGGCAAAGCGTCCGGAGACTTGAGAAAATGTCAAATCTCCTGCGAGCAGTCGGGCCGCCACTTCTGTTCCGTCGGGGCGCTGGACTACATGGGTGAAACACCAATGAGGAAAGCGATAGAAAAACCCTGCCAGCAGTCGCGCGGCGTCAAAGTTAAGGGCCACTTCCCGGTGCAGGAGACGACTGTAGTCATGGGCCTGTTGGCTGGCGATGGCCGAGGCGGCGATCGCACCACTTTTGACACCATGAAGGATTCCATCACCAAAAAAGGGATTCACCAATCCAGCGGCATCCCCTACTAATAAAACTTGTCCCCCAGGGGTCTGTCGAGGTTCCCGTCCCTGCCATAGAGGCAGAGGGTGAGCATAGAGGGGAAACCGCTCTCGGCTGGGATTCAGGTTAAATTGGCGA
Source organism: Phormidium sp. OSCR (assembly GCA_001314905.1). Taxonomy (GTDB): domain Bacteria; phylum Cyanobacteriota; class Cyanobacteriia; order Cyanobacteriales; family Geitlerinemataceae; genus Sodalinema. The sequence goes on from LJZT01000049.1 coordinate 13,629, forward strand.
TAATAGCCCTCAATCACTTGTTCTAACTCCTGCCGTAAGCTCCGGAAATTAGTGTGTTTGCCGCGATGGGGATAAAACACGCCGGCCCCGATATTGAGACTCTCTCCCTTCGGGAAAATCCAGCCATAGCCTCGGCGAACCGCGCCATACTCCAAATGAGCCACATCAGGCCGTAGATAGGGATGGTCCGACTCCCAGTGATGGGGGAGTTCTGTTTCTAAGGCAAAGGCCAAACGCCGCCGCGATCGCAGCTTCACGGCCTTCGCCACCACCCCATTGGCCCCGTCAGCACCGATGACATGAGGCGATCGCCCGCTCCAGGTGATCCGACGACCGTCTCCCAAACTCGACGCCTTCACCGTCACCCCGTCGGCATCGAGAATCAGCGATCGCACCACCAACCCATCCTTGACTACAGCCCCCGCCTGCTGCGCCTGCATGGCGAGGGCGTTATCAAACCGGGGTCGCTGAACCATCCACAGCGCCAAAGATGACGCCGATGAGTCAGGCGAGACACCTGAGGGACAAACCGCTCCCAAATGTCCATTTTGGAACTTCCAGGTGTGATGGAGGTAGCGCACAGAAGTTTCTACTACCCCCTCAGGAATGCCCCCAGGAAGCCAAGTTCCGACCCGCATCGGCATCCCCCCACCACAGGGCTTATGACGGGGGTATTGCCGCTTTTCGAGGAGAGCCACCCGCAATCCCGCTTGAGCGGCCATCAGGGCCGCCGTCGCCCCTGATGGACCCCCCCCACAGACAATAACGTCATAATCCAATGACATAACCTCTCAACTCCCTTGACAACAGTGATACCCCAACGAATCACCCGGCGAATCACCCAAAAACATGCCGTTCCGGTTCTGCCTTTTAAGCCAATCAAGCCCCGGATTCCTCCTAGCGCAGACTTACGTTTCAAAAGGATTCCTCTGGACTTTTTGCGATCGCACGGGCCTCCATCCCGTCGGTTATGCTGGTAAGAGCCGCTTCGTTCAGAGGGTGCTAATGAGGGGTTTAAAGGCAGTCGACTTGCATTTTCTGACGATTTCTGGGAAGATTTCGCTAGAATAAAAGCGTTAACGTTGGATAAATGCGGTAACTCCCATGACCCTATCACTTAGACCTTGTAAACCTCTATTAAGCTGAGAGATCCATGGTTTTTTCAGTAATGGCTCTTCCCCTGTCACCGACGAGTGGGCGTGGCCAAGGGACAATCAGTTTTGCGTCGACGCTTTATCTGTGTCCAATTCTTGACCTTCTTCTCAGTGAAATTCCTCCAGATTTGGAGCCTGAACTTCGTTTGGGGCTTCAAGAAGCACTCGTTAACGCCGCCACCCACGGCAATCAACTTGATACCGAGAAAACCGTTGCCGTTCGCTTCTGGGCGAGCAAAGATGTCTATTGGTGGACCATTTGTGATCAGGGAGCAGAACCCTTTGGACAATGCTGCTGCGAACGCATTAATCACGACTTGCCCGACGATACCTCTGAATGTGGGCGAGGCTTTTACATTCTCCGGCAAATCTTTGATCGGGTGGAATGGTATCCGCATCAGCGGGAGTTGCATCTGGGGAAATGTATCCCCAAAACCCGACGTCGTCTTGACGATTAAAATTGACGATTAGAATTAAAGACGATGAGAGGCTCAACCCTCAACGGCGATCGCCATGTTGAGGACAAGGGGGCGCCGAAATCGAGCGATTCAGCCAGCCAACGGCGTATTCTAGCCGAGGGAGAGCCTCTTCAGGATGATTCTTCAGTAAAAACACAAGGGCCGCCGCTAGTTGCTCCTGAGCGCGAACCGAGCGATTCGACTTGAGGCGGTGCCAATCTCGCTCCGGAATGGCCAGACGCTCAGCCAGGGCCTGAGCTAATTGCAGCGTGTCCAACTCCTCTAGGGGGGTTGTGGGGGTTACATTTGAAGGAGATACAGTCATAGCTAATTCAGAAACACAAAGGGTCGTTCTTCCCCATTTTGACATTTTCCTAGGCATTTACCAAAAAAACTGGGTCTCAAGCCCCATCTTCCCTAGACGGCCTTTCAGATCTCGTGGTAAAACCTCACCCGGAATTGTACTTGTGTTTAAAACCTACAGCAAACCCCAGCCATACCGGGCCATCGAAGAGGCAATCCGGACCGTTCAGTTCATCCCATAACAACACCATCCGCTCAAGGCATGGGGGGATCAATCCCAGGGGAAGCTGTCAGGCTGAACGGGCCGGCCGCGGTTGATCTCCATGGGGTCAACAACAGTAGCACTGACCGATACGACAGTATCTTGGTTAGAAGGGGTCGGCTTAGATTTCACCTCTGGCTCAGATGGTTTCTCTGAGGTCGTGTTGGTTTCTGGCTCACGCTTGAGCTTCGGTTCACTCTGGGGTTGGGAAGCAGATTTCGCCTCGGGTTTCGGCTCAGCGGTGGAAGTTGGGGGTGTTTGGGGAGCAGAATTGCCTGGGAGTTGGGTGTTAGGTTGGGTGTTAGGTTGGGTGTTAGGTTGGGTCTTCGTAAATTGAAGACTGCTTCCATCCTCGCTGCAATCGACATAGATGGTATCCCCAGCACCAAATTCTAATTCCAGTAATTTGGTGGCGATGGGGTTCTCTAATTCCCGCTGGATGGCTCGTTTGAGGGGTCGCGCTCCATAAACTGGATCGTAGCCCACATCAGCGATATAGTCTTTGGCGGACTCGGAGAGAACAATTTGAATCTTTTGTTCGGCCAACAATTGCTCGATGCGTAAAATTTGAATCGAGACGATATCTCGCAATTGATGTTTGCCGAGGGGATGGAAGATGGTTAGGTCATCAACCCGGTTGAGAAATTCCGGGCGGAACTGCGATCGCAACGCCTCATAGACCCGCGATCGCATCTCCTCATAGTCCGACTCTTGCCCCGCGACCTCTAAAATGTACTGGGAGCCGATGTTACTGGTCATAATGATGACCGTATTACAGAAATTGATAGCTCGTCCTTGAGAATCGGTAATGCGCCCATCGTCAAGAACTTGCAACAAAATGTTAAACACATCGGGGTGAGCCTTCTCCACCTCATCAAACAGCAGCACACAGTAGGGCATCCGCCGTACCGCTTCCGAGAGTTGCCCCCCTTCGTCATAGCCGACATATCCCGGAGGTGCGCCCACCAAACGAGACACAGAATGTTTCTCCATGTACTCAGACATATCAATCCGCACCAAGGCATCATGGTCGTCAAATAGAGAGGCCGCCAAAGCCCGGGCCAGCTCAGTTTTCCCGACCCCCGTCGGTCCCATAAACAGGAACGAGCCAATGGGGCGAGAGGGGTCTTTCATCCCCGCCCGGGCGCGACGAATCGCCGCTGAGACGGCTGAGACAGCCTCAGACTGGCCCACCACACGACGCTGGAGTTGATCTTCGAGTTTCAGAAGTTTCTGCCGTTCTGTCTCTAACAAGCGATTCACCGGGATTCCCGTCCATTTAGCGACAATTTCGGCGATATCCGCTTCTGTGACTTGTTCGCGCAACAGGGCCACCCCGTCGGTTTGCAGTTTCAGCAACTGGGCCTCTTTTTGTTCGGCCCGTCGTTGCAACTTCTCCAAACGCCCATATTTCAACTGAGCGGCGGTGTTGAGGTCATAATTGCGTTCGGCTTGTTCAATTTTGAGCCGTAACTGTTCTTCCTCTTCTTTGAGCGCGTTGATATCATCAAGTAACTGTTTTTCCGTTTGCCATTGAGAACTCAACACCCCCTGTTTTTGTTTGAGGTCGTTCATCTCCTCCTCAATGCGACTGAGGCGTTCTTGGGCCGAGTAATAGGTGCCTCGGGTCGCTCGTTGTTCTTCGCCTTCGAGAGAGAGTTTCTCCATTTCTAATTGCATCAGACGGCGATCGACATCTTCCAATTCCGTCGGTTTCGAGGTGATTTCCATTTTGAGCTTAGCCGCCGCCTCATCGACTAAATCGATCGCCTTGTCGGGGAGAAAGCGATCCGTCACATAGCGATTCGACAGTGTGGCCGCCGCGACGAGGGAGGAGTCGGTGATGGTTACGCCATGATGCACCTCATAACGCTCCTTCAAGCCCCGCAAAATGGAAATTGTGGCTTCAACATCAGGTTGCCCCACAAACACCTGCTGGAAGCGCCGTTCTAGGGCTTTGTCTTTTTCGATATGCTTGCGATATTCCTCTAAGGTTGTCGCACCGATACAGCGCAACTCGCCCCGGCCTAACATGGGTTTGAGGAGATTTCCCGCATCCATCGTTCCCTGACTTCCGCCGCCACCGGCCCCAATGACCGTATGTAGTTCATCGATGAATAGCACCACTTGGCCGTCAGAATGAGTCACTTCCCGAATCACCGATCGCAACCGTTCCTCAAACTCACCCCGGAACTTGGCCCCAGCAATCAAACTTCCCATATCCAGGGAAATCAAACGACGGTTTTTCAGGGATTCTGGCACATCCCCATTGACAATACGCTGGGCCAGGGCCTCGGCGATCGCCGTCTTCCCGACTCCCGGTTCCCCAATCAAGACTGGGTTATTCTTACGACGACGGGATAACACCTGAATCAGTTGGCGAATCTCCTCATCTCGGCCAATCACCGGATCGAGTTTTCCACCTCGGGCCTGTTCAGTCAGATCCCGGCCATAGCGCTCTAAAATATCCTCATTCTGCTCATCATTAGACGATGTCCCAGCCGTGAGTTCTTTGCTTTTGGCGGCTTGGGCGCGAAAGGTTTTGATGGCGGCGGCAATTTTGGATTGATCGGACTGTAAAATATGTAGGGTTTTGCCACCGATGCGATCGTCCTCGGCGAAGCCTAACAGCAGATGTTCAATCCCGACATGGCTATCTTCGAAGTTTTGTCGAGCCATCTCGGCTTTGTCTAACATCACATCGAGGTGACGGCCAAGATAGAGTTGTTCGACTCCTCCCAGGCGAGGATGCTGCTTGGCGAAGGTATCGAGCTTCCCGGCTAAGGCGGCTGGATCAATCCCCGCTTTCTGGAGAATTTGATGGGAAGGTTCTACCGTTTCGAGCAGAGCCAGAATTACATGTTCGACTTCTAAATTTTGGTTGCGATAGCGTCGCGCCACGTCTTGAGAGGCGACAATGGCATCCCAGGCTTGATCAGTAAATTTGGAAGGGTCAGTCGGTTGCATTGTGGGGAACGTTACAGTGATAAGAGACCTGACGCGGCACAGGTCAGAATGCGCGGTGTAGAATTGCTTTCGTCTTTCAAGCTACCTCAAAACTCCTCGGTTGGGTAGCGCGATCGCCCTTGAATCTCATCAGCTCAGTCAATCTTCGGCAAACCCCCAACTCTCCTAGACCCACGCGAGAGCGTTCCCATTGAACCCCTCTTCGACTACAATGGGGCATTGATAGAATCGTGACTAAAATCGTGACCTTGGACGGTGTCCTGTTCTGCCTACCATTGTTTCACGATTTGTCAAGTGTTTGTCATAAATTTGTAATAATTTGTAATAATTTATTGCAAAATTTGATTACAAATTAGTTCATCGTTGTCAAGACCGGGTGCAACGTCCCCAAGCGGCGATCGCCCATCCCTTGACGACTTGCTCTTTCGTCTCTGGGTAGCCAGCCGTGACCGAAGAAAAGCGATATAAGGAAACCGTTAACCTCCCGCAAACCGAGTTCTCCATGCGCGCCAACGCCGTGGTGCGTGAACCCGAGTTGCAAACCTTCTGGGACGACCAGAAGATCTATCAGAAACTCTCCGAAAGTAATCCTGGAGACCCATTCATTCTCCATGACGGTCCTCCCTACGCCAATGGATCACTGCACATTGGTCACGCCCTTAACAAAATTCTCAAAGACATCATCAACCGCTATCAGCTCCTACAAGGGCGCAAAGTTCGCTACATCCCCGGTTGGGACTGTCACGGCTTACCCATTGAACTGAAAGTTCTGCAAAGCCTCAAATCCGAAGAACGGCGACAACTGACCCCCTTGGCCTTACGCTTCAAAGCCAAGGAATTTGCCCATCAAGTGGTTCAAGAACAACGAGACAGCTTCAAACGCTACGGCGTTTGGGGAGACTGGGATGACCCCTATCTAACCCTAAAACCTGAGTACGAAGCCGCTCAAATCAGCGTCTTTGGAGACATGGCCCTCAAAGGCTACATCTATCGCGGTCGTAAACCCGTCCATTGGAGTCCTAGTTCTCGTACCGCCCTGGCCGAAGCCGAACTGGAATACCCCGAAGGCCACACCTCCCCGAGTCTCTACGCCGCCTTCCAAGTCACAAAACTCAACGAGGCTCTCAAAGAGCGTCTGGCCAACTATCTGCCTCATCTGTGGCTGGCGATCTGGACCACCACCCCCTGGACCATTCCCGCCAACTTAGCCGTGAGCGTCAACCCCGAGTTGACCTACGCCATCGTCGAAGCCCCAATTGAGTTTGAAGCCGCAGCCGGTAAATTCCTGATTGTAGCGGCCGAGGCCGTCGAACGGCTGTCGCAGACCTTTGGCGGTGAATTGAAGGTCTTAGAGCGCCTTAAAGGGGCGGAATTAGAGCAATGTCACTATCGTCATCCCCTCTTTGACCGCACCAGTCCCGTAGTGATTGGTGGCGATTACGTCACCACCGAATCTGGGACCGGTTTGGTGCATACCGCTCCCGGTCATGGGTTAGAAGACTATCAGGTGGGCTTACGTTACAACCTGCCGATTTTCTCCCCCGTGAACGCCAAAGGTGTCTTCACCAAAGATGCGGGGCAATTTGCCGGCTTAAATGTCCTCAAAGATGCCAACGAGAAAATCACTGAAGCCTTAGCCGAGGCTCACTCCCTACTGAAACAGGAACCCTATCAACATAAATATCCCTACGACTGGCGCACCAAGAAACCGACGATTTTCCGGGCCACCGAACAATGGTTTGCCTCCGTCGAAGGTTTCCGAGAAGCCGCCTTAGAGTCCATTCGTCAGGTGCGTTGGATTCCCAGCCAAGGGGAGAACCGCATTACCGCCATGGTGGGGGAACGCTCCGATTGGTGTATTTCCCGTCAACGCAGTTGGGGGGTTCCCATTCCCGTCTTCTACGACGAGGAAACCAACGAACCGCTGTTGACAGAAGAAACCGTCAATCATGTACGGGATATTGTGGCCGAGAAAGGTTCCGATGCTTGGTGGGAATTGTCCGTGGAGGAGTTACTGCCCGAATCCTACCGCAACAATGGCCGCACCTACATCAAGGGAAGCGACACCATGGATGTCTGGTTCGACTCCGGTTCCTCTTGGGCGGCGGTGGCCAAACAGCGCGGGTTGGGCTATCCGGTAGATTTATATCTGGAGGGGTCAGACCAACATCGCGGTTGGTTCCAGTCCAGTTTGCTCACCAGTGTCGCCACTCAGGGACAAGCACCGTATAAAACGGTGTTAACTCATGGCTTTGTCTTGGATGAGAAGGGCCATAAGATGAGTAAGTCTCTGGGCAATGTGGTTGATCCTGCCGTGGTGATTAACGGGGGCAACAATAAGAAGCAACAACCCGCTTATGGGGCCGATGTGTTGCGCTTGTGGGTGTCCTCGGTGGACTATTCGGGAGATGTGCCTCTCGGTGGGACGATTCTGCGGCAAACCTCGGATGTGTATCGCAAGATTCGCAACACGGCTCGTTTCTTGTTGGGGAACCTCCATGACTTCAACCCGGCCACGGATGCGGTGGCCTATGGAGATTTGCCGGAGTTGGATCAGTATATGCTCCATCGCACTATTGAGGTGATGGATGAGGTGACGGAGGCGTTTGAGAGTTATCAGTTCTTCCGTTTCTTCCAAACGATTCAGAATTTCTGTGTGGTGGATTTGTCCAATTTCTATTTGGATATTGCCAAGGATCGGCTTTATATCAGTGCTGAGGATGCCAGCCGTCGTCGTAGTTGTCAGACGGTGTTGGCGATTGTGCTGGAGAATTTGGCTCGGGCGATCGCCCCTGTCCTCTGTCACATGGCTGAGGATATCTGGCAGAATCTTCCCTATGAAACGGCCGAGAAATCCGTGTTTGAAGCCGGTTGGGTGCAGTTAGAGGAAGACTGGCGGCATCCGGAGTTGGCCCAACGCTGGGAGACGCTGCGCTTCTATCGTGGGGAAGTCAATAAGGTGATGGAAAAAGCGCGGGCCGATAAGAAGATTGGTTCGTCGTTGGAAGCCAAATTGAAGTTGTTTGTGGCCGATGAGGCTCAGCGAGAGCAACTGGCGGCGATGAATCCAGAGTTGGCGGTGGCGGCTTCTACGGCGACATCCGTTGCTGATGCACCTCCAGAGGTTCCTGTGGCGGCTTCTGACGAGGTCGAGACGGAGACTCCTGAGCCAGTCTCTGAGCCAGTCCATGATGAGGCTCCAGAGGAAACCCCAGCGGTTGCAGCCTCTGGGGGGAACGGTTTAGAGCGATCGCGTCGCGAGGGGTTGGCCCTACCCGATTGGGAAAATCTGCAAGTGCGCGATGTCATGGACTTTATTGTCGATGCACCGGGGTATCTGGTGGATGTCTATCGTACGAACCGTTTGGCGCTGCGTAATCTGGCGTTGCTGGTGGCGTTGGTGATGGTGGCCTATCTCTCGTCGAGTCTGTTGGCGGCGGTGAATCGTCTGTTGTTCTTACCGGAGTTCTTTACGGCGATCGGCTTTGGCTATTCCTTGCGCTTTGGCTATCGTAATGTCTTGTATGCCAGCGATCGCCAGAAACTGGCCGGACGAGCCAATGATCTCAAGTTGAAAGTCTTGGGAACCGATGTCGAACTGCCCCCCAACGCCGTGCAGCAGGTGGCGGATAAGCCGGCGATCGCCCCAGTGGATGAGGTTGACCTCGCACCCCCCCCAGAACTCCCCGCTCTGACCGAGGAAACCACCGCTCCTGTGGCCGATGGCAGCGTCGGCAATGGTGTCGATGAGTTGCGTTATCTGTTTATCTGCTCTCAAGTCGAACTACTCGACTCCCCTGAAGCTCTCGAAGGCGTGAGCTATAGCAGCCAAAGTGAGGGCTTAGGAATTGGCATCGTCAGTGCTGACGGTGACAAGTGTGAACGCTGCTGGAACTACTCGACTCACATCGGTGAGTCGGAAGAGCATCCCAGCCTCTGTGAGCGGTGCGTGGGCGCTTTAGCCGGTCAGTTTTAATCCAGTATGATGGGTAAGTTACGTCAGATAGCCCCCTACGAGCCATTAAATACCCTTAAATCCTTATCTGAGAACCTTTGGATTGTGGATGGGCCCGTAGTCAAGATGTCGCTTTTGGGAGTCAAGTTCCCGTTTCCAACTCGCATGACGGTCATTCGCCTCAACACAGGCCAACTCTGGTGTCACTCCCCCACCCTTCTCACCCCAGCATTACAAGCGCAACTGAAGGATTTGGGGGCCGTCACCCATCTCATTGCCCCGAATAAACTGCATTATATTCATCTTCCCGATTGGAAACAAATCTATCCCCATGCCACTACTTGGGCCGCGGCGGGAGTCGTTGAACGGGCCGCAAAGCATGGGATCTCGATTGAGGTGGATGCTCCTTTAGCGGAGTCGGAGCCAGTCCCTTGGGAGGATGAGATTGAACAGTGTCATTTTCGGGGCCAGTTCATGGAAGAAGTCATCTTCTGTCATCGTCCGAGTCAAACTCTGATTGTGACGGATTTGATCGAGAACTTTGAGCCAAACCGGGTTCCCCCTTGGCTGCGAATTCCCTTAAAACTAGCCGGGAATTTAGCCCCTCATGGCAAGGCCCCCCTCGATTTACGGTTGACATTTTTCAGGAACAAACCCGAGCTGCGTCAGAAACGTCAGCAACTCTTAGATTGGCGTCCTCAGCGGATTATTCTCGCTCATGGAGCTATCATTGAGGACGATGCGGTGGGGGAACTCGAACGGGCATTTTGTTGGCTGGATTAGGGAGTTAAACCTAGGAATTGAGACTCTTAGTTTGGGGATTGATGGGATTCCTCAAACACAAGATGACTGACAAACAGCTTCAGGAAGAAAAAGCTCAAAAACCATTCTAAGCCTTCAGTGGGGAGGAAGAGATAGCGATCGCCCAACAAGACCACTCCATACAATCCCAGAGCGATAGGACGTTGCAGATATAATGGGGCGCGTAAGATGGCGATCGCCCCAGCGATTAAATACCCCGATACCCCAAGAAAAAACACCGCATCTCCACCCCGAAATAGCCAAGCCACGGCAGCGATATGCAGCAAATGCACTAAAACAAAACTAAAATGCTCAGCAAACCCCTGACCCGGTCGATGATACCAGCGTTTGGCAGTGGCGGTGGCATTAGTGAGAACCCCTCCCAGCAAATCTAAGGCCAGCAACGCGGCTAATCCCAATTGCCAGGGACTCCAATCTAACTCTTGGCTGATGGCATAAGCGGGGGCTAGGATAGCCGCAATCAAAGGGGGCAGAAATTGCAAAACTAACTCCGCCCGAGTCGCTCCTGGCCCGGTGAAACGATCTAAGACTCCAGCGACACCAGAACGGGGAGATACATCAACGGTCATGATACAAGGGGGGTGGCTGCTCAATTACCCTCGTGGTAGCAAGAGGTCGCTTCCTTTGTCAATAGGATTGTCAATAGGATTCGCCCCAGCCATTGCCCAGACAATCCTCTACAATTTTCTCAACGATGACGATGGACATAAATGATGTACAGTGCCGCCGATTGGATTGAGAAGCTCGGCCTGGTTCAACTCCCGGAAGAGGGGGGGATGTATCGCGAAATCTATCGTTCCGATGAGATCATCCCTCAATCGGCACTCCCAGACCGCTTTGGGGGCGATCGCCGCTACTGCACCTCCATCTACTATCTCTTAGAAAACCCAGAATTTTCTGCCTTCCATCGCATTCGACAGGAGGAAATTTGGCATTTCTACGACGGGAGTCCCCTAACCCTAGCTATCCTTACCCCCCAGGGAGAACTCTCTCAACAGACGCTAGGACGCAATTTTGAAGTCGGGGAACGATTACAAGTGGTGATTCGCCGAGGGGATTTGTTTGCGGCGACGGTAAATGAGACGGGAGGCTATAGCCTCGTTGGTTGTACCGTCGCCCCAGGCTTTGAGTTTGCCGATTTTGAAGCCCCTAGTCGCCAGATGTTGCTGAACGCCTATCCCCAACATCAGGCGGTGATTGAGCGGTTGACTCGTTGAGATAACGGCTTAGGGGAGCATCATCCGTTGCAGATGGGGGATTAGGTTGGGTTGGTAGTTGAGGAGATGGTATAGGCGATCGCCCAACAGACTTAGAATTAGGTCAGTATAGGTCATCTTGCAGTCTTGGAGTCCCTGGGCCACCAAACTGGTTTGACTGGGGGTGGGCCGCTTGAGATCCGGTTTGGGATTGGCTTCGAGGACGTACAGTTGACCTTGGCTATCTCGTCTAAGGTCAATTCGCACTAAACTACTCAGGTTGAAAGCCCGATAAATCTGTTGGGCGATGGCTTCGAGTTGCGATCGCAGCTCCCGTTCTGACTCATCCTGGGATGAGAGGAGTCGCATCCGATTAGCCGTCATCCCCTTGGCATCCATAGAGGTAAAAATCCGTTCATCGGCTTCTAAGATACGCTCAATAGCCGAAAAAGCGAAGGGCTTAGGGATATGCTCAAAAGCCCCCTGGCGATAGGTAATTCTGCCACAGACCGAGATGCAAAACTCCCGTCCCGGTAAATAGGCTTCAATGAGAGCCGTGTTGGCCGTAATCCGATGGATGGTAGCCACAGCTTCCCCTAAATCGCGCCAGTCATCGACAACAAAGACATTAACAGAGGCTCGCCCCGAAACCGGTTTCACCACAAAGGGGCCAGAATAGTCAGCAAAGACCCGCTGAAACTGGCCGTCAGTTTCCGGGTTAAAGGGGTCTTGAAAGGGATGGGAAACGACAAACGGAGCTGTCGCGATGCCCAGAGCCTGCAACTCCCGTTTGAAGGCGTGTTTGTTGTCCAAAATAGAACTATTGAGGGGATTATGACCGATATAGGGAACCCCGAGCATTTCTAACATGGCTGGGGTGTGACAAACGGGATCATAGCCTTGTACCCCACCCGTATTGAGCCAGGCCAGATGAATCCCTTGAGTTTCCAGGGTTTGGGGGAGAGTCATATCGTCGGCCAAGAGGCTCACCTGCTTGAATCCCAATTCCCCTAAGGCTTCGGCAATATCTTTGGCTACAGTGTGATAGGTTTTGGTCGAACGAGGATTGTGAGTGGGGTAAATGACGGCTCCGGGTTGGGTTTTGTCACCTCCGTGGATGACCGCAAGGCGAAGCTGCGATCGCATCCGGTCCACAATATCCGTTAACTGCGTGATGTTGTAGACCACTGTAGAATTGACTGAATCAGACCGCATGGTTAAGCAGATTGGGCAAAGAGATCTTAATGACTGGGATTATCGCCAGTTTGACCCTCGGAAACCGTAGGCGAGACAACCGCTTGGGTTGCACTACCACTCGAGCGAGCCAGATAAATCCCTGAGAGTACCATGACAAATGCCAGCCAGTTCGTCCAGTCTAGGGCTTCAGCGAAAATAGCCCAAGCGAGGATGGCGGTTAGAATCGGCTCTAAGAGTAGAACGACAGCGATAAATCCCGAGGAAAACTGCTTGAGGCTATAGACGAGTAATCCTTGTCCCAAGACCTGACAGACGAGGGCCAGAGCGGCTACCGCCAGCCAAACTTGCCAGGTTTGTGGAAACAGGTTGTCCTCCAAGATGCTGGCCAGGGGGAACACCAGCACCGTTCCGATTCCACAACGCCAGAGGAGAATGGTGGTGGTGTCAACGCGCGATCGCAGTCCCTCGACGAGCAGTAAATTGGTTCCATAGAGTACGGCCGAGAGCAAGGCTAAACCATCTCCGAGAAGATGCTCATGGCTGATTTGCAAGTCTTCAACACCAATCGCAATGGCACCCAACACGGCGATGACGGTTCCTAGGATAAACCGACGATCAAACTGCTGTCCTAGGAGAAGCCAGCCCCCCAAACTGGTAAAAATTGGGGTGAGGTTGCGTAGTAAGGTTGAGTTGGCAATACTGGTTTCGGTCAGAGATTGAGCCCAGAGGACTACGGAGGCGGAGGAGACGGCGGCCACCGCAATGAGTTTAATGCTGTCCTTGAGACGGTCTGCTGATGGTGGTTGCCAGTCTTGTTTCCAGTTTAGGGAGAGGCTTGGCGGCCAAGGTTGACGCCAGTCTTGAATGGCGGTTAAGACCCAAAAGGCAACGGTGGCGATCGCCAAACGATTAAAAACTGTTGCGTTGGCCCCGAGTTCCTGTTCGGCAAAACGAATAAAAATTGCGGCACAAGAGACGGCCACAATGGCAAGGGTCAGGGTTAGAAGGGGGAACAGTTTGAGTGAGGCGATTTCTACGGTTTTGGGATCAGTTGGGTCAAGGATTTCCCTCATCGTTTTGACGTTCATTTAACCGCTAGATGGGATGTCATTAGATTATAGATTAGACGAATTTAAATAATGATTCAATTATGATATTTGTCTTGGTGTATTTATCTACTATTTTCAAAAAAAGTTTTAGGCTACTATAGATCCAATCAATTGGGAGGAAATGTCTGTGAGCAGATGTCCCAGATTACGCTCTAGGTCACAGTACAAGATTGGATAACAGTTCCCTCAGAGCGTTGTTTTTTTATGAGGATAACCATTATCTCGTGGAATTTCTGACCATTTCAATGATTGGGGTAGGACTGGCCGCTGACGCTTTTGCAGTCTCCCTCACCAGTGGCTTATATATCCGCCATCTAAAATGGCAAAAAGCCTTGAAAGTGGCGATCGCCTTCGGCATCTTCCAGGCGATTATGCCGCTTATGGGTTGGGGCATCGGTGTTGGCTTTCGCGATTACATCATTCGCTTTGATCATTGGGTTGGATTTATTTTACTCACTCTTCTCGGCCTGCGTATGATTCATGAGGCGATCGCCGACGATGAAGACCGTGAACCCTTTAATCCCCTCAACATCGAAACCCTCTTCGTTCTAGCCGTTGCCACCAGCATTGACGCCTTAGCCGCTGGGTTAGGCTTGGCCGTCTTACAAACCCCAATTTTATTGACCATCACCATTATTGGTCTAATCACCTTCTGGCTATGTCTTGGAGGGGTCTATTTGGGCCACCATTTCGGCGATCGCTTCCAAGATAAAGTCGAAGTTATCGGCGGAGTGATCCTAATTGCGATCGGTAGCCGCATTCTCTGGCAAGGCATCACCGCCTAAGTCCTCAAACTAAAAAGCCGCTTAACCGAAGTCAAGCGGCTTTTTATTAAAGGTGGCGGGAGGCGGATTTGAACCACCGACCTTCGGGTTATGAGCCCGACGAGCTACCAGACTGCTCTATCCCGCGTCGCCTTTACTACTATAACCAAACCCATCACGAATTGGCAACCCCTGGGGCAATTTTTTTTTGGCACTGGCGCACCAAACCGGCTCAACCCCTTACAGCATCACCAATTCGCCTTCGATGTTTAAGCGTTTAAACTCATTGATCACCGTGAAACGTTCCGCGAGGGCATCAGCCTGATCCGGTTGAATCCAGCCCAACTGGCGCAACAGATGTAGAGCAACAGCATATTTAGCCCGCTTCGAGCCGTCTGTGACCTTAATGGCCAATCCCATACCATCGCCGAGCCGGCCCACACATTGAATGCCCTCAGCGCCGGCTTTACTGACGAGGGAGCCATTGCTAATGCGCATCACTTCCGTATCAAAATGTCCCTCGCCGCCAACCATGTCAGGATGGTGCGTCATGGCGCGGACAATCCGTTCCATATCCAGACTATCGCCCGAAGCCAGTTGAGCGAACAGAGACGCCATCTGATTTAACTGCATGAAGTAAGTGGGAGCGCCGCAGTCATCGCGGGCAACCATTAACTCATCAGGAGGCATATGTAGCAATTCTGCTACTTTGTCCAAAATCAGGGTTTGAACGGGGTGATTGCGTTTGAGATAGGTCGTTAGAGGAACCTGTCGTTGTTGACAGACGGCCAGCATTCCGGCGTGTTTCCCCGAACAGTTGTGTTCAAGGGGCGATCGCTTCCCCTGGGGAATGGGGCACAGGAGTTGTTCGGGTTCAATCGAACATTGCCAAAGAATGCGGAACACTTGACGCACCTGCTCAATACGAGCTTGGTGGGAACCACACATAATCGCCAAATCGCGATCGCTGAGGTTATAGCGTTCGAGGGTTCCCGTAGAGGTAACCGCGAGAGCTTGAAAGGGTTTGAGAGCTGAACGGATAAAGGTAGCCGTTTCCGGATCACCAGCGGCGGATAGCACCCGCCCTCGGCGATCGCAGACCACGGCTTGGACATAATGTTTCGACTCAACAATTCCCTCCCGTAAGAGTTGAACTTCAAGGGGGTGGCTGTGATGACGTTTGGCCATAGGATCGGATCTTCAGGTACAGATAGGGGACTAGGCAAGGCTCCAGGCGATTGCACTCACCACAAGAAACAATCCTAACCCGGCAGCGGTTCGGCGCAAGCGTTGGAAAATCGGTTGCAGTTGATACTCAACAATCAGGCGATCGCGAGCTAGGACGGCCTCAGTTTTCGTCCAAGTTTGTCCGTCATACCAACCCGACTCCTCATAAATCACGACCGGACTACTGAGGCGATCGCAAATATACTTCCAGCCCAAAAACAGCCGCAACACGGCCAGAGCCAACACCAACGTTGCCCCCAGACTAGCACTGAGGACAAACTGTAGCGGCAAACGGTCTGGGGCAAAACTGGCGGCGGCGATGGGAGCAACCATCAGCCAACTGGGAAGCCAAATCCAAGCTAAGCTTTTGAGATAACCGGGGAGGGTTTCCTGACTAGCGCGAAACAGACATCCATCTTTCAGGGCTTGATATTCCTGAATTGGCTGTTGCTCTCGGGGAACGGGACATCGAGAAATATCGAGATCGTTCATGCGGCTTGTTGACAGAGGTGACAAGGAGGTTACGAGGAGACGCTGGAGTTGGCGATCGCCGAAAGATCAATGCGTTCAGCATGGCCCCAGAAGGCTTCAAGACTATAAAACTCCCGTTCTTCGGGCATCAGGATATGAACCAGCACATCCCCGTAGTCTTGCAAGACCCAAATTCCCTCAGATAGCCCTTCAACGCGCACGGGATGACGGTCTAAATCGACTTCTACTTGAGCTTGAATAGCTTGGGCGATGGCCCGCACCTGAACCCGCGAGAAGCCGGTGACAATAACAAAGTAATCCGCGAGATAGGAGACTTCCTCAACCCGCAACACAACCAGATCTGCCCCTTTGCGATCTTCGGCAGCTTGGACAGCCGACGCAACGAGGCGATAACTCTCGGAATCCTGGACAGGGGGGCGATCGTGGGAGGAAACGGTGGAATTGGACAGAGCAGGGGAATGAGGCTTATCGGTCATAGAATTGCCAAATCGTTAGGGTTCGGGATGTATGATTATCGTATTTTTGTTGATATCCTAGCAAACCTGGACTTTTAATGCAGA
>LJZT01000046.1 GCA_001314905.1 Phormidium sp. OSCR
GAACAGGGAACAGGGAACAGGGAACAGGGAACAGGGAACAGGGAACAGGGAACAGGGAACAGGGAACAGGGAACAGGCATGACCCACCCCTGGCCCCTCCCACCGAGGGGATGGCAAGAGGCAAGAGGCATAACCCACCCCTAACCCCTCCCAGGAGGGGAGAACCCACCCCTGCCCCTCCCAAGAGGGGAAAGAGGTAGGGGATTCTCTCCCAACTCAGAGTGTCCTAAGCCAATCTTCGATTGCCATACACAAAACCTGCAATTTGTCAAGCCATTGTCCCAACTTTCTGAAAATCGGGCAAAAAAAAAGTCCGTCGACAGACTCTCATTCCGAGTTAGTCGAGGCGACCGAGATCCGCCAACGGCTGTTGATTTTTCTGGGATTTTTGGGAAAATTGCGAAATTGGCAATGGCTGAAGTCTTGACTGGGAGAGATATTGGTTGATTTTGCGTCTGAACAGGGTGCAGAGATATTCAAAGACCTTGAGGAGATGGATGGGGCGATCGCACCAATTTTGCATACAACATTGGCAGTGTGAAAATCATAGCAGAGCCGTCAAACCCTGTCAACCTCGTTTTTTATTGACATAAAATCTCAATAAAAATTTATGTCAGAAAATCATGATATTTTGTATATTTAAAGTAAATGAAACCTAATAATAGTCTTGGCTTATCGTTTAACCCCATCACGACGACGAAGCCAACTGGCGAGTTGCGAGACAGGGAGTGTTGCCCAACGGTCACGGAAGAAACGCGATATCCTGGAACAATAGCTGCTGCTGTACCTCTGAACCCACAAGACGTTCATGACTGACGATAACCAACTTCCAGCCCGTGATACAGCAATCTATGAGGGGCAAATTCCCCCATCATTAGAGCGTGTCATTCCCGCAATGCGCCGTTTTGGGCAAATTAGTTTCTGGTTTCAACTGGTGTTGGGGGTGATTGCGGGCTTAATTTTCTTCTTCGCGGGCTTTGTCGGGTCGAATACCGGGGAAGCCAATACCCTCAGTCCCGAAGAAGGACCCGGCTTGTTCTTTGCCATCACTGGCTTAGTAGCCTTAGCCATTGGCATGTATTGGGCCTTGCGCTATACCCAGATTGCGAAGCGTTTGGCGATTCCCGATGCTTCGTTGCGGCCGACGCGATCGCAGACCGTCGGGTCTCTACAAACCGGAGTCCTTATTAACTTAGTGGGGATGTTGTTCAACCTCATCGCCGCCCAAATCATCACCGGCCTGCTGATGGTCAAAGTCTTGAGTTCCGAGGGGGTGCAGTTTTCGCCGGCGGCGTTAAGTCGTTTGGTGCAACCGATTGATGTCTTTGTAGTTCTGGCCAATACCAATAGCCTTTTTGCCCATTTCGTTGCCCTGACTTGCTCCCTGTGGCTGTTACGACTGGTGCATAATCTCAAATCGAGTTAGTCGCGCCGTTGCAGCAGTGGTTCCGGGGCAATCATCTCGGGGCGATCGCCGCCGAATGAGTCTACCTCAGACCGTTGGGGCGTTCTCACTCCAGGATTGGGCAAATCCGGTTCGCGGACATCCTCTGTCGGCGGTGACGTGGCTGGACGGTTGGCAAACCCTAACGCCAGGGCGATCGTGGCCAACAAAGGCATTCCACAGGCCAGCGATCGCCACCACCAGGGATAGACCCATGTCGCTGCTGAAGTTGGCGGCGAGGGTTGAGGTGTGCTCAAAGCCGGCGGACGAGGTGGCAGAGGCGGTCGAGTGGGGGTGGGTTGTGGTGGCGAGGGTATCCTGGCCACGATCGCCTCAGCCTTGAGTCCCAACGCCGTCGCCCACAGATGCAACGTTCCTCTGAGATAGGTTGGACTTTGAGGATACTGGGAAATATGACCCGATTCCAAGGCGTGCAGGTGACTGATGGGAATCCGCGTCTGATGATGGAGTTGCACCAACGAGATCTGTTGTCGGCATCGTTGCGCCCGTAGATACTGGCCGAGTCGATAGAGATAGCGATCGCGAGGGGATGGAGAAGTCTGCCGAGAAATCGGTTGAGAAATTGGCGGGGCCATCGATACATCCCCCGCTTGAACTGGACGCTGTAGAGCCAGGGCGATCGCCTCGCGAGTTACCTCGTGCATCAGCATCTGGGCCGCATACCCCGCATCGCCAAACATCTCCTTTAAGCCATTTAACGCCGTTTGATAGGTCGTCGATTGCAACAGTTGTTGTTCAATCTCCCCCAGACGGCGATCGCCAGAGTTTCCCGGATTCCCCGAGGAACCCCCGTGGGGGGAATTGGATGGATAAGGGTCTTGAGAACGATCCATAGTGATAGGGGGCCAGAACTAACCTAGTTATCTTTTCGAGGAACCCCAGATTTAATCCGGATTCACGATCGCCCCCCGCCAAACATCTACCCTATTCCCTACTCACTATTCACTATTAACTATTCACTATTAACTATTCACTATTAACATCCAAACCAATGCGAATCGTCAAATCCGAACCAATATCCCCCGTCGAGAGGGGTTCAAGGTCAGCGAAGCCTAAATCCGATCGCAGCCGTTCCGCCGCCATGTAATCTCCCCTCTGGACAATGATGCTCGTTTGGCGATGAACCGTTCCCCAGTCGTCGCTGACGTAGATCTCCTCATAGCCCAACTCCTCCAGATAAGCAATCATCCGTTCAACCGCTTCAGGATCAGTGGTGGCGTTTTGTAGAGCAATCCGAGGCTGTACCGGGAGTTGGCTGTCACTGGGCCGATTCTGGGAGTCCGAACGACCAAACGCCGTTTGCCGACGAACATCATCAATAAACTCATCTGAGTCTGACGGCTGGAAAAATTGCTCGACGACGCGATCGCCGGCCGCCTCATCCACTCTCCAATAACTCGTCCCCGTCTCTTGGCCGTCCCTAAACTCCCCAGGAAGCAACGCCATACGCAACGCATCGCGATCAATCTCTAAGGCAAAACTCCCTAACGCCAACATCTCGGGAAGAGTGAGATTGGTATCAATGTGGTTTTGCAGAATCTGTAGTATGGCCGGAAGTTGGGGAACAATCGTTGGACTCGTGAGGCGATCGCGCAAGGCCTGTAACAGCATTTGTTGTCGTTGCACTCGGCCAATATCCCCATAGGGACCTTGACGATAGCGACTAAACTGTTGAGCTTGTTCCCCCGTCAACCGTTGCCAACCTGCATCGAGTTCAATGGTTAACTCCTGAGTGCGATCGCGATAGGACATCGGATAAGGAACGAACACCTCCACTCCCCCGAGTACATCCACCAACTCCACCAATCCCTGAGTATTCAGCCGCAGATAGCGATCGAACTCAACCGGGTTCAGCAACGTTTCAACAGTCGCCTGCATCAACGCCACGCCACCGAGATAATTCGCTTCATTGAGTTTCCCCCAGCCAAACTCTCCTAAATCAACCTCCGTATCCCGAGGAATCGAGAGAACATTCACTTGTCGGCCCGCCGTCTCGAAGCGTACCGCCAAAATCGTATCACTACGGCCATCCAAGACATCGGGGGAGTCATCGGCTAACTGAGGATCGCGATCAACTCCCAACAGCAACAGGTTCACCGGACGAGTTAATTCATAGCCAAACTGTCCCTGTTGCCGATTCTCCCGGCCACTCGATTGTACCAGGGGAGAAGCGGGAACCACTAAAGCGGCGATCGCCCCCATCAAGGCTGAGGCCAGAATCACAACGGATGTTAGCAAACCCCAGCCGAGAAGGCCCGACCAATTCCTAGGTTGCTCAAGAGGAATTCTCACAGTTGACTCAATTCTCAGTTAAACCAGTCCACGACGTGCGTTGACTTGTTCCAAAAGTTTAGCAACTTCTAGGGCTTTCCAGAGTTCATCCCGCTCAACAGCGATCTCTAAGGCCTGGGATAATACCTGTGAGGCGGCTGCAAATCGTTCGAGTTCGGCCAAGACACGACCTAAATTCTGCATCGCCTCAACGTAGCGATCGTTAATTTCTAAGGCCCGTTCATACAGAGACACGGCTTCGTCGAGTCGTCCTTGATTGGACCGCAAATTGCCCAAGGCATTATAGGCTAAGGCATGATCTTCATTGAGTCGAATGGCCTCTTGATAGGCCTGACTGGCTTCTTCGTAGCGATATTGGGCCGAGAGAACATCGCCGAGTTTGTAACGCAGTAGAGAATCCTGGGGATAGTCTTCGATGAGTTCGCGAAAAATGGCTTCGGCGGCTTCGTAGTCTTGATTGACAAGATGTTCATTCCCCTCTCGTAACCGTTGTCGTCGCTGCTGTTGTCGCTGTTGCTGGGGTTGCAGTTGCGCGAGGGGGATGTCTTGGGCCAAGCTAGGAGGTGGGGAACCCCAAAATCCGTTGGCCAACAGCACTAGGGGTGAGAGAATTAGGCTTGAGTAGACACGCGATCGCAGATTAGACATAGACTCAGACATAGACAAAGACTCCAAAACCGAACGTTGACCATCGAACGTTGACAGATAATGCAAGAGATGATGATCGCATCAACCTTGATCCTAGACAAGAAACTCAATCCTCGGCCAACGCCAAAACGGGGATGTTCACGTTTGTCTGAGACTTGTCCTCATGTTACCGACTGATTTACTCAGCCATCGCCGCCGGGGTGAAACGGTCATTCCCAAACGACTCCCCCTTGATCCACCTCATCTTAGGTTAGCTGAGGCGGCCATTGCTCTGTTTGAGGCTTCACGCAACGAGACTCAGGGAGATCTCGATCGCCGATTGAAAGAGTTTGAAGGCGATCGACCGGATTATCGCTTGCGGCGGGGGTTGGCCCATTTGCTCAAAGGGCGCTATTGTACCTTTGAGATTGTTAGTCCTTTAGATCCGATTGAGTTGCGATCGCGCGTCTTTACCGCCGCCGCGCAACGCGTCCCCAAACCTGACAATACCCTCAAAACCTTGGAACTCTTGGCCGAGGAACTCAGCCGAGAACTCGAACGAGAGATTCCCATCACCACGATTGTCCAAGGACTCTATGGGGATTTACAAGAAAACCGCCGTCTGACGGAATTTAATGCCCCAGATCCCGAGGCCCTATTACATCATTACAATCTATCCCAAGTTCAGGGCATCTTCTACCGAGCCAGCGATATTACGATTCAAGCCCATCGCAATGTCCCGGGCCAATATAAACTCCTCTTTCGCTATCTCAAACTCTTTAGTTTGATGTTTTACATCGAGGGAGATGCCGATTGCGGCTTTACGATTACTATTGATGGCCCCACTAGCCTATTTAAAGCCAGTACCCGCTACGGTTTGGCCATTGCTAAACTTCTCCCAGCTTTGCTTCATGTCAGTCGCTGGAGTCTCAAGGCTACGCTACAACAACGAGACTCTCGCACAGGCCGAACGGTTCAAGGTCAGTTCAGCCTTGATTCCGATTGCGGACTGGTGAGTCATTACCCGGCCGGAAAAGCCTATGATTCGATGTTGGAACAATCGTTCGCTGAACGCTGGGAAAAGCTCGATACTCCTTGGCGGTTGGAGAGGGAAGTTGACTTAATCCCGATTCCGGGAAGTGTCATGGTTCCTGATTTCCGCCTGATTCATGCCGATGGCCGGGAAGTACTGCTCGAAATTGTCGGCTATTGGCGGCCTGAGTATTTGCGTAAGAAGTTCTCTCAAGTCCGCCAGGGGAGCGATCGCCCTCTTTTGTTGGCCGTCTCCCAACGGCTAAACTTGGCTAAGGCTGGGGTGAATCTCAACGATGTCTCGGTTCCCATTGTCTGGTTTAAGGACAAGTTACAGCCTAAAGCGATTTTAGCCGCCCTAGACCCCCCTGATGATTAATCTATATCTTGTGGCATATTTTGCGCAATTTGTCAATCCCCTAGACCCGCAATTTACGAATCATCTCTCGCAAGACATCGGTTTTCGTCTTCCCCCGTTTCAAGCAATACTCTTCTAAGCGTTCAAGTTCTCCCACCGGCAGACGGATGGTTAAGACTTTATTAGACGGGGGTTTAGTGCGAGCCATGAGCGAGAAACGTACTGTGGGGTGAACAGGAAGAGTATGACCGTCGAACCTCAACCGCATCCCGGCCACCTGAAGCTCGAGCCGAGGGTATGGGAGGTTCGGAGGGATTAGATGCGGATTTAAGTACATTGTACTGAAGCCTGACCCCGGCAACAATAGACCGGAGAGATTTTTGGGCGATCGCCAAATTCCCAACCCCCGACTCTAACCGCTGAAAATGTTACAGATGGGGGATTTAAGAGAATCCATCTCCGCTCAAATTCCTCGGTTGAAGTCCCAAGCGTCAAGAAACTTGCGCCGAAGTCTGTCGAAACCGCAAGACTCAAGCTAAGCTATAGAGTAGAAAGACACGTTTCAATAATTTGGGCAATGAGCGACCAGAGTCCTTACGAGCAGCTCGGAGTCACTGAAGACGCTTCGTTCGACGAAATTCAAGCGGCCCGTAGCCGGCTGATCGATCGCGGTGGCGATCGCCAGGCGGTCGAGCGCATCGAAATGGCTTACGATGCCGTCCTTATGGATCGGTTGCGATTACGTCAGGAGGGCAAAATCAAAGTTCCTGAAGGCATCCGCTTTCCCGAACGCATGGTGTCCCAAGCACCAAAAACCCTCCCCGATCCACCCTCGACGCGAATGCCAGATTGGCTACAAGGGGCCATCGACACCCCCAGTCAAGGAGATGTCCTGCTTCCAGCGGGAATCTTTGCCGCCTTGAGTGTGGCCAGTGCCATTAGTGCCAGTTATGTCCCGGTGACGTTGGCACTCGGGGCTGGGGCCAGTTTATATTTCCTCAATCGCAAGGAAAAGCGCTTCGGACGGGCGGTGTTGTTTACCCTCGTGGCCATTATCATCGGCATTCTTCTCGGTGGCCAATTAGCGACCGTCCTCGGGTCCCAACTTGACTCAGAAATCATCGCCGCTTGGTTGACGTTCTTTGTCCTTTGGCTCACATCGAGCTATTTGCGCTGAGTTACAGCCAAAAAAGACACTTAAAAATAGGCAAATAATCACCAAAAAATACCCAATTAAAATGGGTTTAAGGCTTTAGCTTTGTCCTATTTAATATAGCAAAAACCAAAAGAGGGGCCTCGGCCCCTCTTTTGCTGTTCATGAGCGAGGGGCGAGCGACGATGTGAGTAAGAAATCGATCGCATCACTGAGAGTGTTGACAATCTGCTGAGGCTTGTGAGCCGCGAGGGAGGGGCGATCGCGGATTCCCGAGAGAACCCCGATAAAGTGAATGTCTTGACTGGCGGCGGCGATCGCATCAGCCTCCGTATCTCCCACCATCCACAGGGTTTCATAAGAAGGGAGTTCCGTCATCGCTCGGGCCATCAGACGGGGTTTATCCTGCGTATCCGCCGTTTTCACCGCATCATCGCCCATACAATAGCGACGTTCAGGAGGGAAAAATCGCCCCACATCAAAGCGAGATAGGGCCTCGGCTAACTCTCGTTCCCGTCGCATCGTCATCAGCGTTAGCTCAATTCCCGCCTCCTGAGCGCGTTCGAGGGCGGCGATCGCCCCAGGAATGAGTTGGTCATACTTCAAATAGGGTTGACTATGGACCAACTGACGGCGCAAGGCCGCAAATTTCTGGGCCTGCTCGGGCGTTAAGCCTGAGCGTTCGCCAATAGTGCGTTCAGGAACCCGAGCCCGTTTGAGCGCCCAAAATTCTGACTTCGAGAAGCGTCGAACAGAGGTCTCGTCGCTCTGTATCTGATCTAAACATTCATGATAGACCCGATAATAGCGTTCCGAGACATCGGCGATCGGTCCATCAAAATCCGCAATCAGTCCAAACTCTTGATTCAGGTAGCGATCTTGGGCAACGGCGCGAGTCATGGTCGAAAACCTTGTAGTACCCCGTCAAGTTGTATCACATTCTGTTACGAGTTTCAGCCAAAGTTGACGAATGGCCCCCATCCTCCGAGAAGGGGTTTATCATGATGGGAGGATTTATGCCCCAACCTCCCTTCGACGCCATCATTCAACCATTTCCATGAGCCGATCGCTTCTCCAAAAACTCTTTAGTCAAGCAGATATTAAGACAACCGTTCAGCAACTGAGCCGCCAGTTGCGGCTCGAAGTTGCCATCGAAGACACTCGTGGCAAAATCGTCTTTACCACCGCGTCTAAAAATGATGAAGGCTGGCTATCACAAATCCTATCAAATGTCAACAATAAGGGCAACAAACCCGCTCCTATTGAGAGCAGCTTATCCCTAAGGTCTCAGACCATTGATGTCAATGGCAAAACCCTCGGTTGGCTCCATAGTGACAACGATGGCACGGTGTTGCATCAGGTTGTGACCTGTTTGGCTCGTCAACAGAGTGAAAAAACCTCTCTGGCTCGGGAACTCCTAGAACGCTATCAGGAGATCGACCTATTCTATGAAATCTCCACCCAAGTTACCGCCAGTCTGGATTTAAATCAACTGGCCCAACTGGTATTACGGGAAGTTGAAAATACCTTACCCTCAAGTGGTTGTGCCATTTGGCTACTCGATGAAGATGATCGGCAACTGCGGCTGTTATCTCAACTGGGAATGGCTCTACCCTGGTCCAATCCCTTAGCCTTAGACCAAACAATCTTAGGAGCTATTCTGGCCGGAGGACAAGGGGAAATTGTGAACAACGTGGCCTGCGATCGCCGCTCAACGTCGATGGATCGGCCCATTTCCTCACTGCTTTGTGTCCCGCTTCATGTACAATCCCGTATTATCGGCTTGATGGCGGTGGTTCATAACCAGGGAACCATCTATGATGCCGAACATCTGAAACTGCTGACCCTGTTTTCCGTGCAAACAGCGATCGCCATCGATAAGGCCCTACTCTATCAACAAAGTCGTCGCACCGCTCTCAACGCCCAGAAACAGGCCCAGCAATTACAAGATACCCTAGAGGAGTTACAACAGGCCCAAGCTCATTTAGTCCAGAGCGAGAAAATGTCCAGCTTAGGACAGATGGTGGCCGGAATTGCTCATGAAATCAACAATCCGGTCAATTTCATCAACGGAAATTTAGACCATGCTCGCAACTATACCCAGGATTTGTTGGAGCTGATTGACCTCTATGCTCAATGTTACCCTCAGGCCCAGCCTGAAATTGAGGATCTGATTCAAGAAATTGACCTCGGGTTTATTCAGACCGACTTACCCAAGCTAATTCGCTCCATGAAAATGGGAATTGAGCGGATTCAGGAGATTGTTCGCTCACTCAAGAACTTTTCTCGGATTGATCGCGATCGCCCTCAACTCGCCGATCTCCATGTTGGCCTCGACAGTACCCTGCTTATTCTCAACCATCGCATTAAAGCCAAAGGCGATCGCCCGGAAGTGCAGATCAATTGCGACTACCAAGACTTACCCGAAGTAGAATGTTACGCCGGACAACTCAACCAAGTCTTTATTAATACTGTGGCCAATGCGATCGATGCCATGGAAGAGGCGAACATTGAACATCCTACCCTTTGGCTGCGTACCAAATTACAAGATAACCGTTGGGTCGTCGTGGAAATTGCCGATAATGGACCGGGGATGAGTGAGGAGGTGCGATCGCAAATTTATGATCCCTTTTTTACCACCAAAGCCTTAGGGAAAGGAACCGGATTAGGCTTAGCCATTAGTCGACAGATTATCGTCGAGAAGCATTACGGACGACTCCTGTGTGACTCGTGTCCCGGCGGAGGAACCCTATTTAGTATCTGGATTCCCCTCAGTCCGGATCTCGGTGAGCCTCCCTCCACATCTCATCCTGAAGTCGAGTCGCTTCCGCTGACAAATATGCACAACCTTAACCCGTCTGAGTCTTCCTCAACAAGGGTCTTAGATGACTGTCAAAAACTCATGGAGCGATTAGCCTTAGAAAATCCTAACCTACAGGACATGACCGCTGATGATATTTATGAAATGTTTACCTCAATCCCCATTTTATTAAAGCTCTACCGTGTTTTAATCAATTCACCGTTTATTGAGTCTTCACCGCCTAGTTAAATTAGGCTAACCGAAGAAGTAAAAAACAAATCAATAGCGTTTCTCATGATGTCAATCATCCTCAATTCTTGACAAATAAACACGATAGCAATTGAAGATTGACTTAGGACTCTGAGTTGGAAAAGACTTCCCCACCTATTGCCTATTGCCTATTGCCTATTGCCTTCTCTTACCCAGTTTTTTTATCCTATTAAGTCAATGTCCTATACTCCTGAAAATCAAACTCAAGAAATCGCCAGACTTCGTCAACAAATTCTTAAGTTAGAAGAGAGCTACCTAGCCCAACAAACCGCCCTCTCTAACGTGATTCGTCATATTCGGGCAACCCTGGACTTAGACACCATTTTTCAAGCCACAGTACAGGAAGTTCGCCATCTGTTGGAAGTTGATCGTGTCGCTGTTTTTGAATTTCTAGCCGAAACTCATCATCATACAGGAAAATTTATTGCAGAAGACGTTAAATCAGGGTATGAATCAGCCTTAGCAGAACAGGTAACCGATCAGTGCTTTGGGGACAATTATTCTGGCCTCTATAATCAAGGAAAAATTTACACTGTTGCCGATATTGAAACGGCCCCCATGAGTGAGTGTCATCGGCAGATTCTGAGACGTTTCCAAGTTCGTGCCAACTTAGTAGTTCCCTTAACTAAAAATAATGAACTCTGGGGATTACTCTGTATTCACCAATGTTCTCAACCCAGGACTTGGACTCAACAAGATATTGAATTTGTCCGTGAGGTAGCCTCCCATTTAGATATGGCTATTCAACATACGGAGCTGTTCACAACTCAGCAAGAACAAAACCGGCAGCAACTGCAAAAAATCGCCAAAAACGTACCGGGTGCCCTCTATCAATTCCGAAAAGATGCCAACGGGGACTTTAGTTTTCCCTATATGTCTCCCAGCGTCGAGGGGTTTTTGGACATCCCCAGCCAAGCCATTGAAGATGATGTTTCGATTCTGTTTGAACTCGCTCATCCCGACGATCGCCCAAAGCTAGAAGCCTCCATCCAAAAATCGGCAGAAACGGGGAATCCCTGGGTTTTGGAGTGGCGTATGAGAACGCCATCGGGGAATCTGAAATGGATTGAAGGGCGATCGCAGCCGGAACATCAAGCCGATGGTTCGATTATCTGGTTTGGCTGGCTTAACGATATCAGCGAACGCAAGGCATCGGAGCGAGAGTTACAGGCCCTGGCCGCAATTATTGAGAATAGCAACGATTTTATCGGCATTGGCACCTTTGATGGTACTCCTGAATATGTCAACCCAGCCGGACGGCAATTGGTGGGCCTGGCGGACGAGGAGAGTGGTGTCGCTGCGGGGGATGTGGCGAAACCTAAACTCAGAGATTGCACCTTTGAGGACTTTTTCTTACCCGAGGACTGGCAATGGATGCAAGAGAATGTCTTTGCTATCGTTCAACAGACCGGAAATTGGCGAGGGGAAATCAATTTCCGTCATATGCCGACAAATGAGCCAATTCCCTTAGACTATAACCTCTTTGTCACCTACGCTCCCGATACGAAAGAAGCGATTGGGTTAGCGGCGATCGCTCGGGATATCCGCGATCGCCGGGCCTCGGAACAGTTCTTACGGGAGAGTGAGCAGCGGTTTCGCGATGTCTCGGAAGCTGTCGGTGAATATCTCTGGGAAGCCAATCTGGAGGGACACTATACCTATGTCAGTGAGCGATCGCTCGATGTCTTAGGCTATAACCACCAGGATCTCCTCGGCCGCAATTCCTTTGATTTAGTCTATGAGGAAGACATCGATTGGCTCGCTCAAGCCTTCGCTACCACCGTCGAACGTCAAGAGCCATTTCAACTTGACTATCGTAGCGTGACAGAGCAAGGAGAGGTCATCTGGATTTCTGCAACCGGAATCCCCTGCTTTGATGATCAAGGGAATCTCATCGGCTATCGGGGTGCAGGACGGAACATCACCGAACGCAAACAGGCCGAAGAAGCCTTAAAACAAGCTCTCGGGGATCTCAATGCTATTTTAGATAACCTGGCCGATGGACTATTAGTAACAGATACCGCCGGCCGTATTACTCGCTTCAACCCCGTCTTGCGGCGAATGTTTAATCTTAAAACTGGGGACGTCTTAGGCTGTAGCTGCGATGAATTAGGATTAACGGAACTTAGCCAACTGCTGCAACACCTCCAAACCACCCCCAACTCCCAAGCCGCCACCGCCGAGATCCCCCTCGGGGGCGATCGCATTGGTCAAGCCTTGGCCACGAACGTCTTAGAGCCAGGTCGAGGTCAGTCGGAAAACCCCTGTATCGGCTCGGTCATCTTGATTCGTGATGTCACCCTAGAAAAAGAAGTCGATCGCATGAAAACCGACTTCATCGCCACCGTCTCCCATGAATTGCGGACTCCCCTTACCTCGGTGTTGGGGTTTGCGTCCATTGTTTTGGACAAATTAGAGGATAAAATCTTTCCCCGACTCCCCGAGGGCGATCGCAAGGCCCAACGTCATCAAGAACGAGTGCGGCAAAACCTCAATATTATCGTCTCGGAAGCTGAACGGCTCACAACTCTGATTAACGATGTCTTGGATATCGCTAAAATGGAGGCGGGGAAAGTGGAATGGGATCAAGACCCCTTATCGGTGTTGGAGGTGTTAGAGCAGGCGATCGCAGCGAGTTCTTCTCTATTTGAGCGAGACAATCTGCAACTCATGACGGAGTTTCCTGACCAGTTACCTCCCATTCTCGGCGATCGCGATCGCCTGATTCAGGTGGTCATCAATTTACTCTCCAATGCCGTCAAATTTACTGAATCAGGGGAAATTATTTGTCGCGCTTGCTATGAAACGTCTCAAGACACGTCCCAAATTCGGGTTGAGGTTCAAGATACCGGAGTGGGTATTGCAGCAGAAGACTTGCCGAAAGTGTTTGAGAAGTTTAAACAAGTAGGAGAAACTCTGACAGACAAACCCAAAGGAACGGGGTTAGGGTTGCCGATTTGTAAGCAAATTTTAGAGCATCATGGAGGACAGATTTGGGTTGAGAGTGAGTTAGGCCAAGGTAGTTGTTTCATCTTTACGTTACCCGTCGAAAAGACCACGGAGGGGCGATCTCCATCTAAGTTAAGTCAAACCCCTGAAGTTGCACGACGACTGGGGTTAGTTCCCCTGATGCAGCAACTCGAAGACCATGTGGCGATAACGGAAGAGTCCACCCCGGCCCAACTCAGGGCAAACTTGGGCAAAACCATCTTAGTGGTCGATGACGATGAACATGTGCGGGAACTTTTACGCCAATCCTTAGAGGCTCAAGGCTATCACGTCCGCCAAGCCAAAGATGGCGTCGAAGCCATTATGGAGGTGAAGCGATCGCGTCCTGATTTAATTGTCTTAGATGTGATGATGCCCTATATTGATGGTTTTGACGTGGCGGCGGTGTTGAAAAATGAACCTCAAACTATGGAAATTCCCATTTTGGTTCTCTCCATCGTCGAAGATCGCGAACGAGGCTATCGTTCTGGGGTCGATCGCTACTTGAAAAAACCCATTGATCGTCAAGGGTTTCTCAAGGAAGTGGGTTCATTACTCTGTCAAGGATCGTCTCATAAAAAGGTCTTAGTGGTCGATCATGACGCATCGAGCCTTAAGGTGATCTCTGAAATTCTTACCGCTCAAGGATATACGGTTTCAGCCGCTTCCAATGAACAGGAATGTGTTGATCAAGCCATGACCCTGCAACCGGATATTATTGCGATTGATTCTGAATTTTTGCAAGAACATGAGGTGGTTCAAGCGTTACGGTTTGAAAAGGGCCTAGAACACCTCGTGTTTGTCTTACTCGGCGACTTGGAACGGTAGTGGCGATCGCTGACAAATCCGCTTCTTGGGTGCTATGGTAGTGGATGGTTCTGATTGTAGCAATCTCGCAGAACCACCACTAATACAACTATAGCAATCGAAGATTGCCTGATTGACACTCTGAAGGATACTCTGAGTTGGAAGAGAATCTGCTACCTCTTGCCATCCCCTCCTGGGAGGGGTTAGGGGTGGGTTATGCCTTTTGCCTCTTGCCTTCTTGTCCCCTGTTTTTTGTCCTATTCAGACCAACTTTTGCTATAACACTAATACAACCAATAATAACTCTCCCTAGCAAACACCCCTACTTTTACGATTCGTTACATACTATGTGTTTAAAAATTTTGATTGTGGACGATGAACCAAATATTAGGATTTTATTAGAACAAGCTCTGGAAGACTTAGAAGATGAAGGCGTTGAACTGCTGATGGCGAGTCATGGACTTGAGGCTTTAGAGGTGGTTCAAGAAGAACATCCGAATCTAATTTTTTTAGATGTAATGATGCCGAAAAAGAATGGTTTGGAAGTCTGTAAAACCATTAAGCAAGACTGGAATCAGACGGATATTTATATCGTTATGCTAACGGCCAAGGGACAAGAAGTTGAGAAAGAAGAAGGCTTTGCGATGGGGGCTGATTTTTATATGACAAAGCCATTTCGTCCTAAAGAAATTGTGGCTAAAGCTCGTTCTGTATTGGATTTATAGCTTGCTAATTGCTCGTCGTCGGATGAGCAAAATCTAGCTCACCCGACTGATGTTTAACTGATATTTAACTGATATTTAACGGCGAGTCCACCACAGTACAGCACTGGTTGCAAAACCAATCACTGGAAAGGTCACTAAGGCGGTCCAACTCAGTAACCGGGCAATTCTTGGGGTCATGATGATATTGCGATCGACCACCTCCTGAGGGCGAATGGTTAGGTTGTCGTCGCTGTCCACATCACTGAGCCAAGAGACGCTATTGAGGAAAAAGTCACTGTTTAATTGTCCGTCAAAAAAGGCATTCGTCATAAAATCGGAATCTCCGATGACTACTAAACGCGCTTCACGAGTTTCCTGAGATGTTTCCTCGGGAGTTTCTTCAGTCTCAGGAGTTTCTTCAGGAGTGTCTACATCTTCAGGAGTTTCTTCAGTCTCAGGAGTGTCTACATCTTCAGGAGTTTCTTCAGGAGTGTCTACATCTTCAGGAGTTTCTTCAGGAGTGTCTACATCTTCAGGAGTGTCTACATCTTCAGGAGTGTCTACATCTTCAGGAGTGTCTTCAGTCTCAGGAGTGTCTTCAGGAGTGTCAAGCTCATTCTCTTGCGGTTCCTGCACCTCTTGCGGTTCCTCTTCTGGTTCAGCGGGTTCCGTCACTTCGGCTGACTCATCCCCTTGAGACAGCTCTCGACGAGCCGCAACCCCTAACACGAGGGGACCAGGGCGATCGCCTTCAGCATTCAACTCCCAATCAGGTCCTTCTTCGAGAGTCGCTTCGGCCCAACTGGCGTTACTGGTAAATAACAATGGAGTGATCTCAACCCCCTCTACCGTGTCATACTCCAGCGGACGAGCCACAGGAAAAATCGTGTAATTGCGGCCAAAGTCCTCCGTAATGGGATGAGTTCCATAGTCAAGAACCAGGGGGGCCGCCGGGCCAAACCCTTGAACCCAGCGATCGGGATCGATCGCAATCCGTTCATCGAGCCGAATCCCCCAAGTCCCTAACCAGTCCTCCAAACCGGGATCTGTATTGGGATCGACCAACACCAACACCGAGCCACCCTCATCGAAATAGTCATTTAACGCCTCAAGTTCCGGCTCAAACAGGCCACTGGTGGGACCAATCATGGCCACAACATCAGCATCCTCTGGAACACTTCCCCGCTCAATGAGATTGAGAGAGTTCACCACCGCAGCATTTTCTTCCAAGGCTCGTACCGCGCGGGAAATCGACTCTTCGCCATCAGCCAAAACCGCCGGTTCTCCATGGCCTTGTAGCATATACACCGTCAGGCGATCGCCTCCTTGCAATTGAGCTAAGCTGCGAGTCAATTGTGCTTCAGCCAGAGGTTCTAAGTCCAAGGTGGTCACATATTGACGCTGATCGCCAATTTCGAGAAATACATCCCCCACAGACGAGACCTCAAATCTCTGAACCAAACCCGGATTCGCTTGCGGGTTAACCAGTTCATACTCGAAGCGATCGGGTGCAAGACGGCGATAGTTCTCCAACAAATCCACCGTTCTCTCATTGGGTTGCGAGGAAAATACCCACACCTTCACCGGTTCGTCTAAATTACGAATTAAGGTTTGAGTTTGCGGCGCGAGAGTAAAACGTTGAGTTTCCGTGACATCAAAACGAACCTCAGCGCGAACCGCCAAGAAATTCATCAACACTAGAATTAAAAGAACCGCCGCTGTCGCAAAAAGAGCGTTGGTTCCCGCCTCCGTCGATCGCCGCGCCCAAAAGCCTCGCTGAAACGTCCCGAGGTAGATGAGCCAAATTCCTAAAATGATGACCCCTGCAACGATAAGTGAGGCCGGAATTGGCATCCAAACTCCAGTGACTGTACCGCTGGTGAGTCCGGCTACGCTTAGAAATAAGCCCAGCCATAACAAAATATTCCAGTATTTTTTAAGGATATTGACCATAATGGTTAAACACACGAGAACAGGGCGTTAGTTTTGTTGAAAACGCAGGGTTTCAATGGATTGAGCTGTTAGAAAAATTCCCAAAAAGATATAACTTGCAAACAAGACTAAACTGCTAATATCAACCACTCCCTGAATTAAGTTGCTATAGTTCTCCAAAATTGACAAATGAGCCAGCGCCTCGCCTACGGGGCCGGGAACATTGGCGGCAATTAGGTTGACAATCCACAAAAACAAGACTAAAGCAAAGGTGAGAATTGCCGAAAGAATAGTGCTATCAGTCAGGGAGGAAACAAACATTCCCAAGGATAAAACACTGGCTGCCAGCAAAATCAAGCCTAGATGTCCCAGCAGCGGAATTGTGGCAGGAAATGCAGGTTCTGCGACGCTAAAGGTAATGGCTTCGTAGAGAAGTAAGGGGGCAATCATGGTGATATAAAACGTCACAACCCCCAACAGTTTGCCGGTGGCAACAGTCCAGTTGTACACGGGGGAGGTGGCTAATAGTTCTAAGGTTCCTTGTTTGCGCTCTTCAGCATAGAGTCCCATGGACAGAATAGGCAAAATAAACAGGGATAAGGAGGCGACAGTTCCTAAGAAAAATTGCAGAAATTCATAGGGAACATCTAGGGGAGGGCGAGGAGTGCCTAACTCTTGCTCAACGGCGGCTTGAGCGGCAACTTGGGCGAGGATTCCCCGTTGTGGGTCTAGGAGAATGGTGACATAGAAAAAACCGGCAATTAACCAGAAAATGCCGGCGATCGCCATCGCAAGAGGCGAGGCAAAATAACTCTGGAGTTCTTTGCGATAAATGGCAATGATATTAGCAAAAATTAGGCGCATTCGAGATAAGAAACTAGAGGACGGACAAGGTTGAGCGGAACGAGGTTGAGCGGAACGAGGTTAGTTGTCGGCGGGGGGTTTCGACTCGGGGGACTCATCTGGATGAGAATCTACAGCTTCGGCTGGTATCGCCTCAGGTTCACTCGCGTCAGGTTCACTCGCCTCAGCTTGCGTCTCGTCCTCGATCGCCGCCTCAGCCATGTTCTCTTCAGTCGTCAATTGTAGGAACACATCTTCGAGACTGGCGCGACTGCGACGCATTTCATGAAGTTGTAGTTTACCCTCTAGGATGGCTGCTGCAATTTCTGAACCCGGTTCCGACCCCGGTTCGACGGTAATGCGGAAGCGATAGCGTCCTTCGGGGAGGTCGTTACGGGGAAGGGGATCGACCGATCGCAGATTAGGAAGATAACCCAGATAGGACCCGATGGCTGTTTCGACCCCATCAACACCACCACCGACTTCGACATCATAGTAGGTTCCCCCGGTTAGATGTTCCATGAGGTTGTCGAGGCGATCGGTGGCGACGATTTGGCCGCGATTGATGATCGCCACCTGGCTACAGGTCATGCTGACTTCCGGGAGAATGTGGGTCGAGAGGATAATGGTGTGATTTCCGGCCAGGGATTTGATGAGGTTGCGTACTTCGATAATTTGGCGCGGATCGAGGCCAACGGTGGGTTCATCGAGGATAATCACCGGTGGATCATGGACGATCGCCTGAGCAATCCCCACCCGTTGGCGATACCCTTTCGAGAGTTTACGGATCAGGCTTTTGCGGCGATCGCTCAACCCACATTGCTCAATGGACTGGTTCACCCGTCGGGGGCGATCGCCGGCTGAAACGCCCTTAATCCGCGCCACAAAATGCAAAAACCCTTCCACCGTCATTTCACGGTATAACGGCGGGCTTTCGGGCAAATAACCAATGCGTTGACGCACCTCTAGGGACTGTTCATGGACATCAAACCCCGCAATCCGAGCCGTCCCGGAACTGGCCGGGAGATATCCGGTTAAGATGCGCATCGTGGTGGTCTTCCCGGCCCCATTTGGCCCGAGAAAACCGAGAATTTCCCCCTTCTCTACGGAAAAACTCACATCTTGGATCGCTTGAGTGGTTCCATAGCGTTTGTGGAGTTGTTCGACTTCGATCATGGTTGGGCCAATAGGATAGACAAAGAGGGATAGGACTGATGGGATGAGACTCGGGGACTCCGGCTCTTGTTGTATCGCATTCGAGCGGCGAATGTCGAAAATTTGTCAAACATCTTAAGATAGACCTCAAACTCATCTTGCCTTAAACGACCCGGTTAACCACGTTCCAGACGGTGCTATCGGAGCGCACATGGGGAACTGTGACCCGCTTAAAGCCGGTGATAAAGGGTTTCCCTTCATATTGCCAGTAGAGGGGACTGAGTTGATCGGCGATCTCCTTGAGCGATCGCACTTCGATGATAAGTTCGCTGCTGAGTTCGTTGATGCGTTCGGCGTAATGTTCGGCTTTGGCCTTGGCTTGCTCGATTTCCTCGCGCAAGGGATCTCGTTGATGCTCGCGGTAATGGCCCACTAAGGCCCGTTTCTGTCGCAGTTGCCGTTGTAACGCGGCGATCGCATCGTCAATTCCCTTAATCTCGGCCGCTTGTTCAGCACTGGCGCGGGCCTGAGCGCGGTAGGCTTCCACAATCACAGCGGGAGACGCATCCTCCGGGGGAAGCAGGGGATGAACGGCTAAATCGCGACGTTCTTGTTCGAGGCTTTGGATGGTCTGTTGTAAAGAGAAGATTTGGTCTTGTAGATCTTGGGTCATAGCGCAATCTTGGATAGGCATCAAGGATGGCGGCGGCGGTCTGACTCGATTTTAAGGCTTCGACGACCCCCGATTTCCTCAAGATCACCCCTGAAACAGCAAAAACCCCATCACCCGATGCGATCAAGTCTCGGATCATGAGGTGGTCGAACTCGCGACTGTTGTGGGTTAACGTCAAGCGTTGCAGAAACACCCTGAAACGACTCTCGAACGTCTCAACGTTAGTATGCAGAAGTAGTAGTATGCAGAAGTAGTTGTCACCGAGAGAATTAGGGGTTCGAGACCAGTTGAATGACCCCTCGGTCCATTTGGTCCATCAGAAGTTCGAGAGCCTCATAGTCTACATCGGAGACATATCCCATTCGTGTTAACTCGGCATTGATCTGATTTTCGAGATCGGGGGTTAACCGTTTGATATAAAGGACTTTTTCAACAAGATGACGGATTGCCGCTGACGCTTTCATGATAATCCGGATAATTCTATGCCTTTATCATCCGTCGAAAGCTGACCGCGTTATGCGATCGCAACCCTAGCTTGTAAGTGATCTGCGTCACTGCATATCCAGACACCTTAAGACTGAGAAATTAACCCTAGAACTCGGCGAGTCTAAAATTCTGTCACTGCCACCCAGTATGGCATACCTCTGTTTCAATTGGTAGTTCTGGATACGGTTTAATCCGGCAACTTTTCCAAATCTTCACATAAGGGGGGAGAAAAACAAAGATTCCGCAAACTTGGCCCATTTCAGTAGCGCCTAGCCCGAGGGATGCTCTAGGTTGAGACTAGACAAGCGAAATTAGTTTTTGGATTCAGATATAGCCATGCACACCGCAACCCAAGCCTCCAACGTAACCGTCGTCCGCCTCACCGGACATCTCAACGCCGCAAATGCGGAACAAGTCCGTCAGCAACTGACTTCTGCGGTGGCCGCTAGAACGACTCCTGTGGTTCTTGTTGATATGGAAGAGACTGAATCTCTCGATAGTGCTGGACTGATGGCACTCGTCTCAGCCTTAAAACTGGCGCAAAATATCAATATCCAGTTTGGCCTCTGTGCAGTCTCACCAGCAATTCGCATTATTTTTGAGTTAACTCAACTCGATCGCGTCTTCAAAATGTTCGAAAGTCCGGCAGCGGTTGAAGCTATTGCCTAAATCTCCGCAGCTAAGGCTCCACAGAAATGCTAGTGCATTCGATTTAATTTTTGAAAGTTTTTAAACTCTGCGTGCATCTTATTCGCTCTCGAACACAAGCCTATAATTCTTACAGTTTAATACAGCTCATCAGCCGCAAGAGAGAGACCTTGCGGCTGATTGGTTTTGAATCGGAGATGCGACATCGCAGCCAGTCGATATCTATTGCAGCGCGATCGCACTCTCGTACCGCTGCTGATTCACCGCTAAAGATTCCGCCAAATCCACCACTGGCGGGGGATAGTCCACGCCACGCTTGACCCCATAGTTCTGTAACTCTGCCGCGTTGAGACGATGGATTTGATGAATGCGATCGCCGGGAACCGCAGCCAACTCCGGTAACCAGTATTTAAGATAGTCGCCGTTCGGGTCATAATCCTGAGACTGTTTGGGGATATTAAAATAACGGAACCCTCGCGCATCATTGCCGACACCGGCGGTATAGGTCCAATTTCCCCAATTACTACAGACATCATAATCAATTAACAAGGACTCAAACCACTCAGCTCCCATACGCCAATCAATCCCTAAATTCTTGGTCAAGAAACTCGCCACATTTTGGCGGCCACGATTGGACATAAACCCGGTTGCGGCTAACTCTCGCATATTGGCATCCACGAGGGGATATCCGGTCATTCCTGAACGCCAAGAGTCGAACAATTGCCAATCCTGTTGCCAGTCAATGAGACGTTTTTGTAACCCGGATTTATAGAAGAGGCGATCGCGATATTTGGCCGCAACCAAGCGAAAATAATCTCGCCAAAGCAGTTCAAACACCAACCAATAGGTGGACTGATTGGCCACTCGTTCCTGTTCATATCGCTGCACTTCGGCGACAATCGAGCGGGGTGAGAGACATCCTAAGGCTAACCAAGGGGAGAACTTTGAGGAATAGTCAGCTCCCAACATCCCGTTACGGGTGAGTTTATAGTTACGCAGACAGTCCCCCCTCCAGATATAGTCATGTAATCGCTGCATCCCGGCGGATTCGCCACCTTGGAAGGCCAAAACGGACCGTGAGTCGGTTTGAGGTGAGTCGGTTTGGGGGGAGTCAACCCCTAAGCTGGCTAAACTGGGAAGTTCCCCTACATCCATTTCGGGAAGGGGTGGGAATTGCGTTAAGGGAGCTACGGGAGGGGGGATTGAGGCAGATTTCTCGACGGCTTTACGGAATTGGCTAAAGACATCGGGAAGCTGCTCAATCTCGAAGGGAAGCTGACTGGGGTGGTAGAGGCTGGCTCCCCAATGGGTTTGGATGTGGGTTCTCAAAGGTTGTAAGGCGTGACGCAGTGCTTGTTCAACTTGTTGTTCTTCGCGGGTGAGTGAGGCTTCAAAGCAAACTTGGTCGATGTTGAGGGTTTTGACGAGTTCGGGAATGATCTGTTCGGGTTTCCCCTGGCGAATGATTAAGTCACTTCCCTGTTGACGTAAATTTTCCCGTAAGTTGGCGACGGATTCTCGGAGAAATTGGCTACGATAGGCTCCGGTTTTGGGGAAGCCAAAGGCGGTTTTGCCAAAGTCGCGGGGGTCGAAACAGTATAGGGGAATGAGTTGGGAGTGGGATGTTTGAAGTTTTTGAAGGTGTTGAAGGTCATGGCGATCGCGCAGTCGCAGGTTATAACGATGCCAAATTAGAGTTCGTTGCATGGTGTGGTATTGGATCTTCTTTAGGGTGAGATTCAGGGTGAGATGAATCTGGTTTGGCTGAGTGATAGAGATCTAACTCTGGGTTAGAGATAGAGAAAGAGGTTTAAACCGGGAATCGTTCGGGATAATGTCCAAAATAATAAACTAATATATAAAATCCCGACTCCCCATTGATACCAGGCTAAGGCGGTGATTAAGCCGGGGATATGTTTGTCCCGCAGGCGGATATCGTTAAAGCCAAATTTGAGTAAGTTGTTCAGGCTGAAATCATAGTAATTGAGCCATCCCCAACGGCGATCGCTTAAAATGGGTTCAAAGCGATCGCGGAAGAAGGGGAATCGAGGCATAATTGGCAAACGACTAACCATTAAGCGCAATTCCCGAAAGGCTCCATCTTCTACAAAATAAGAGATATCCATTAAGTCATGATAGCGTCCCTGCTGATACATACGAAAGGTTAACAGACCGGGGATGGGGAACATGACGATACCTAAACAGGTGAAGGTTAGCCAAGGTTGGGGGGAATTTTGAATGATAGCAATAATCCCGATTATACAGATAACGGCTGTTGTTGTTCCTATACACGTGATTTCAAAAAATGTCGGTACAATCGCTTGAGGACGGTGGCGACGATAGCGGTCAATGAGCCAAAATAAACAGCCAAAATAGGCGATGGCGATCGCACCAACTCCCATCATTAACGCAAAGCTGGTTCCATAGCGACTCAAGGCTAACAATAGGGTGATAAAGAGTAGTTTACTACAAAGATAGAGTCGCGCTTTCCCAGTCGTGGCAGGAGCAGCAATGAGGCGATCGCGAACGTTGGTGTATGTCGCGAGAGACACGGTTTCTAGGGTTAGTAACTCACTTAAACTCGAAAATAACTGCTCTTGGCGATGTTGTACAATTTCGGCGATTTGCTTTTGAGAAAACCCGATTTGTCGTAAGGTTTCGCGAGAGGCTGTATTGAGATTACTTGCAAACACTCGTTTAAATAAATCTCGCTGAACTAAGAGAACTCGCTTATAGTTGACCTGATTGGCATCTTCAATTTGTTCTAATTCCCGAAAGTTTCGGACTAGGTTGATTAAGAGGTTTTCATTGCCTTGTAAGCTGGGAATAGATAACACCTTGCCAATTTTACCAGGATTGCCTATCAGTTGAGCTTCACTGGCATCAAAGGTTAAGTTGGAAATATTAAGATAGGCATTTTGGCGAAACTGAGCGTCACTAAAATCGAGTATTTTTTGAAAGCTCGCCTCTCGGAGATTAACGGTTTTAAGAAATTGGGCTTCTCGAAAGCTAAAACGGTCAAGAATGAGGGCATTGGTGAGATAAAGTGCTTGCACAAATTTGGTTTTGGCAAAATCAGCACGGTTGTCCCAAGTTGTGTCAGAAAAATCCGCCGTTTGACTAAATTTGCTGGCTTCAAATTTAGTTAGAGACTTAAAGCGACTGGCGCGAAAATTCACCGATCCTTCAAAGGTGGCTCCTGTAAAGTCAGGTTCTCCTAAAAATTTGACATTTGTCCAAGTTGAATCTGTAAAAAAGATGCTTTTATGAAATAAAACAGAGCCAAGAAATTGAGCGTGATTGACATTAAAGGTTTGGCTAAATCGAGATTCAGGACTTTTTAGGGATTGCTCGAATATTGCTCCCTGGGCATTGAGTCCACTCAAAAAAAAGGTATTACTCCAATCGACAATTCCCAAAAAATGGGTATTTTTCAGTTTGAGTTTACCCCGAAAAATACGAACTTGGAAATCATGATGGTTGGAGTTTTGAGAATCCGATAAGACGGTGGTTGCGATTTGTTGTAGCTGAGAGCGACGGCGGCGATCGCGATCGAGCTGGGTTCGCTCATCTTCAGATAATAGTAAAGAAAGCTGTTGTCCATATAAAGGGACATCCAAACTCAAGGGTTGAATCCGAAAAATCCCTTGAATTTTAGACTCACTTAAATCGAGTCCTGGAACCGGATAGGTGCGACTTAAACGGGGTTGTAGTTGTTGATAAAAATAGTCTGCAAAAGGTTCGCCGTTGTCTCGTTGATAACTCGGACGTAAATCAATGGTTAAGTGGCTTAAATCAACCATAGCGTCTTCTTCATCAACAGCAACGGCGTTGAGACGCTCCTGTAAAATCTCCTCCGTCAGCAATGGGGGGTCTATCCCCTCAGCCCAAACTGGCCCCGAGAAAAGTATTAATCCTATACAAACTAGCCCGATGAGGAGTGCAATGGGGGTCTGCGATCGCCCCAATGGGCCGGTCAAGATGAGACGATAGAAAGTATGCCGGTAAGATAGCCCTAGCAGATCGTACAAAAAACTCATGCAAGTACAAACCCCAGATTGGGTTAAGCACGCCGTATTCTACCAAATCTTCCCCGATCGCTTCGCCAAACGCGACGATTCCCCGGGACACGTCTCGACCAACCCCAACCAGTTTGAACCCTGGAGTGATCCTCCCACGCCCCAAGGCTATAAAGGAGGTAATCTCTGGGGTGTCATCGATCAGTTAGACTATCTCCAAGATTTGGGGATTACAGCCATTTATCTAACGCCGATTTTTCAATCGGCCTGTAACCATCGCTATCACACCCACGACTACTATCAAATTGACCCCATTTTAGGAGGAAATGAGGCCTTTACCGCCCTCCTCGATCGCGCCCATGAACGGGAGATAAAGGTCGTCATTGATGGTGTCTTCAACCATGCGAGTCGGGGGTTTTACTTCTTTAACGATATTCTCGAAAATGGCCCCTATTCCCCCTGGTTAGATTGGTTTCGCATTGAAAAATGGCCCCTAAGCGCCTATGACGGCAATCTCCCGGCTAATTACGTCAGTTGGGTGGGCAATCGCGCCTTGCCGCAATTTAACCACGATAACCCCGATGTCCGCGAATATATCATGCAGGTGGGAGAACATTGGATTCGCCAAGGGATCGATGGTTGGCGTTTAGATGTTCCCTTTGAAGTGAAAACCCCCGGTTTTTGGGTGGAGTTTCGCGATCGCATCAAAGCCCTGAACCCCGAAGCCTATATCGTGGGAGAAGTCTGGAAAGATGCCGGCCAATGGTTGGATGGAACCCAGTTTGATGCGGTGATGAACTACGAGTTCACCGGGCCGACGATCGCCTATGTGGCCGGCGATCGCGTGGTGCGAGACTTGGTGGAATTTCATGATTATGACCCCTATCCGGCCCTCAACGCCGAAGAGTATGGGCAAAAAATCCAGGAACTCCTCGATCTCTATCCCTGGGAGATTCAACTGGCCCAACTTAATCTTCTCGATAGCCACGATACGCCACGGATGCTGACCCTGGCCAGCGAGGATATCCCCAGTTTCAAGCTGGCGGCTCTGCTGAAGATGACCTTTCCCGGCGCACCCTGTATTTACTATGGTGATGAAGTGGGCTTAAACGGCGGTCATGATCCCGATTGTCGTAAAACCTTTCCCGATTCCCAACAGTGGAATCAAGATCTCTATCAAATGTATCGTCAACTGATCGCCTTGCGCCATCACTATCGCGCCCTACGAACCGGCCATTATGAGATCTTATTAGCACAGGATAGCCTCTATGCTTTCCTACGCCATCTCCCAGGGGCTGACGATGTGATCGTAGCCGTTAATGCTGGAGATGAACCTGAGCAACTTAACCTAGAAACCCTATCTCCGACAGCTAAGGGACTCGAATTGAAGTACGGAGACGCGTCAACGGCCCAGAGTTTGCGTAGTGATGGAACCCTAATCTCGTTTGAGTTACCGCCTCGTTCAGGCTGTATCCTAGCCAGTCGCTGACCGAGAGCGTCGTCTGATGTCTAGGCTAGAATGTCTCAGCTAGGAGACTGTACCGATTTCGCGATCGCTCCTCCGTAAAATTGCTAGACTACCAACATTCACGATCCAGGTGATGGCTCCTGCTTGAGAGGAGGGTCATGAGCCTGGACATTTTGAATGAATTTTTGCTCAACGATTACCTGTATGTCTTCTGAGGCGTCCCAACTTCACTCCACCCCGGCTCACCCTAACATGGGGCAGTCGACTCCCTGGCAACGGCTACGACAGACTCTGTTACAGCCGAACCTGTTGGCGATCGCCATTTCCGTGGGCCTTCATGGGGCCGTAGCGGCCGCTTTGCCGTTCATTGGCTTAAATCAAGAAGAGTCTCAGGGCGATCGCATCCTTGATAGTAATGTTGTCGAACTCACCTCGGAAGAACTGGCCCAATTCGCTCCCGCTGCTACTCAGGAGTTTGGGGCCGGGGCCTCGGGGTTTGACGTTGAGCAGAACTCTGACTCAACTGTGCCGCCGTCACTCTCGAATCGTTCTAGCTTCCCACCTCCCCCACCAGCGGATGATTCAACACAAACCCGAGATTCGATTCAAGATCGCTGGAGTAGCTGGGAAGATCAGTTTACGCCTTCGCCGACCCCCCCGCCCATGAGTCAGAGTTACGAGAGTTACACCTCTGGCAATCCTGGGACCTTCTCACAAGACTCTTCATCGAGGGAGTATGAGGATATCTGGCAACAGCATCAACAGCAGTGGGAGGACATCCAACGCGATCGCAGCTATCCGCCCCCCCCTGTCGACGAGAGCCAACCTGACGCTAACACGGGGCCAAGCCAACAGGAACTCTTGCAAGAGAAAAAAGAGCTCTCGTCTTCTGAATCCCCCTCATCTGAGTCGGAGGAGGGGACTGAACAGGCTGCTGTGACGCCCAGTGGAGAAGACTATCGGCCCGGAATGGCCTTGGTGGGTGAGTACTATGGTTGGCTCGATCAGGTGTACAACGCTGATCCTGACCTCGAAGAAAACACGACGGTTTGGGAGGAACGAGAGCCCCAGGAGATTGAGGGGGTATTGCCACCGCAACCGGTCTATGAGCGCTTTCTGGGTGAGTCGTTTTATGTTGGGGTTTTGGTGACTCCCGAGGGGACTGTCGATCAGTTCAGTCCTTTACCGGTTGATGACAATCGCCTCTTACGCTTAGCCCTGGAAACCACCTTTGATAACTACTCGTTTCCTGAACAAGACCAATACCGAGCCTATTGGTTCCAAGTGAACTTTACTCCCGAAGCTGAGGCGATCGACCCCGAACCCTCAGAAGCCGAATCCTCAGAAGCCGAATCCTCAGAAGCCGAATCCTCAGAAGCCGAATCCTCAGAAGCCGAATCCTCAGAAGCCGAATGAAGCCGAATCCTCAGAAGCCGAATCCTCAGAAGCCGAATCCTCAGAAGCCGAATCCTCAGAACCCACCCGTCTTGCACCCGAGCAGGCCTTGGCCTATATCAGCCCCCTAGATTTAGGTGAAACCGCTCAGCAGCGGTGGCTAACCTGGCTCGACACTTGGCTCGATGATTCAGACTTGTCCCTGAGCCTACCCGAAGAACCGTCAATCGTCCTAAAACGGGAACTTCCCTCATCACAACTGTCTGAACCGCAACGAGTCGTTTTTGCCATCACTCAGGATCAAGCAGGGAACCTTCTCG
This sequence comes from Phormidium sp. OSCR, assembly GCA_001314905.1. Lineage (GTDB taxonomy): Bacteria > Cyanobacteriota > Cyanobacteriia > Cyanobacteriales > Geitlerinemataceae > Sodalinema. The sequence goes on from LJZT01000046.1 coordinate 27,436, forward strand.
GAGCCAGTCCCTATCCCCTCCAAGTCACCGGTGATGAGGCGTTAGATCAATATGCTCGTCAGAGCCTGATCGAAGCCTTAGCAGAACGAAACCTAGAATCGTCCGTCCCCGGCCAAGTCTTAGCCGATGTCATGGTTGTGGATTTAATTCCTACAGAGGAGCCAACGGATGCCGTGCAAAAATCTCCGCCCGGTGTAGATCAAGCCCCAGAACCGTCCTCAACCCCACCTCAAACCAAAAAACGATAATTGTCTCAAAAATTCCAGTTCTCCCAGCTTATCTAAGCCAAAATACCCCGCAAAGAGGTCACCCCTAAAGGTACACCCCCACTCCTCTTGCCTCTTGCCTCTTGCCTCTTGCCTTTTGCCTCTTGCCTCTTGCCTCTTGCCTTTTGCCTCTTGCCTTTTGCCTCTTGCCTCTTGCCTCGTCATAAATTTGATACACTAAAGATAGTGTCCTTGTACGCCTCGATCGGGGTTGACGCCTTATGCCTCTTGAACATCTGCCCAACTCCATCCATCGTGTTCGTGCGAAACTGCGGACTCTGACAAACCCCTCAATTTGGCTATCAATTTTAGGAGTGGTATTGATTCTTGGGGTCGCCTGGGAATATGTTGACCGTCATGGAGTCCGTAAACTGGCAGAAGAATTTTCCCTCGACGGTTTCTCGGACAATGAGGCTCCCTCGAACTGGGAGGGAGAAGTTTCGGGTGAAGAAGCTCGGGTGGCGGCAGATATTGACAGTTCGGATGTATTGCAACAAATGATTTCACAGCAGGGAACTCCGAGTCCCCTGCCGACGGAGAATCCCAACGCAGACCGCCAGGAGAATATCGATCGCATCCTCGAACTCCTGGCCAATCCTGAACCGGAGATTTCCTCAGACGATGGTGATAGCAGCCAGTCTCAGGAGAACGCCTCGGCTCCGTCAAATCCATTTCTACAAGGTTTGGGGTTAGACGAGAGTGACGATGACCGCTCATCATCGCGGCGCGATCGCACTCAAGATACAGGTAATGGCTTCTTTGATCGATTTTCTCCCCCCGCTCAGGGAACGGCGGCGACACAATCGTCTCAGGAATTAACGCCCCTCGAAATGGGGTTCCAACAGTTAGCTAATCCGCGAACTGGGTCTTTGGGATTGATGCAACCGTCGTCAGAGTCGTCAGAGTCGTCGGAACGAGCGTCCCAGTCTCGACAACGAGAGGCTGATGGTCGCACTGAATCAGATTCTGAAGCTGAGACGGCTGATGGCCGAGCAACCTCTGCAGAAACTCTACCGGCGTTCGCGATGCCGGTTCCTCCGGCTGCTGGACAGTTTTCTCCGTCCGAGACAGGAGGGCCTACCTTTACGGGATATCCCTATAACCCTAACGCTGTACCGGGCCAAACTCCTCAGACTCAGACGGAAACCCCCTATGGCTCTTCGGCGGGGGATTTCGATCCGGGTATTTCAGGTAATCCGAGTAATGGCTATCGCCGTCCCACCTATGGGGACCCAGCTTCGCCGCAAACGGGGATGGGGAATGGGAGTGTCGGGAATCCTGGAGCTATTGGTGGCTATGATGCAAATCCGTCGGCGAATCCCTATCAACAGATGCCGGGTGATGTGTTGAACCCCAATGGTGCAGTCTTTCGCGGTCCGATTCCTGATACGGGAACGGGATACCCGGATGGTTCGATGAATGCAACGCCGGAAAGTGAGGAGAGTTTGCGAAATCAACCGGCTGAGCCGTTCTCTGTACCACGCAATCCGCCAGGCCGCTCGATTGGTGGCGGACGGATTAATACGTTTGCCAATCCCTAGTTCTGGGGGGCCGTTATGGCGGCAATTATGGCGGCGGGGGCCATCGAAATGATGGCCCCTGCCTGTTTTGATGGCCGAATTAATCGTCAAAATGGGCGATGATAGCATCGGCGAACTGGGAACATTTTAGGGGTTCCACGGGGGGGTCTAACAGACGGGCCAGGTCATAGGTAACTTCACCGTTGGAGATGGCGGCCCCGAGTCCTTTTTGGATCAGTTCGGCGGCTTCATCCCATCCCATATATTCCAACATCATGACGCTGGAGAGGATAACGGAAGCGGGGTTGATGCGATCGAGTCCGGCGTGTTTGGGTGCGGTTCCATGGGTGGCTTCAAAGATGGCACAGGTGTCGCCAATGTTAGCTCCAGGAGCCATTCCTAAGCCTCCGACAATGGCAGCGGCGGCGTCGGAGAGGTAGTCGCCGTTGAGGTTCATGGTGGCGAGGATGGAGTATTCGGCGGGACGGGTTTGGATTTGTTGGAAGATACTATCGGCGATGCGATCGTTCACCATGATCTTCTCTTTCCACTTTCCGTTTCCATGAGTCTCCCAAATGGCGTCGAGAACGGCTTTCACCTCGTCACAGGCTTCGGTTTTTTTCTCAGGGGTGAGGGAGTCGTAGCCGGGTTCGAGTTTACGAGCGTTGTCCTCTAGGCTAATGTCAGGCTTGGCTTCTTTGTTGCTGAGAATCCAGGATTCCCGTTCGGTGACGCATTCGTCGCGAAACTCGGTGGTGGCCAGTTCATACCCCCAGACGCGAAAAGCGCCTTCGGTGTATTTCATGATGTTTCCCTTGTGAACGAGCGTCACCATCTGTTTCTCTTTGGGAAGTCGCAAGGCGTGTTTCATGGCCCGACGCACCAGTCGCTGAGATCCCAGTTTACTAATGGGTTTGATGCCAATTCCTGAGTCGAGGGGAATCTGCTTGTTGCCATGTTCTGGGGTGGCGGGAATTAACTCCTCGTTAAGCTGTTTGATGAGTTGGTTGGCGATGTCGCTTCCTTCGGCCCATTCAATCCCGAGATAGATGTCTTCGGTGTTTTCCCGATAAATGATGACATCGAGTTTTTCGGGACTTTTGTGAGGGGAGGGGGTTCCCAGGTAGTATTTACAGGGACGGACGCAGGCGTAGAGGTCGTTAATTTGCCGCAAGGCCACGTTGAGGGAGCGAATCCCACCGCCGATGGGGGTGGTGAGAGGGCCTTTGATGGCGATTCCATACTCGCGGATGGCTTGCAGGGTATCTTCGGGGAGATACTGAAATTGCCCGTATTGTTCGCAGGCTTCGTCTCCGGCGTAGATTTTGAACCAGCTAATTTTACGTTTGTCGCCGTAGGCTTTGGCGACGGCGGCGTCAATGACTTTCTCGGTGGCGGGCCAGATATCGACACCGGTTCCGTCTCCTCGGATGAAGGGGATAATCGGGTTGTCGGGAACGACGGGTTCGCCATCTTTGAAGGTGACTTTCTCGCCAGTGGTGGGGGGGGCAATTTTTTCGTACATCTCTATCTCCTTGTTATCTCCTGGTTGATACAGATCCGTTAGAGTTGGATATCTAGCTGACCCTGATGGAACTGGTTATGAGTCAGGGGCTATGGGTTGAAGATCGTCTTAGCTTACCATGGCTGACTTCTCGGGAGGACTCGGAGACCTCAGGGAAATTGGATAATGTTATCGATTCAGGAGATTGTCTGGATCTGGGGGTGGTGAGTTTTAAGCCTATTGATTTTGGGAACTTCGGTTTGCTAGGCTACTAGGAAGAATTTATGATCGTGGGTGCAGGAGAGATGAATACGTTTGAGTTGGGAGAGGGTCTACCGTTTTCAGTCGATTATGGGGAGTTGTTGGAGAAGATACTACGGGAACTGCGACAGCAAAACCTATTTAGGGTGAGTCAAGGTGGGAGCGATCGCCTGATGGTGAATGTGGATGCGATCGCCAAAGCGGTGGCACAACAGCCGATTAAAAACCCCATTTTGGATAACCATTATGCTCGCTCAGCTACGTTAAGTCTGACGGAAAGTTTTAGAAATCGCTTCAATGATGTGATTCAAGACTTACGTGAGGAAGTCGCCAGCCAGTTACAGCAGCAACTGGACACAACTGAGTTTGAAATCAACGAGTTACTGACTCCTCTTACGGAAGAATCATCAAGTCGCATCAGTTTTGCTCGTCAAGCCTCTAATTCCACATCTGTCCCCATTGCGGATTTAGAAACCCGAACCCAAGGACGAGGCGGAGATTCGCGGCTTAAGTTCCACAAAGTGACCATCACGGTGGGTGAGGTTAACCAGTTTTCAGAACGAATGGAAGCTGGCTTAAATCGTTATCTGGCAGATGTTTTAACGGATGAGGACGAGTTACAAGATGCACAAGAGGCGGTTCAGGAACGATTGATAGACTCTCCAGGTTCAGATTTCTATCGTTTGCAGCGAGTGATGGATCGTGAGTCGTTAGGACGGCTAAAGAAAGAGGCGAAAATTTGCTATTTAGAGTATCTCAGTCAGCAAATTGATCGGGATAGTCATCCTGATGTGGTCTATTTAGATGACTTAATTCGTCGTTTACGAGCGATTGAAACCTATATTAGTCATCCAGACCTGACCTATGGAGATTATACGGTTAATTATCACGGGGAAAGTCTAAATTACAAGGATTGGTTTTCACGCTCTGAATCCCTAGATGCATTGCCAATTATCCCGATTCTCTCAGATATTTTAGGGGAAACAACGAATGATAGCAATGGCGATCGTATTTTTACATTTGGACTCAAACTGAAGTTTGCCAATAAAGTACAAGCACAAGGTGAAAAAGCTAAACCTGTGTTTGACTATTATTGTAATATTTTAGATCCGGCGAATTGGAACCAACAGGTTGAGGAGAGTAATACAGAAATCGTGGCGCGTAAGATGCTGCGAATCTTGTTTCTTTACTATTTCATTTTTGCATCGCGGTGTGATCCAAATGCCGAGGAATATGAAATAACATCAGAACTAGAGTATGATGTTATTTCTGGTTTTGAGCAGCATATTCTTCCCATTTTTCAGGGAAGCAATGAAGAGCAAAAAAATAGTATTTTGCGAGGACTTATCCAGGGATTCAAAAAATTCAATGTTCGCATAAAAATACAGAAACTCAAGCATTTATTAGAAACTACATTGAAGCGACAAGGTATTTTTACGCCTCAAGTTTTTCAGAAAAAAATTGGTGTATTTCGAGGAATTTTAAGACGATCGCCTAATTCGTTAGGGAATGGAGATGTCTTTGATGATGTGGTGAGTCGCAATCCTCGGGAATGTCTGCGCTACATCACAATCAAGGAGGACTTTACCTCAGATGACACCTTTTGTCAACTTCCGGTTCACTTTAAGTTTGAGGATATTCGCTATTATTCTAAGCCAGGAACTGAGAGTTTTGATTGTTCCGATGCGGAGACGGATACAATTTATCAACTTCCTGT
>LJZT01000059.1 GCA_001314905.1 Phormidium sp. OSCR
ATAAGCACAAATCCTGTATTCTTTTTTGTGGGTTGCCATTCATCTCACCGCCAAATCAAAGATTATGGCGGGAGCCTTCTTGCAACATTGAGGTAACCCCGATTTAGTCGAACGCTTCGCCAACGGTTGGCCCCTCGCCCCCGCCGATGATATGTCAGTTTGGTATTCCTTTGACCCTAAAGGCTACACCGATTTTCCCACCTATCAAGAAGCTTAAGAGAGATCTCGTCTTGACGGCGTGGTTTCCAATAGCCCCTTTAGGCCCGTTTCCGGTGTCCATTGCACGGCTCCCACCTCGTCGAGATAGAGTAATCTTGCCCCTAAATCCGTGACGGGAGTTGTCGCCTCCTCAGCGATCGCCGACGGCATTAAAATCACAGTGGGGCGGATCTGATTGAGAAACGCCTCCTCAAACCAGCGGCCAAAAAAGACTAAATAATCCACCTCAGAGAAACGATAACGTTGTCGGAGATCCCGTTGCTGATCCGGCGAGAGATTGCCAACCACAAGCCAAGTGCGATCGCCCACCTCCAACCGTAAAATCGGGGGGCGATTGGACTGGCTTTTAATGCGTATCGACGGCTGCATCAGTTCCGCTCCCGGAGCGAGAAATGTGCCGCCATTGTCCCCAAATAGCCCCACCTCCGAGAGACGATAGAGCGATCGCGGCGTCGCCTCCGCCAACAGTAAATCCCAGCCTTCCCCAGTCGAAGACGTGGCGATCGCCGCCTGCAAGCGATCGACCCCCTCTTGTTGCAAAAACGGCAACACCCCATAGCGAGTCACCTGGGGATCACCGCCATAGATCACAGTTGTATTCCAACCCTGTTGCAAAGCGATCGCCGGTTCCCGATTGGTCGCAAACACCGTCACTCGCAACAGATTCGCCTTCGCCAAACTCCCCGGAAGCAAGAGAATCAGCAACGCCATCACCACTCCCACCCCATAGAACCAATAGCGACGAGAATACTGCCGCTGTTGCACCAGCCAGCCCCCGCCAATGAGAGCATATAACCCGAGAACCTGCCACAGATGCAACGGTTGCACCACGATCGCCCCCTGAGGACGTTGAGAAATCCAGGTGACAATGACCAACAACCCCCGAACGGGATAGTCTAAACCCCAAACCAATAGCTGGCCCAACTCAGGGGAAATCAGAGCGGCGATCGCACTGACAAAGCCCCCCAACGTCACCACCACCAAAAACGGCGTCGCCAGCAAATTCGCCAAAATGCTATAGGTGGGCATTTGTCCAAACACCGCCAATTGCAACGGTAACGTCCAAAGCATCGCCGCCAGGGGAACCGCCAGTAACGGCGACAATCCCGGCGGACACCAATCCATCGCCTTCACTAACCCCGGAACCGTCACCACTAACCCTAACGTGGCCAAAAAACTCAACTGAAAGCCCAAATCCTCAATCCAGAGAGGATTCAGTAACAACAAAACCACCGCCGCCAACAGCAACGCCCCCAGAGGATTCACCCGGCGTTCTAGGGCTAACCCCAACAGGCCCGCAAACCCCATCAACGCCGCCCGTAACACCGACGGCTGCCAACCCACTAAGCCGACATAGAACAGAAGCACCCCAGTGGCGACGATGACGGTGCGGCGATCGCCCCAGCGTTTCCCCAACCCCAACACCGTCCCCAAAATCAGCGACACATGAAACCCCGACGCGGCTAACGCATGGGCTAATCCCACATCAATGAAGCGATCGCGAACCTCATAGGGCAAACTCACCGCCTGTCGCCCCAACACCATCGCACTCACCAGAGAACCTCGGCTAGTCCCCAACCCCTGACGATGACTGGCGACGATGCGATCGCGCAACTGCCACCAACCCCAGCCAGATGTCTCCGTAGCGCCCTGCCAATGGACTGTCTCTGCCCGTAATCCCGCAAAAATGCCTTGTCGCGCCAAATAGTCCCGAAAGTCGAATCCCGTCGGATTTTGCGGCGCTGACGGTTCATAGAGCCAACCGCTCAAACGCACCGCCAATCCCGGATGTAACCCCTCGTCTTGTTCCGGGTCTACCGTCACATAAAGGGTCCCAGACACCGACACCGGCTCCTGGGCCGGTTCCTCAGACTCCTCGGACTCCTGGGACTCCTCAGACTCCAGAGAGAGAACCGTCTGGGCCTCAAAGCGAAACCGTAGTCGCTGATTGCGGTTCAACGTAGGTTGGTCCAACACCACCCCCGCCACCGTTACCTCCTGATTGGCATAGCGAGCCACCTCATCGGCCGCCGGTTGTGGAATCGTCGCTTGCAGATACACCGTGGCCAAAAATCCCACCAGGCCCCCCCCGAACCAAACCCCACCTCGGGGACCTTTACGCCAAACTCGGGGCATGGCTAGGGCCAAAACTCCCGCCCCGAGTAGCCAAACATAAGCAATCCCCGGAACTCTCGCCAAAGAGATTCCGAGGAGATAGGCTAAACAGATAATCAAACTTGAGGTTCGCTGCACTCGACCCCCATAATGTTGACTTGTGGTTCGGGGTTATCCCACCCCCAAAGTTATATAGATAGGCCCAGGCGAATCCCTAAAATGGCGTGGACTACCAACAGAACCATTAAACTGCTGCCAATATAGGCGTGAACCAGCCGTAAATTCGCTGTCCCCCAAAATCCTTTGAACGAGGTGAGACTCTGCAACACCAACAGGGCCACAACCATCGAGCCAGTCCAGAAGTGAGGGCTTTCCAGGATGGGTTGCTGCTGCATCACCAGAGAGAGAACGCCACCGGTGTAGCCCAAGATCATGAAAAATGCCATAAACTTGGCGATTTTACTATGGGCGGAGCGATTTTTCTGTGACTCGTCCTTATCTTCGGCTAAGCGTCCTTTCCAGCCGGTTAGGGCCGTTGCCCCACCCATGGCGACGGCCACAATCCCCATCATCACGGGATGGCCCCAATGGGTGATGGGAGCGGGGATATTCAAACTGCGAAACTGCGCGGCAATGGGTTCTAGGAGGTCACTGACCTGGTCTCCCAGAGCGCTGGCCAAGGTAATGTCAAAGGGTATCATTGAAGTGTTCTCCGAGTGTTCCCCGATAATTGTAGAGCAGTCGGCAGTCAAGCGTTAAGAAAAAACCTGTTCCCTATTCCCTATTCCCTATTCCCTGTTCCCTGTTCCCTGTTCCCTGTTCCCTGTTCCCTGTTCCCTATTCCCTGTTCCCTGTTCCCTGTTCCCTATTCCCTATTCCCTGTCCCCGATTAAAACGTGTTTATTCATCTTCCCAAACCCTGGACTCCTTCTGAAGCCTCCGTCAGTTCTGAAACCGTCTTTTGGAATCGTCGTCGTTTTCTCAAAAGTAGTATCGCCGCCGGTGTGGGGCTAAGTACCCTTGGCTTAACCGGCTGTGGGCGTTCCTCTGACCCGGATGTTGAAGCCCTAGCTGGGACGCAGCCGTTGCCGAATCTAGCCCCTAATCCTCAGTTTACGGCCGCCTCGGTGGGCGATCGCCAAGTCACGCCGCGACAACTAACGGCTGAGTACAACAATTTCTACGAGTTTGGTGGCAGCAAATCCATTTGGCAAGCGGCCCAAGCCCTACCCACGGACAACTGGAAGGTTGAAGTGGGTGGATTGGTCAAGTCTCCCAAAACTTACGATATTGATGACTTAAAACGCAAGTTTCCCACAGAAGAGCGCATTTATCGCTTCCGTTGTGTGGAGGCGTGGTCGATGGTGGTTCCCTGGGCCGGTTTCCCGATGCGTTTACTCTTGGAGGATGTTGAACCCCTCAGCAGTGCCAAGTTTGTTCGCTTCAGTTCTTACTATGATTCTGAGGTGGTTCCGGGTCCCGGTTGGCGGCCCAATTCCCTACCCTGGCCCTATACGGAGGGCTTAACTGTCGAGGAGATGGCCAATGATTTGGCCTTTTTTGCCACGGGGGCCTATGGACAAACGCTTCCGAAACAAAATGGTGCTCCGATTCGCATGGTTGTGCCTTGGAAGTATGGCTTTAAGGGGGCGAAATCCATTGTCAAAATTGAGTTTGTTGAGCAACAGCCGGCCACCTACTGGAATAGTCTCATTCCCAATGAATACGGGTTTGTGGCGAACGTGAATCCCAGTAAACCTCATCCTCGTTGGTCTCAGGCTCAAGAACGGTTGGTCAGTCGGGGGCCGTCTTTCTCTTGGGAGACGGTTCCCACCCTCCCGTACAATGGCTATGGCGAATTGGTCGCCCATCTTTATGGCTGATGGGGACTCGACCCTTGCTCAACTCTACGTCCAAACCGGGTTATTGTGTTATGGCTTACGAACAGGAAAAACAAGTTGCGATTCAGGCCACCCTTGCGGCGGCGAAACTCTGTCAGCGTGTCCGTCAGGATATTCCTTCGGCGATGGAAAAATCCGATAAAAGCCCGGTGACTGTGGCTGATTATGGGGCGCAATCTCTGGTTTGTAAGGCGTTGGGGGAGGCGTTCCCCACGGACCCCATTGTTGGGGAGGAGGATGCGGCGGCGTTGCGATCGCCGGACTATGAGACTAATCGCGCTAAGGTGGTCTCCTATGTACGCGAAATCGAGACCAACGCCAGCGAAGCGGATATTCTCAATTGGATCGATCGCGGCAATGGTCAGGTGGCCCCTCGTTTTTGGACCTTAGACCCCATTGATGGTACGAAAGGCTTTTTGCGTCAAGACCAATATGCGATCGCCTTGGCGTTGATTGAAGACGGTGAAGTGAAAGTGGGGGTCATGGGGTGTCCAGCCCTCAGTCTCACCCCTGATGGCTCTGGAACGCTGTTTGTGGCGGTTCGCGGCCAGGGAAGTCAGATGATGGCTATCTCAACGGGAGAGTATCAACCGATTCATGTCTGCGGTGTCGAAGATGTCAGTAAATTGCGGGTTGTCGAAAGTGTCGAAGCCGCTCATGGAAACCCGGCTGAACAGCAAAAACTCCTTGACGCAGTAGGGATTACAACTCCCTCGCTCCGTATGGACTCTCAGGCCAAATATGGGGTCGTTGCGGCCGGAGATGCGGCCCTCTATTTACGACTTCCTTCGGCGGATCGCCCGGACTATCGTGAAAATATCTGGGATCATGCGGCGGGAGCGATTGTCGTCGAAGAAGCTGGGGGCCGCGTTAGTGATATGTATGGTCAACCCCTCGACTTTAGTCGTGATGTCAAGTTGCGGGATACTCGTGGGGTGATTGTTAGTAATGGCATCATCCATGATCGGGTTTTGGCGGCCTTGAGTCAGAAGTGAACTCAGACTCGCTACTCGGAAATCGTGGGGTGCGGGCGCGGCGATCGCCCAGCGGCGCTGCTCCCCACTGCTTAGAATACCCTTATCGCTTTCTCGTTTTGGCGGTATTTTTGCGACGTTATGTTTCTTTTTGGTGGTGAAGTTACGAAGTTGGACGGGAAACGTTACAATTGAGGGCGGTAACTTCTATCCCTTTCATCACTTTTGGAATGGCAGACTCAATTACATCTTCAACAGATTTGGGACATCAAGCACTCTCTGAGACTCTATCAGGTGACTCCCGCGTCAATGAACTCCGCAATTTGGTAGAAAGTCTACATATCGCTGACGAAATTGCGGCGAAGTCCTATTTAGTGAGTAGTTCAGAACTGGCCGCATTAATTGATATTAACCCCAGTGCAGTCACCAGTCGGGGTGACCATTGGGTTTGGCGTAACTGGGTTGTGTCAAGGGTTCGCCGGGAAGGCAACCAAATACTTTGGCAGCTGGAACGGGTCGACTAAATCCCCCGATTAAATGTAGTTATACGGAGACTGAATCAGAGTTATATTTTCTGATTCAGTTTTTTGTGGTTCGTTTTATACCTATCCGTCAAGAATACAATCACGAATACACGGCCCATCTCCGAGATTTTACCGACCTGTTTAGATCGGCCCTGAAATTAAGTTTGCCCCCCCATAAGAAACGGTTTCCCGATCAAGATTGAGTAGATTCTAGCGGCGTTGACTTAACCGTTGCCAAGCGGCGATCGCCTCGGATGTCCACAGCCAATGTTTGCCTAAGTTCGTCCCTTGGAAGCCCTCGGCATCTTCTTGTAAGACTAACATCTGCAAGGCTTGGGCTTGGTCTTGCCGTTCCTGGCGACGGTCGCCGCTGAGGTTCTCTCCCTGGCGATCGTAGGCTAAAGCTAACCCCGCGTAGGCCTGAGTTCTCAACTGTGAGGCGGTCATCCCTCCGAGTTCTTCATCACTGCGGGGGTTGGAACCTTCAAGTTGGGCGATGGCCTGCTCAAATTGACGAATCGCCTCTTGAATGTTGTCCTCAGTGTAATAGACAAACCCCAGAGACAGGGAATAGAGGGGAGCATCGGGCTGGCGACGGGCCGCAGCTTGCCAGAAACGGCGGCTGTCATCGAGACTATAGTCTTGACTATAGTCTTGATCACCGGTTTGGATTTTCTGCCAAGCGAGACGACCTTTGAGAAACAACACTTCCGGGCGATCAAGATCCTCCGTCCGAATGGCAGCCAAGGCCGTATCAGCCTGATTGAGAGCATTACGATGACTGGCTAATAACTCAGTCACCAAAGGGATACCGCTCTCGATATTACCGAGACTGAGTTGTTCAATGGCCTCGGCTGTCACCTCACCACTCGGCCGTTGGGGACTGTTGTCACCATCTTGAGGCCCATCTTGAGGCCCATTAACAAGAATCGGTCCGGGTCCGGGAGTATCGGGGACGCGATCGCGCAGGCCCCAAACCACACCGCCTAACCCCAACACCAACAGCGTCGCTACCCCAGCCAGTACAGGTAGGGGATAGGGGGTTCTCGTCTGCTCTGCTTGGGTCACATCTGATACCCCTCGGGGGGGAGCCGGAGACTCAGACGGCGTTGGCGATGACCCCGCTGGAGGTTGACTCGTTTGGGACTCTTGCCCGTTATTCTGGCCTAAGCTTTCGAACAGGTCTTGCACAAAAGCTTGATCCTCTGGAGTTCCCGAATCGAGATCCTCTAAGGTTTCCGTACCGCGATCGCGCACCGTCGCTAGATCTCCCCCCTCAAAGGAGTCCATCTCGCCGAGGGTATCATCATCGAGGCGATCGCCGAGGGGGGCCGGGACGCTCTCCTGGTCCGACCAAGTTTCCGGGGGCCGCAACCACAACGGCGGCTCATTCGATGTCGGCATCTCCTCCCCTGTGCGTTGGCTAAGTGTGCGTTGGGTAAGATAGCCGTCAAACTTAGGATGTAGATAGAGAATCGGCAACGACCAATAGAGTTGATGGGAACTATAGGCCGAAATCAACCCCTGACGAGCGCGACTGACACTGAGATCAATCGAAACCGCACCACGAGTTAAATTGCGATAAAACAGTCGCGTCAGCGTCAAGGCCACCTCATCGGGGATGCGCTCAGCCATGGCTAACACCGCCGGGATGCCGCGCTTGACTAACGCCGCCGCTAAATGTCGTTCTCCCGCCTGTTGCGCCCCTCCTGGACTATGAGCGCCGCGACAGGAGTTCAATAACACCAGTTGAATACCATTATTGGCTAACAGGCCCGCTAAATCATCGCCACTGAGGGTTTCCGTTAACCCTGTACTTTGATTAACAAGGTAAACATTGCCTCCCGTTATCCCGGAATTACTATGGCCGGCATAGTGGAAGACATGATAATGACCATGTTCGAGGGCTTGAGTGAGGCGGGCGCGATCGGGTTGGCGTAGAATTTCGACTTGGGTGGGAACTTGGGGAACCGTTCCTTGGACGTATAGTCGCCGTAACTCCGCTTCGAGTTCTTCGGCTTCGCGAGTTAACTCCAAATTCGCGCGATCGCTCGGGGCGGCGATGGCCATCAACACTCGCAACGGTTGATGAGGTTCTAAGGGGGTGGCAATCGTCGGAGGGGCCAGGCCGTTGGTGGCCGGCTGATAGCGGGAAAACAAGATATTGGTTCCCGTCGCCAGGGGATAATCCCCATCATGCAGGACTTCCCAGGGTAAACTCGGTAGGCGATTGCCCTTTAACCCTAAGCGCAGTCGTAGAGGTTGCTGATGGTTCTGGGCAATGGCCTGGGCCATCATCCAGCTATCGCGCATATCCCCGCAAAATAGGGCATCATATAACTCTTGTCCCAGGGCCACCAAGCTCGACAACATCGGTGAAGCGCCTGTTTGTTGTTGCGTTAACAGGCCCGACACCGGATCATTCATCAATCGCTGAGCTTGCTGCATCCAGCGATCGAGATTCCACACCGTTTGTTCCTCCGCCAGAGGAACACCCGGTTCAACCCGTTCGGTGCGTAGTAAGTATTCATCAACGCCAACGGGGGTTACAGAGACCTGAAATTCCTGAGTCACGATGTGCGCGCTTATGGTGTGCCTTGTCGTCTCTATCTTAATCCGTTGCTCCGAGGCTATGGCCTGTAGGGTTCCACTCTCCAAGTTGTCGCCTGGGTTTGAATGGCGGCCACTTCTTCGGGGGTGAAGGGTTGCACCTCAAACGTCACTGCAAAAGTCTCTTGAGCGGCTTGAGTTAGGCGGTTGACGAGGCCGTTGATGTCCTGGGCAAGAGGTTCCCCTAGAGGAGACGATGCTGTCTCCTGAGACCCAAATAACTGGGCCTGTAAAGCTCGATTGGGGGCGAGTTGCATTGAGCCGTGTTGCAAGACCGCGCCCTGACGCCAGAGTTGGGCGCTACCAATGAACTTATATCCCTGTGGGGTGACTAAGTCCGCCGCTGTCGCTGTGGCAAAACAATTGGGATTGTGGCCCGAGGGGGGGCGATCGCCAAAACGCAAGGGAACCCCCAGTCGTTGCCATCCCAGTTGTAAAAAGCCACAGAGTTGACGATAGACCGCCTCCCGACGACCTGGCCAGCCGGAGGTCACTAAACTATAGGTCAAATCCCCCCCATGCAACACGGCTCGTCCCCCGGTGGGTCGCCGCACCCAAGCCAGGGGCTGTCCCTGCCACCTGACTTCGGGCCAATGACTCGGATAGCGGCGTTGATGATAGCCCAAGGATAACGTCGGAGATGACCAGGTGTAAAAGCGCAATGTTGGCGGCATCATCCCTTGACGGTGTTGGTCCAGTAACCAAGCATCTGCCGCCATATGAAACCCTCCCGGAGCCTCCAGGAGGGGAATTAGCCGCCAGCAAGGGTCTGATGAGGTCACTTAGGAGGCTCCGTACTTCTCCTGCAAGTCTTCATCATTGTCGTCGGCGATCGTGGCCACAATCGTAATCGTGCGGGAAATTTCGCCAGGGTTCAAGTCCGCCACCGTCCGGGATGACAAGACCACCACTTGATCTTCAACGATGGCAAACCGGGACTCAAAGGTGCTTCCCCAGTTCATTTGCAACAAGTGACGCATCAAGCCCGGTTCATCCGTCGCCGGTAGCTTCAACACCGGAGACCAAACCGTAAACATATCCTCTTCCGTGTCTCCTGTCAGTTGCACAAAGACTTCAACACTGCCATATTTGAACTTCCAAGCATAGGCGTCATCACTATGGCCCACCATGGCTTTTTGGTCTTGGGCCAAGCTCGAAATCACCGTTTCAATTTCTTGGGGATAGTTCACGACATCGTTTTCTCCCGTCCAGTCGTCGGTAACGATGTCGTCGGTAGCGATATTGTCTTGCATCGTCTCTTGTTCTGTGGTCACGCTAGGTACCTCACAATCTCAGTTGCCAAACCCACTCTATCGCTTCTTTTTGGCAATTGACCAGGGACTTGGGGCTTGTCCCGTTATCCCCGCCCAGATTTGCCCTAGGCTGGCTTGTGGGCCACCCAGTATTTACTCATGAAGTGCATTTGTGTGGCAATCTCGACAAAGCCGGCCGTTTGCAAGCGAGCGGTCATGTCATCTTCACTGTAGCTACGGTGATAGGGTTCGTGAAAGGTTTTCTGGAAGTTATGGAGGAGGGGATTGAGTTTGGGGTCGTCATCGGTCTGAATCGAGTCACAAATAACGAAGGTTCCCCCCGGCTTGAGAACTCGGAAACATTGGTCAATCACGTTCTGACGCGCTGAACCCGGCAGTTCATGGAAGGTGAAAACACAGGAGACGCCGTGGAATTGGTTGTCGCGGTAGGGGAGATCTTCGGCGTTGGCTTGGCACAGTTGTGGGAGTTCACCGGGGAGTTCTGATAGGAGTTGATTGGCTTTACGCAGATAGGCGGGGGATAAGTCTGTCCCGAATAGGGCCGCTTTGGGTAAGAGCGATCGCAAGAAACGCAACGTCCGTCCCGTTCCTGTGGCCACATCCAAGACCCGAATTTGACTGGGGGGAACCTCTGCGAAGTGGCTCAATCCCTGCTTGAGAGGGGCGAGAATACGGCGACGCATGGCATCAGCGGCCCCGTTAAAGAGAATATCGACCTGGACATCGTAAAGGTTCGCTGAAAGGTCGCTAAGATAGCCATCGGTTTGATGGTGGAAGTTTTGCCGATAGTATTTGGGGTAGTCGTTGAGGTCGATTTGGGCGTCGAAGGATTGATATTGTTTGTTGCGGACTCGGTCCCAAATTTTGGGTAAATCGAGCCAAACGAGGGGATAGTATTGGAAAAACTCAGCCCAGGGGTTATCAAAGAGGGTTTCGACGGGATAAATGCCTTTTTCGGCATCGTTCCAGTCGGTTTCGATGACTTGATTGAGGCTGGTATAGATGCGATCGACCAGTTCCGGGGAGACGGGAAAGGTCTCGTTGTCTCGTTTCCCGACTGCAAGTTGTCCGAGTTGGGTACTGAGGGTTTTATGGGCCACTCCGAAGTAGCTTTTGCCCTGTTGGAAGGTTTGGTAGGCCAGTTTCGTCAGCGTATCTGTCATAATGGCGCGTCCCTGAGGAGCCACGAATCATTCAATATTATGAATAAATGTAACAATTGTTAGGCGGGGGAGCAAGGGGGAGAGGGGGAACCACGGAGTCACAGAGGACACAGAGAAAGAGAAAGAAAGAGCAAGAAAGAGAAAGGGTGCATCAATGAAACCCTCATCAATGCACCCAAGTGTTTTGTCTTTTTGGACAAGCTAAATAGGACAACATAAAATGACCAAAAGATTGCCAATCAAGGCTTCGTGAATTGTCAACTGTCCATTATCAACGGTCCATTGTTCGGGTTAGCGGCGGGCTAATTTCTTGGCGGACATCTTGCGTAGACGAATCGACTCGGGAGTGACCTCGACGAGTTCATCGGCGCCGATGTATTCTAAGGCCCGTTCCAGACTCATTTCTACGGGAGATTGAAGCTGAACCAACTCGTCACCACTGGCGGCCCGGTGGTTGGTTAACTGCTTGGTTTTACAGACGTTCAACTCTAAGTCTTGGGGACGGTTGTTTTCACCGATAATCATGCCCTTATAAACCTTGGTTCCCGGTTCAATAAAGAAGACCCCCCGGTCTTCGGCGTTTTTCAGGGCGTAGAAGGTGGCGACTCCTTCCTCAAAGGAGGTGAGGACTCCGTTACGGCGGGTTTCTACGTCGCCTGAGAGACGACGATATTCCAAGAAACTATGGTTCATGATGCCGTCGCCGCGAGTGATGCGCACGAAGTCACCCCGGAAGCCAATTAAGCCTCGGGCGGGGATGACAAACTCTAACTGAGACCGGCCGGCGGTCATGCGCATATCTTGCATTTCCCCTTTGCGTTCGCCGATGCGTTCCATGCAGCCACCGACGGCTTCTTCGGGAACGTCGAGAACTAGGAGTTCAAAGGGTTCGTAGGGTTGGCCGTTGACTTCCCGATAAATTACCTGGGGTTGGGAGACTTGGAACTCGTAGCCTTCGCGACGCATGGTTTCGATGAGAATCCCCAGGTGTAATTCACCCCGTCCGGAGACGGCGAATTTGTCGGGGGAGTCGGTGGGTTCGACGCGCAGGGCCACGTTGGTCTCTAATTCTCGCATCAGGCGATCGCGCAGTTGGCGAGAGGTCACAAATTGCCCCTCTTGGCCGGCGAAGGGGGAATCGTTGACCAAAAAGGTCATTTGCAGGGTGGGTTCGTCCACCTTAATCAGAGGCAGGGCCTGGGGTTCGTCGGGACAGGCGATGGTTTCCCCGATGTTGGCATCGGCAAAGCCGGATACGGCGACAATCATCCCGGCGGTGGCTTCTTCGAGTTCGACCCGGGCTAAGCCTTCAAAGCCCATCAGTTTGGTGATTTTGCCTTTGACGACTTTGTCTCCTTCTTGCAGAAGCATGGCCTGTTGTCCGGCTTTGATGGTCCCGTTGTGAATGCGACCGATGACAATGCGACCGAGATAGTCGGAGTAGTCGAGGGTGGTGACTTGCAGTTGTAGGGGTTTGTTGGGGTCGCCGATGGGCGGGGGAACGTGACCGAGGATGGCCTCAAATAGAGGCTGCATGTCTTTGTCTTCGTCGTCGAGGTTGTCTTTGGCGAAACCGCCGAGGCCTGAGGCGAAGAGGTAGGGGAAGTCGCATTGGTCGTCGTCAGCCCCGAGGTCGATGAACAGGTCTAGAACTTTATCGACGGCCACATGGGGGTCGGCTTGGCCGCGATCGATTTTGTTGACGACGACGATGGGACGCAGGCCTTTTTCCAGGGCTTTTTTGAGGACGAAGCGGGTTTGAGGCATAGGGCCTTCGTTGGCATCCACAATCAGGATGCAGCCGTCTACCATACCCAGGACCCGTTCAACTTCGCCGCCAAAGTCGGCGTGGCCGGGGGTATCGACGATGTTAATGAGGGTGTCTTTGTAGTGAACGGCGGTATTTTTGGAGAGAATGGTGATACCGCGTTCTCGTTCGAGGTCGTTGGAGTCCATCACACAGTCCGGAACGTCTTCTCCTTCGCGGAAGATGCCGGATTGTTTGAGGAGTGCGTCAACCAGGGTGGTTTTGCCGTGGTCAACGTGGGCGATAATTGCAACGTTGCGAATTGGGAGAGACATAAAAAAGCGTCCAGACGGTGCGCTGTTAGACAATTGACAGATTTCTTAACAATTGTAGCGGATCTCTGGGCGATCGCCGCTGAAATATTCCCCGAAATACCCAGCGATGGTGGGGTTGGAAGTTAGGGGTGTCTGGCCCTGTCCCCCCGCTGCTCATACTGCTCAAAATAGGCCTTAAACCGTTTCTGGAGTTGGTCTGGGGAGAGTTTTTCGACCCAGTATTCCGTCACCGCATGGCCAAAGGCCCAAGCATTGCGTTCTGGCGGGGAGGGGTTGTCTAATAAGACTGGCCACAGGGATAGGAGATCAAATTTGCGGATATTGTCATCTTTGGTTAATAGGGAGAATAAATCATAGGCGATCTGAAGTTTGCCGATGACAATGGGAAGTTGCTCAACGGGGATTTGTTCGGCGAGGAGATAGGCTAAGGTCGGTTGTCCTGTGGTGAGGGTGGAGAGAAATTGCAGGATGGGACTTTTGAGAAAATTGGTCAGCCCCTGGGTGGTGGCCATTTGGCGACTGTAGCGTTCAATGATTTGGGCGGCGCCGCGCAGGCGAGTGTTGCGATCGCGCAAAAATCGGGTCAGTCGCAGTTGCTTGGCTGGATCTAACGAGTCTACGAGCTGATTGGATAATTGACTGAGGTTCCAAGGGTCTCGCTGCGCCCGTTCGTCGCGAGTCACCAGGGGAAGCACTCTGCGACAGAGGTGTCCGAGTTCCTCCTGACGGTATTGGGTGGCGTGGCGGATCGATTGTTCTTTGGCCCGATGGCCGTGTTCCCAGTCATAGGGAGGACTCCATTCTCGCAAGGGACGGAGGCGATCGACTTGGGTGACGATGGCGATCGCCGGTAAGTCCGTTACCTCCTTTTGTAACTCCCGTAAAAAGTCTTCATCCATCTGTAACGCCGGGTCGAGGGCGGGGGTCACGAGCAGGACTAAGTCCGCCTGGCGAGCGTGATCAAGGACTAGATCTCGGTAATCCTGACGACTGGCTTGTTCATAGCCTGGGGTATCCCACAAGACTAAGGTGTCGCCGCTGGGAGCTTCCCAGACGTAGCGACAGAGTTTATCGGTACTCGGTAGCACATCGACCGCCGCGCGATCGCTCTCAAAGAGGGTGTTAATGACACTACTTTTACCTGCCCCTGTGCGCCCTACCAGTAGCAGGTTCACGGGTTTTTTCTCGACGGTTTCTGGGGACTCGGCGCGATCGAGAATCGTCCGCAATGTATCGGTTTCCGTGTGACCAAAGCGCGACGACCTTTCGGCCTCGACTTGAGTCACATCGGGTAAGGTATCGGCCCCAACTTGAGTCATTCCTTGGCCTCGATACAGATAAATCGCCTGTTGGGCTAAATTCCGTAACGCCGCTTCTCGCAACAGTTGTCCCAAATTACCCAGGAGTTCCTCGGTGGCGCGACTACTGGATTTTTGCGTCACTTGACGGGCCGCCGCCACCGCAGGATTGAAGAACCATTGCGCCCAACCCCAGGCTTGACGCAATTTGCGGGCGGAGGGTTCTAGTTTCTGATAGACTTCATAGGCTTGATAGGCTTGTCCCACTGTCACCTGGCCCAAGATAGGAGAGAGTTTCTCCATTGAGCGATCGAGGTCATTCACTGTACCGCGAATTAACCCATAGGCTTGAGGGACATAGATATTGAGCAGAGGATATTTCACCTCGGGATTGTAGGCATGGGCCACGGCGACCACCACCGCCTGGCCCCGTTGCCAGAACTGTTGCCAATCCTCCCAAAAGGGCGGGTCTTGTTGCGTTTCCTGTAAAATCTGGTTGAGAGCTTCTCGCACGGCCTGGGCCGCTTCGGGGTTGTTCTCATGCTCTTGCGCCCCATCACGGCTATCAGTGAGTTGCTGATTAGCGTCAGCGACAGCGGCCTCGATTTGAGCGAGTTGGGGTTTCGTCCATTTGGCCAGAAGCCAACGCCACCCGAGAAGGATAATCAGGAAGATCGCCCAAATCCAACTGAGTCCCCAATGTTGAATTTGCCAGCCTGCCGCG
Source organism: Phormidium sp. OSCR (assembly GCA_001314905.1). GTDB lineage: Bacteria > Cyanobacteriota > Cyanobacteriia > Cyanobacteriales > Geitlerinemataceae > Sodalinema. The sequence continues at coordinate 14,885 of LJZT01000059.1, forward strand.
ATGAGAATAAACCCCACAATACTGACGAGGGGAATGGCTAACATGGCCCATTGCCAAGCTTTGAATCGTACCATCATCACGTAAACCTGTGAAACAACCTGTGAAAACTCCAGTCTAACTGCCTGATTTTAATGGCCCGAGAGGGAGAGCCTAAACGAATTGATAGGGAACTTCCCAGGAGGCTGGTTGACGGGGATTTCCCCCTAGGAAGGAGGCGGGCCAGACTTCGCCGTCGGGATCGACTTGCAGCCCCTCGTAGCCATGATCCCAGAGGTTAATGATCACCAGTTGTTGGTTCTGATCGATCGCCGCAATGGGAATATCGGCTAAATGAGCGTCGGTCACTTTTAGGGTTTTCAGGTTGTGCAAACCGGGATAGTCGGCTTCCCGCAAGGGGACTAGACTCCAACATTCACCGTCGTCGTCTTCACCCCACCACAGGGTTGTACCGGCGGGAATTTGTTGTTTGATATAAAGTCGGGCGCGATCGCGAATCATCGCTTGCATGGAATCGGTCTTTGAATCAGTCTTTGAATCAGTCATTGCATCAGTCGTTCAATCAGTCATTCAGTCCATCGTCACGGTTTCGAGGTTAACTCAGCAACTGGGTAAATTCATCGGAATCATCGATATCATCGGACACATCAACAGCCAGTTCTTGGTACTTCAGACGAGCAAAGACTCGATACTTGCTAGAAGATTTTGAGTCACCCTCTGATAAATTTTCAACTTCGACCAAACTATATTCTACGTTTTCAGCATGAATTGCAAAGGCGATTTTGAACAATTCAAAAAAGTGAATTACCCACTGACACTCGTCTTCCGGCAAATGTTCGTAGTAGCGAATTAGTTGAGCAATTCGCGTTTCTAAATGAATACGAGAATGGCGACTAATTAAGACCAATTTCAGCAAAATAGCCACTAATGCTAATGGATTTCCACAGGAGAGCATCCAGACAAAAATGGCGGACGGTTCCGTTCCCGTTTCACTAATGAGTGCATCAATTGCCCGATTACAGGTGCGTAAGCGCAGTGATTCATCAACGGGATCGTTGTGCTTATCTACATAGAGTAAATCCAGTCGTTCTGAAAGACGTTGACGCAAGACTTGCGCTAGGTCTTTATCAGACCAAGAAAAGAGTAGATATTTCTGGAGACTGCGCTTAAAGTCTCGGTAGCGTTGGTTTTCGGTTTGTCGTAAAAAGATGTTGGCTAAATTTTCATAGCTGAGACTTCCTCGACGAGCGAGGATCGTCTTGATAATCCGTAGTACTTCATCCCCAAAAATTGTAGGATTCGGATGTTGCTGGTCGTCGTAGCGCACCATTTGGGCGCGGGTGATGTAAATCGCTAAGTCAAATTTGAAACGGTCTTTTAGTCGCTGAGACACGGCGCGGGCGACTTCCCGCTGTTCCATGGGGTTATTGGGGTTAGAGTATTGAGGAACCAGTAAATAGGCGGTGTAGCGATCGCTCCATTTTGCGGCTTCAACTTCCTCAAATTCCCCCTCTTCATATTTGGCGGTAAAGACTTTGAGATCTTGGTAATCTTGACCATCGGTGAAAATCTGTAACCAAGCCCGTACTCGTTGTAAATGGGGGGAGAGAGTTCGCTCGCGAATGGAGGGTTCTTGAAACAGTTGAACGAGCTTGGGAATAAATTTATGTTGTCGATTGGCTTCCCAGTTATTGAAGAGGATGTAACACGACCGTTTAACAGTATGACGAAACCCCGTTTCTTCATTGGCCTCAACTAATTGTTTGAGAGACTGAAAGGCTTCTAAATTCTTGACATTATTGCAGTCAATAAATAAGCCCCGAAACTCTTGTAACACATCTTCAGGAGACCAAGCCCGAACGATCTCAAGTAGATAGTTATAGACAATCTCTTGAGTTTGTTCTTGCAGATGCTCATCCGGGCGGTTTGTGGCAATAAAGGGCGTAGGGCGGTGGTTCGGGCGGCGGTTATCAAACATAGATTCGTTCCCCGATTAACTCAACATGGCGAGGGCGACTTAGCATTCACCTCCCTATTATTCCTTAAATCTAAGAAATCGGGGTCGCCACCGCGACCCCGAAACTCGTTTTTGGTTCTCGTTAGCGGAACATACTACTGACTGAACTGTCTTCGTGGATGCGCCAAATGGTCTCACCTAGGACATTAGCCACGGAAAGAACCTTAAGTTGGTCAAACATCCGTTCTGGAGGAATGGGGATGGTATTGGTGACAATCACTTCTTCAAATACGCCACTTGAGAGCCTCTCCACCGCTGGTGGGGAGAAGACGGCGTGGGTGGCGCAGGCGTACACCTGGCGAGCGCCCTCTTTGCGTAGAAGTCGCGCTCCTTCGCTAATGGTTCCACCGGTGTCAATCATGTCATCAACGAGAACAGCGGTTTTACCCCGCACATCTCCGATGACATTTAAGACTTCAGCGACATTATGAGCTTGGCGACGCTTATCAATAATAGCCAGAGGGGCATCATTGAGTTTTTTGGCAAAGGCTCTCGCTCGTGCAACTCCTCCAACATCGGGTGAAACCACCACAATGTCGTTGAGCTGCTTATTCAACAGATAGTTAATCAGAACGGGAGAACCATAGACATGATCGACGGGGATATCGAAATATCCCTGTATTTGCGCGGAGTGCAAGTCCATAGCCAAGACTCGGTTGGCTCCGGCTTCGACCATTAAGTTAGCAACGAGTTTAGCGGTGATAGATTCTCGTCCAGCGGTTTTGCGGTCAGCGCGAGCATAGCCATAATATGGCAACACGGCGGTCACTTGACGCGCGGAGGCCCGACGACAGGCATCGATGACGATCAGTAACTCCATGAGATGATCGTTCACCGGATGACAGACGGGCTGAATTAAATAGACATCACAGCCTCGGATCGACTCCTGAATCTGCACGTATAGCTCGCCATCGGCGAAGCGCTTGCGTACCATCGGACCGAGATCGATTCCGAGGTAACGGGCCACTTCTTGAGATAGGGGCAGGTTGGCAGACCCAGAGAATAGCCTTAATCGATTGTTATCGACAACAGAGAGTAAGGAAGGCTGAAGCGATAGAGTTGCAGAACGGCTCACAGCGAACCCTCGACGGCACATTAGTTTAAGGCAATATTATCATTGCAACTGCCGATCTGTTCGGGAATTTATCCGGTTTGAGGGATCTTTTTGGGAAAATCCCCGATTGAATCATGCTGAAATACTTTCATAGTCTGGCTTTTAGTCAATTTGGGATTTAATCTTAAGTTGATCGATATTCAGCCAACTCCGGGTCACTCACCCCGATCGCCCCCGAGATCACGCCCTCTCCCCAAAAGCAGTACAATGGATGGGTGACCCTCAGCAAAATTCATCGGTAGGAGCCAGCCTCTCCGCGTCTTATGCTCGTTAGTGATGATTTACTGCTGTATTACCAACGGTGCGATCGGCGGGCATTTTTAGATGTGTTCGGTGACTCGGGCGATCGCGATCCCCTCGATGATTTTTTACTCAAGCTGCGTCAGGATAGTCGCCGTCATCGTCAGGAGGTCTTAGATCAATATGACTATCACCGCCCAGATTGGTCGGGCGATGATTGGTATGGCGCCACTCAGGCGACGTTAGAGTTGATGGAACAGGGGGTTGAGTCAATTTATCGCGGCGTTCTTTCGGCGTCATGGCTTCCGGGGGTTCACCTGATCTCGAAACCCGATTTGTTGGTTCGCCATCCTGGGTCATCTCGCTTTGGAGATTGGATGTATGTTCCCCATGATATTCGCTTCGGAAAACGCCCCAAACTGGACTATCAGATTGTTGGCGCGTTTCATGGGTTAGTGCTATCGCTGCTGCAAGAGGCTTGGCCGGCGACGACGAATCTGGTGTTACGGGGTCGTAAGCCTCATGCGGTGGATTTCCTGAAACGGGTTCCGGAAATGCAGCGACTTCTGTATGAGTGTATTGTTAGCTTGCGCCGATCGCAGACGCCGGAGTTGTTTTTGTCGCGGCAAAAATGCAATCTCTGTCACTGGTATAGTGCCTGTCATCAGGTGGCTGAGTCCCAGCGTCATTTATCTTTGATTCCCGGGGTCACCCCAAGTCGCTACGAGCAGTTGCAGGGAATGGGGATCACGAGCTTGGCGGCTCTGGCTCACGCACCGCGATCGCAGTTAAAGATGGCGTTCGGGGCTGAGGCGGGAAACCAACTGGCTCAACAGGCCATCGCCTCCTATGAACAACAGCCCCTGTTGCGAGATGGGGCGATGGCTCATCTGCTGCAATCTCCGGGAAATGGTTGGTTAGGAGTTCCCCAGACGGCGATCGAAATTCATTTTGATATTGAAGCGGAACCCGATTTAGATTTAGATTTTCTACTCGGGGCGTTAGTTATTGATCATCGGCATCAAAGCCAAACCTATTATGGATTTATGGCAAAAACTCCCGACGAAGAGGAGGAAATTTGGCTGCAATTTTTAGGGCTGATGGAATCCTATCCTGAAGCGTTAATCTTTCATTTTTGTGACTACGAAGTTAAAACAATTCAACGTCTGGCTCGCCTCTACAAAACCCCCAGACATCGCTATCAAGCCCTTGTTGATCGTTGCGTAGATATTCATTGGTGGGTCACTCACTCAACCGTTCTCCCTGTTGAAAGTTACGCCCTCAAACCCATCGCTCGCTGGCTCGGTTTCCAGTGGCGCAACCCTCAAGCTAATGGCGCACAATGTATTTGTTGGTACAATGAATGGCTCGATGATCGAGATCCCAACTGCTTAGCGTCGATTCTTGAGTATAACGAGGATGATTGTCGCGCAACCTATGAGCTTAAAACTTGGCTAACTCGGTTTCTCAAGCCTTACTATTTCGGCGCGATTGGTCAAAGTTTAGCGGTTAACTAACTCGTCACTTATCATTGATAGTTAATCAGTTACACTCTGTGCTTATTGATTGAAGATGAGCGGGAATCGATGACTCAGCCCCGATTCAGACGCGATCGCAGACCCTCCTCGAACGCCGCTCAGACGTTTTGAGTAGAGGATGTGATTTTGATCATACCCAGCTTTTGACTTCAACCATACCATAGATGATAGACCCTGGTCTTACTATATCGGTCTGCTCCGTTACACCCGCTCTTAGGGACATGGTAAACTACCGCATTTTCTGCTCCGATTCCACCGACTCGATCCCCGATATCGAGTATTTCCAAACTATGTCCGATTCAATTGACCAACAACCCTCCCCAGATCCAGTTTCGGAAACATTAATCCAAGATATCTCCTGGGAAGTTCTTGTCAAACTTATTACTAGCACCGCCGCCGTTACGGGACGAGACTACTACCCAGTCTTGGCTAAACAGCTCACCGCCGCCCTTGATGTCAAATATGTTATTATCGGTGAGATTTGCCAATGGGATGGCGATCGACCTCAACGAGTGCGATCGCTATGTTTCTGGAACGGTCAAGGAATCATCGATAACTTTGAGTATGATCTAAACTGCACCCCTTGCGGCCAACTTCTAGAACAGGCCAGTCAGGTTGGTGAGGATATGAACTTATGTTGGTTTCCTGACAATGTGCAAGAGTACTTTCCCGATGATATTGATCTGGTCAAACTTCAGGCACAATCCTATTTGGGGGTAGCATTACTAGACCCTGAAACTCGTCAACCGATTGGTCATATCTGCATTTTAGATGACCGTCCTATCTCAGAAAAAAAACGAAATCAAGCTGAAATTTTCCTCAGTGTCTTAGCAACACGAACCGTGGCGGAACTGAAGCGAGAACAAGCAGAACGGCGGGAAAGAGAGAAAATAAAACAACTTGAATCTGCTTTAGCTGAGTTACAGTACACGCAGTCAAAATTAGTCCAAATCGAGAAAATATCTAGTTTAGGGCAGTTAGTCGCTGGGGTCGCTCATGAAATCAATAATCCCCTCGGTTGTATCACCGGAAATCTGGTTCATACCGCTGATTATGCTGCCGATCTTCTCGAACATTTGAGTTTATATCAACAGCATTATAGTCAGACTCCCCCTGAACTCAGTGAACATGCTGAGGATATTGATATTGATTACCTCAAAGAAGATTTCCCGCTGATTGTCGATTCGATGAAAGTCAGTGTCGATCGCATCCAGGAAATTGTCTCCTCCCTACGTCAATTCTCACGGCTTGATGCTGAAGAAACTCTCTGTGACGTTCATGAAGGTCTCGAAAGCACACTCGTTGTCCTGCGACATCGCCTCAAAGCCAATTCCGAACGACCTAAAATTCAGGTCATAAAGGAGTATAGTGAACTGCCTAAAATTCCAGCCCGGCCTGGACAACTGAATCAGGTGTTTATGAATCTCCTTAGCAATGCCATTGATGCGGTCGAAGAGAAAAATCAAGGCTTAAGTTATAGTCAGATTGAGGAAAATCCCAATATCATCGCCATTCGCACTCAATATTTGCAAGATGACGAAGGCGATCGCATTGCGATTTGCATCGCTGATAATGGTGCGGGGATTCCTCTCGATGTCCAATCGCGCTTGTTTGAAACCTTTTTTACCACCAAAGAAGGAGAACGAGGAACCGGCTTGGGTTTATCCCTAAGCCGGCAAATTATTGCTGAAAATCATGGGGGGAGCCTTACTTTTGATTCCACCCCCAATCAAGGAACAGAATTTATCATCGAACTCCCCGTTTCCCCGGTTGACAACCTGGGATAACCGAGTGCGTCTTACGTTTGTTGCAATGGCTTCAGATAACCCACCCCTGCCCCTCCCAAGAGGGGATTTTCCAGGGGATTTTTCGACGATTTCCCCTTCACCTGGGGGCACGATCGCACGGGGTGGGTTCAAACTTGCTTAACACTCAGAGGCACCGGGATAACCTTCATGGCTTGCAGGTTTCTGCTTATTGTCTAGCCTTGAATGTCCAGCCTTGAATGTCCAGCCTTGAATGTCCAGCCTTGAAGATCTAGCCTTGAATCGCCTGATCGAGTCGTTGCTGATCCAAGCCTCGGGCGTTGAGAATTAGCCAAGATTGGATTAAATCCGGTCCCTGTACCGCTCCTGTTAAAGCGGCTCGCAGCGACTTCATCACCAGGCCTTTCTTCACCTTTAGCTCCTTCGTCACCTGTTTGATAATGTCCTTGGCTGTCGCTTCCGTTAACGCCTCAGACTCCGCCAACTTCTCACGCACAGCGGCCAGGGTTTCCGGGACTTGGTCCATCGCAAGCTGCTGTTGAGCCTTGTCGTCATACTCAACAGACTCGACAAATAGGGGACGGCTCATCTCTACAGCGTCAGGGAGAACCGTTAAACTGGCTCCCACCACCGCCGCAACTTGTAATAACCAAGGGCGATCGCCCTCTACATCAAACGTATACCCCGCCTCTTGCCAATAGGGGATCAATTGCTCTAACAGGGTTTCTGGGGATAACTCATGTAATACCTGACTGTTGAGCCAATTGAGTTTATCCCAGTCAAAGCGCGCACCGGCTTTGTTGACTCGTGCAAAATCAAACTGCTTCGCTGCGTCCTCTAAGGTAAAGCGTTCTTGAGCATCCGGCGGCGACCAGCCTAACAAGGCCATGTAATTGGCCAAGGCTTCGGCGGTGTAGCCTAATTGCTGAAAATCATTGACCGCTGTGGCCCCATCTCGTTTCGAGAGTTTTTGACCATTGGGGTTGAGAATCAGCGGCGTATGGGCAAACTTGGGAACCGGCTGCTCCAAGGCTTCATAGAGTAGAATCTGCTTGGCGGTATTGGCGATGTGGTCTTCGCCTCGGATGACATGGCTAATGTTCATGTCCACGTCGTCAACCACCACCGCCAGATTGTAGAGGGGTTGGCCAATGTCGCCGGGTTTCGCGGCCCGGGCGATCGCCATATCACCGCCGAGATCTCGTCCGGCCCAGGTTAAGGTTCCCCGTACCAGGTCATCCCAAACAATGGGGCGATCGTCGTCGATTTTGAAGCGAATCACGGCGGTGCGTCCTTCGGCTTCATAGGCCTGTTGTTGGTCTGGAGTCAGATCCCGATGGCGATTGTCATAGCGAGGCGCTTGTTTTTTGGCTTTTTGCTCCTCGCGCATGGCCTCAAGTTCTTCGGGGGTGCAGTAGCAGCGATAGGCTAATCCCTTGTCTAAGAGGGTTTGCACCGTTTGACGATACAAGTCCAAGCGTTGGGATTGGTAAAACGGCCCTTCATCCCAGTCAAGTCCTAACCAGTGCAAGCCACTGAGAATATTCTCGGTAAATTCGGGTTTAGAGCGTTCGGTATCTGTGTCCTCAATACGGAGAATGAATTGGCCGCCGTGATGTTTGGCGAACAGCCAGTTAAAGACAGCAGTACGGGCCGTACCAATATGTAGGTTTCCGGTGGGACTCGGCGCTAGGCGAACTCGAATAGACATAGGTTAAGGGAACAGGGAACAGGGAACAGGGAACAGGGAACAGGGAATAGGGAATAGGGAATAGGGAATAGTGAATAGTGAATAGTGAATAGGGAATAGGGAACGGGGAAGAAACCACCCCTAGCCCTTCCTAGGAGGGGACAGACGTTGGGGTGTACCGTGGTCGGTGAGCGATCGCCGAGCTGTGGTCGCCCTCTTCAGGCAATCGGCAACAGGCAGTCGGCAATCGGGGGACATTCGTCCCTTAGAATGACAAAAGGGGCAAGGTTTACGCCTTACCCCTTCTGTATTTAACGGGACTGACGGGACTCGAACCCGCAACTTCCGCCGTGACAGGGCGGTGCTCTAACCAATTGAACTACAGTCCCTTGTTTCGAGCGTGATATCTATCATGCCCTAATTTTGGGGACTTGTCAACCCCTTTTCCCAACTTTTTTGGGGGAGGCGGCTCACGGTTGGCTCATCGCCTGGCTAAGGGAAGGGGCCAGGGGCTTTCCGGCTGACTGATGTCCACATTACAATAGTTTGGGTTGTCTAGGATTTTCTGTCAAATGTTCCAACTTCAGGTACGAGCGACGGCGTGATTGAAGCGAAAGTGCACGGTGCGTTACGAGATTTTTTGCGCGTCTCGGGGGGCGATCGCTGGCCCCATCATTTAACGATGGCCCGGCTCGTGGCGCGGGCCTTGCGGTTGGGGCGCGATGCGCTGATTCAAACGGGGGTGTTTCCTAATTCCTCGCAACGCTATGCCCTCAGTTATCTGATGCCGATTCTCATGTCGCCCACGGCCGTGGTGTTGGTGGCTTCCTCTCAGGTGCGACGACAGTTGCAAGAACGGGATATCCCCGACTTACAGGGCTGGTTAGGCTCCGAGAAGCCAATCCTAGAGGGCGATCGCCTCGATCGCGACTTTGACGGGCTATTGCTCACCTCCCCTGAAGCCTGGTTACGCGATCGCCTCGGTGGGGGCAGTGACTTTCGCGATGGAGTTCCCACTCTCATTGATGGGGCCGATGACTGGGAACGTTGGATTCAGAACAGTTTAACCGTAGCCATCTCCCCCGAAGATTGGTTCGATTGGATTACCGCCTCAGCCCAACAGAGCGCCAAGATTCGTGATGTGCAATTGACTCTCGTGCAAGGGAGTTTAGCTCGCCCCGATAACCCCTATCAGGCTCACCTAATTGACCAAGACGACCAAGCCGCCTTAAGTCAACTTCACCCCGATGCCGAAATGCCGCCAGCCTGGCGAGAGTTTTGGGAGTCGTGGCGATCGCACCCCGGAGCGGTGTGGGCCAAACTCAATCGTCATCAGGGACAACTCTGGCTCTACCATTCCCCCGTCGATATCAGTAAAATCCTGGCCCCACTTTGGCAGCGTCAACCTATGGTGTGGGTTGGCGGGGCCTTGGACTTAGACCGCGATGCCCTGGCCTTTCGGGAACGGTTGGGTTTAGGAGAGATGACCTGTGTTAAATTCAACCCCGATCGCCATCATCTCCATCTCTATGCCCCTGAACGGCTGCCATTACCCAATACCCCGGAATACAAGGCGGCGTTATTACGAGAACTCCATGAGCTGATTCGCATTGGTAGTTCCGCTGACACCGCAGCAGGACTGATTACCATCATTGTCGGTGATGTTCCCCTGCGGGCGATCGTAGCGGCTCAACTGGCGGCGGATTTTGGCTCTCGGGTACGGGTCGAACAGACGGACTTAGCGGAAAATGGCATTCTCATTAGCGGCTGGTCCTTCTGGCGAGACCACCAAGGAGAGTTACCAGCCAGCAAACTACTGGCCATCGCCACTCTACCCTTTCCCTCCCTCGAAGATCCCTACGTGGCCGCCGAGGTGGCCCATTACAAACAACACCGACAGGACTGGTTTCGTCTTTATTTGCTACCGACGGCCCTAAGAGAGTTACAACGGGCGATCGCCCCCCTTCGAGAAGTGCAAGGAACCGTCGTCTTGCTCGATGTACGGGCCATCTATCGCAGTTATGGTAAACAATTTTTTGCCGCCCTCAGTCCCTACGCTCGGGTGAACTCACCGGAGGTGGGTTTATTTGAGACCTAGCCAAAATCCAGAGGCTATCATTGGCCATCCACAATGTACCCGTCAGGATCAACGGTTAACTTGGCCATGACCAAACTGATTATCCAAATCCCCTGCTACAACGAGGAAGCCACTCTCGGTGTCGCCTTAACGGCCCTACCGCGAGAGATTCCGGGGGTCGATGTTGTCGAATGGCTCATTATCAATGATGGCAGCGTTGATCAGACTGTTGATGTTGCCAAAGCCTGCGGCGTTGATCACATTGTCGGTTTTGACCGCAACCGAGGCTTAGCTAAGGCCTTTATGGCTGGTCTTGATGCCTCTCTCAAGGCGGGGGCAGATATTATCGTCAACACCGATGCCGATAATCAATACTGTGCCGATGATATCCCCAAGCTAATTCAGCCCATCCTCCAAGGTCATGCAGACATGGTAGTGGGAGCGCGTCCTATTGAGGAGATTCAACATTTTTCCCCCCTCAAGAAAGTTTTGCAACGGTTGGGGAGTTGGGTGGTTCGTCTGGCCAGTAACACCCATATTCCTGACGCTCCCAGTGGCTTTCGCGCCTATAGCCGCGAGGCGGCGATTCGCCTTAATGTCTTTAATGAATATACTTACACTCTCGAAACCATTATTCAGGCGGGACAAGAGGGAATGTCCGTGACCTCTGTTCCCATTCGCACCAATGGCTATCTCCGACCTTCACGCCTGGTTAAAAGTATTCCGGCGTATATCCAACGGTCAATTTTTACGATTATTCGGATTTTCATGACCTATCGGCCTCTACGGTTTTTTGCCGTTTTGGGGACGATCCCGATGGGGTTGGGGGTGTTACTCTGTATTCGTTGGTTGCTGTTGTTTAGCTTTGGCGATCCAACGCGATCGCGCACCCCGAGTTTAATCCTGGCAACGATCCTGATTCTGATTGGCTTTCAACTCTGGATGTTTGGGGCGATCGCCGATGTCATGGCCGTCAACCGTAAAATGCTCGGAGATGTCCAGCAACGGTTACGACGGGCTGAATACGACAAGTATCGCCATTGAGGGGAAACCTCTCGGGACACCTCTGTGTCAAAAGGAGGGTTTCGGTTTTACCCCCGAAGTTTTCGGTTTGCCCGACCTCAAGACTACCCAGTTAAAACCGTATGCTGAAGAGAGTGGGGTCTCCCCTAACTCCCCCTCCTGTTCCGCCTCCCGTTCTCCCCAAGCGAGTGATTATGATAGCCAATCGCCCCAAATCTCCCCTAAAAATCATCAAAAAAACCATCGCCGGAGTCCTGATCGTATCGGGGATTCCGGTGGTCCTTTGGTCCGCCTTCCATCTCGGAGGGGTCAGTGCTTGGGAGCGAGAGTTGGCCCTGATTCTGTTGACCTTGGTGGGACTTCCACCGACGGCGATCGGCAGTTGGCTACTCTGGACGGTGGCGCAACAGTCGAAGCAAGAACAACTTGAGGCCCAACGCTGTCGCGCTGAACAATTACAAAGTACCTTTTTTCGCATGATTGTCGAAGGAGATGGGGCCATCACGCCTCTGGAGTTTTCTATGGCGACTCAGTTATCGGGCCAAGAGGCGAAAGCGTTTCTCGATGGCTGTGCGAAAGACTATGATGGCGCGTTTGATGTGACCTATGAGGGGAATATCATTTACCGCTTTGATATTCAACGGAAACAGCTTGGCAAGGGTGAGGGTTAGTTAACAGCATCTAATTTATTTACATTTACTCACAAACACTAACAGCATATGTTAGTGTGATGACATGACGTTAGTACCCCTTCGCAAAGCC
>LJZT01000027.1 GCA_001314905.1 Phormidium sp. OSCR
CCCTCCCAGGAGGGGAAGGCAAGAGGCATAACCCACCCCGCCCTCCGGGCACCCCTCCCAAGAGGGGAAGGACGTAGGGGCGTACCCTTGTGGTCGCCCTCTCCCGGCAAGAGGCTTTTTCTGCTAATAGGCTTACAAATCAGCTTGGACGGTGGCAATGTCTTCGACTAGCATGAGGGACAATTGGCCCAACACCGGATCTTCGCCGTCTTGTTCTGTGATTTCGAGCCAGTAGCCAAAGCGATCGCCTCGCCAGAGTTGGCCCCGCCGAACTGTTGTCCCCTCCTCGGAGACGGGCACTGTGTAATCATGGACTAGCTCAGCATTGCGATAATCTTGATAGAGATCTAAGCCGTAGATTCCTCGCAAGGCTTCGACGAGGCGATCGCTCGTCACCCCATTGCGATAGTCTAAAATCTCAATCCATTCACTGCGAATCCGAGTTTCTCCAACTCCTAACCCTCGCTCGGTGGGTAAGGTTTTGGAGGCGACGAAGGTTAACCGTTGTCCCGGAATATCACTACGACTGACTCGTAAACTCCCTCGCCGGCCATCAGGAAGTAGGGGATTCGTATAAATCCAATTGGCCACCTCCTCGACCGATTCCCCCGGAAGAGCCAAACTTGGCATTGGGGCCAGCAACAGCCCGGCGATCGCACTGCTGACAAGTCTTGCCACTGTTGTCCTCATTCTCCTATGGCCTCTCTCCATTGGTCAATCCGTGCCAAAACACGCTCAGTTAACTGACAATCGCAGACATCAAACCATTCAATCTCAGGATAGGCGCGAAACCAGGTTCGCTGGCGCTTGGCAAATTGGCGCGTATGTAACACCGTTTCGGCCATCGCCTCATCTAAGGACAACTCCCCTCGTAGATAGCGTCGTATCTCCCCATAGCCAAGGGTCTGTAATAAGGGTAAATCATCGCCGTAGCGATCGCATAAGTCTTTCACTTCCTCGACGAACCCCATCGCCAGCATCTGCTGGGTTCGCTGCTCAATTCGTTGCCCCAAATACTCTGGATCGGCGTGCAGTCCTAGGTGTAAAATAGGATACCCTGGCGGGTTTTCCCCTTGCTGCTCGGACAGAGGACGACCGCTGACATAAAACACCTCTAACGCCCGTAAGCTGCGACTGGCATCGTTGGGATGAATCCGTTGACTGGCCCGTTTGTCAACCTGTTGTAACAGTTGGTAACACTGCCGTTGACCGAGTTCCTGAAGCTGCGATCGCAACTGAGGCTGAGGGGCAATCTGGGGCATCCGCAAGCCGCGCGTGATGGACTTAATATAGAGTCCCGTCCCCCCCACCAGCAACGGCGGTGACGCAGGCGCACTCTGATGCTGCTGCGTAATCAGCTCCTGGGCCTGTCGTTGATACTGCCCCATGGTAAAGGTTTGCCGAGGATCGCAGCAATCGACAAAATAATGGGGAACCTGCTGTCGTTGCTCAAGACTCGGCTTCGCCGTGCCGATGTCAAACTCCTGATAGACTTGGCGGGAGTCAGCACTGAGAATCACCGAGCCGAACCGTTGCGCTACGGCGATCGCCAACTGCGATTTTCCCGTGGCTGTCGCTCCACAAATAACGATTACCCCACTCACCAATTCTCTCCCCGCAAACTCAACAAATTTTAGTATATCCAACCCCCACCTTAATTTATCCCCAAATTGGTCTAAACGCGCCGTCAACCATTTTGTGTTAGAATTTTGGTGATTTTTGTCATTAATCAGAAAATCTAAGGGGGTACACCCCCTATCGTGTGGAGCAATTTGTCATGACTAGTAGCTACAGTGCCGATCAAATCCAAGTTCTAGAAGGGCTGGAGGCGGTTCGCAAGCGACCGGGGATGTACATCGGCTCCACCGGACCGCGAGGCTTACATCACCTCGTCTACGAAGTGGTCGACAACGCCATTGACGAAGCCCTGGCCGGCTACTGTACGCATATCGAAATTGATATCCTCGCCGATGGGTCCGTCAGCGTCACCGACAACGGCCGGGGGATTCCCACCGACGTTCACTCGAAAACGGGACGCTCGGCCCTCGAAACGGTTATGACGGTCCTGCACGCCGGCGGCAAGTTTGGCGGTGGGGGCTACAAAGTCTCCGGTGGACTTCACGGTGTCGGGGTATCGGTGGTCAACGCCCTCTCGGAATGGGTCGAAGTGACCGTTTGGCGTGAGAAAAAAGTCCATGTTCAACGCTACGAACGGGGCAAACCGGCATCGGAGTTGATGGTCAAACCCAGCCCCGACAAGCAACGTACCGGAACCTCGGTTCGCTTCTTACCCGATCGCGATATCTTCGTCACCACTGGCATTGAGTTTGATTTCAATGCGATCGCAGCCCGGATTCGCGAACTGGCCTATCTCAACGCCGGCGTGCGTATTACCTTCACCGACAATCGCCTCGACCTATTACGGGCCGAGGAACCCCGCGTTGAGACCTATTTCTATGAAGGTGGGATTCGCGAGTACATTCAATATATGAATCGCGACAAAGACCCCCTCCATGATGAAATCATCTACGTGGAAGGGGAACGAGATGGTGTCGTCGTCGAAGCCGCCCTGCAATGGTCGGTCGATGCCTACAGCGATTCCCTCCTCGGGTTTGCCAACAACATTCGCACCGTCGATGGTGGGACTCACCTCGAAGGCCTCAAATCCGTCCTGACGCGGACGATGAACGTCACAGCCCGCAAACGCAACAAACTCAAGGACAATCAACCCAATTTGGGAGGAGAAAATATCCGCGAAGGCTTGACGGGGATTATTTCCGTCAAAGTCCCGGACCCTGAGTTTGAGGGACAAACGAAAACGAAGTTAGGTAATCCTGAGGTGCGGGGGATTGTCGATTCCCTGGTGGGGGAAGTGCTGACGGAATATCTGGAGTTTCGTCCCAATGTAGCTGATGCAATTCTCGAAAAGGCGATTCAGGCCTTCAACGCCGCCGAAGCCGCCCGTCGCGCCCGCGAGTTGGTGCGCCGTAAGTCGGTGTTGGAATCCTCGACGTTACCGGGGAAACTGGCTGATTGCAGTTCTAAGGACCCCTCGGAATCGGAGATTTTTATTGTTGAGGGGGACTCCGCTGGTGGCAGTGCCAAACAAGGACGCGATCGCCGCTTCCAGGCTATTTTGCCGCTACGGGGGAAAATCCTCAACATTGAGAAAACTGACGATGCCAAGATTTATAAGAACAATGAGGTGCAATCTCTGATTGCAGCCTTGGGATTGGGCATTAAGGGCGAAGATTTCGATCTGTCTCAGTTACGCTATCACCGCATCATCCTTATGACTGACGCCGATGTGGATGGGGCGCATATTCGCACCCTGTTGTTGACCTTCTTCTACCGTTATCAGCGGGATATGGTGGAACAAGGTTTTGTCTATATCGCTTGTCCACCGCTGTATAAGGTTGAACGGGGCCGCAGTCATCAGTATTGTTACAGCGATCGCGAACTGCAACGCCATCTCAATGAACTCCCGAGTAACGCCAATTACAACATTCAACGTTTTAAAGGGTTAGGGGAAATGATGCCCACTCAGCTTTGGGATACCACTATGAACCCGGAAAGTCGCTTGTTGAAACGGGTCGAAATTGAGGACGCAGTGGAAGCCGATCGCATTTTCACGGTCTTGATGGGAGATAAAGTCGCCCCACGCCGTGAGTTCATTGAAACCGAAGGGCCAAAACTCAATCTCAACGATTTAGATATCTAGCCTGTTGCCTCTTGCCTCTTGCCTCTTGCCTCTTGCCTATCCCCTGTTCCCTTCCCCCCAAAGAAAGCGCCCCGACTAGAGTTTATCTAGCCGGGGCGCGTGTTGTGATCTCAACTGGTCTAGAGAAGAGATTGAGGAAAACGACTATTCGCCGAGGGTGTTGCGTTGGTACACATCCAAGCTGTAAGCGGGGACGCGCTCACGATAGTCGGTCTTTTGTCCGGTGAAGGCTTCGGCGTAGCGATCGAATCCTTCTGAGTTCCAATTCCGTTCGTGGATGGGCTTGGTTTGTTCGCCTCGGAAGTAGGCTTGGGTTCCTAAGACGGCAACGGCTGCCCAGCCGGTGAATACTAATGCAATGATAAACAAAGTCATATTGGTTTCTCCTATGTGAGTGTCTTTATGTCGGTGTCTTACCGCGTTCTGTTAACCATTATAACGCTTTGTAAAACTTTGTAAAGTTTGCTTGACGCAAAAAAGGTGGTGATATCCGCAATCAACCCCTAACCCTGGGTTGATTACGAGATTCGCGACTCCACCGTCATTGTTCTTGGGGCCTGTTGTTCTCTTTGCACTTACTGGTAATATGTATATATGTATTTATGTAATGCCATGACATCCCAATCATCTTCCGCCAACCGGACTAGCCATTGTCTTCTTACGGAAATCTCCCCAGAAGCCCTCGGTATCATTGCTGAGTTCTTTAAAACCCTCTCTGAGGTGAGTCGCTTACAGATTGTCTGTAGCCTTAAACAAGGGGAGAAAAATGTTTCGGAGATTATTCAGTCTACGGAACTCGGACAAGCTAACGTCTCTAAGCATCTCAAGATTCTCTCTCAGGCGGGACTCGTTGAACGCCGACAACAAGGGGTTAATGTCTATTACCGCATCGCCAATCCCGTGGTGTTCTCCCTCTGTGACCTGGCTTGCGATGTGTTAGCGCTTCACCTCGAACAGCAAAGTCAATCCTTTGAATCGATGAAGCTTCTCAAAAATTCCTTCTGATTTATCGGATTCAACGGATTCGTGCTATCTTATAACTAGACAAGCAAGCGTTCAGTTAATGGCGAACTGCTTTTGGGGGTCAACTCATCATCTCAGCACAATTGACAGATAAACTAGGACTTGCAGGCTCGATATAACCCCTATCAATAAGGCATTAATCTGCTTGTAGTAGTTTGGTTTGTACTGTCTGCTGCCTACTGTTGTTTTTTCTTTTCGTTCTTAAATCAACTATGCTATTTCGTCAACTCTTCGACCCGGACACGTCCACGTATACCTACCTCATCGCCGATGAGGAGACTCGCGAGGCGGTTCTCGTCGATCCCGTTCTCGAACAAC
Source organism: Phormidium sp. OSCR (assembly GCA_001314905.1). Lineage (GTDB taxonomy): Bacteria > Cyanobacteriota > Cyanobacteriia > Cyanobacteriales > Geitlerinemataceae > Sodalinema. The sequence continues at coordinate 5,063 of LJZT01000027.1, forward strand.
TCGAACGGGATCGACAACTGCTCAAAGAACTGGATCTGACGTTACGCTATGGCTTAGAAACCCACGTTCACGCCGATCATATTACGGGGACCGGAAAACTGCGTGAACGAACCGGATGTCAGGGGGTTGTCCCCGAGAACGCTGAAGCCAGTTGTGCCGATCGCTTCATTAAAGATGGCGAACAGTTACCCCTCGGAGACGTCAAAATCGAGGCGATCGCCAGTTTGGGCCATACCGACAGCCACATGGCCTATCTCGTCAATGGAACCCACCTGCTCACCGGCGATTCCCTACTGATTCGTGGTTGTGGACGGACAGACTTCCAAAGTGGTGACGCCGGAACCCTCTATGATGTCATCACCCAGCGCTTTTTCACTCTTCCTGATAGCACCCTCGTCTATCCTGGCCATGACTACCGAGGTCGCACCGTCTCGACGATTGGCGAAGAAAAACGCCATAATCCTCGCTTCGTGGGTCGCGATCGCGCCGAGTTTATCGAACTGATGGCAAACCTGAACCTACCCAATCCCAAGAAAATTGCCGAGGCTGTTCCCGCCAACCAAAGCTGTGGTAACGTGCCTGCCTAACTAATGGATATCATTTGGATTCTCGGACATATCTTAGCCCTCGGGATTGGCATTAGTCTCGGACTCCTCGGCGGAGGCGGCTCGATTCTGGCGGTTCCTATCCTCATGTACGTCATGGGGTTGCCGCCCAAAGAGGCGATCGCCGCTAGTTTATTCATCGTTGGCACCGTCAGCTTGCTGGGACTGATTCCCCACGCCAAGGCCGGCAATGTTAGCCTCAAACTCGCCCTCACTTTCGCCCCAGCGGCCATGGTGGGGGCTTACGCCGGGGCTAAACTTGCCGAACTTCCCGCCATTACCGAAACCATACAAGTGGTGGCCTTCGGTATCGTCATGCTCCTGGCCAGCATTTTGATGATTCGTAAGGGACAACGCAAAGAAGGCAAAGCTGAGCCGGTTGAACCGCCTCTCTCGCCCCCCAAATCCCCCTCTCTCGGCAAAATCTTGATGATTCCCCTCGAAGGACTCTTAGTGGGGATTATCACTGGTTTTGTGGGCGTTGGTGGCGGCTTTGCGATTATCCCAGCCCTGGTGTTGTTGGGCGGCACACCGATGAAGGAGGCCATTGGTACCTCGCTGCTGATTATTGCCTTTAAGTCGGCTACCGCCTTTCTCGGCTATTTAGACCAAGTATCCCTCGATTGGGTACTGATGATTTCCTTCACCTTAGCGGCAACTGTGGGAACCTACGCCGGTGCCATCTTGAGTCATCGTCTTGATGCCTCTCACCTGCAAAAAGCCTTTGGTTACTTCGTGTTAGCCGTCTCGATTTTTGTCTTAATTCAACGTTAGTCGAGTTTGGGGCGAATCTCCTCTAACAAGCCTTCACAGGCATCGAGGAGGAGATCAATCACGCGATCAAAGCCTTCTGCACCACCATAGTAGGGGTCTGGTACTTCCTTGATGCTATGATGACGGCAAAAATCGCACATCATGCGTACGCGATCGCCATAGATTCCTTGGCGATCGAGGGCCATAATCCCGGCATAGTTATCGCGATCCATGGCCAAAATCAGGTCAAATTGCTCAAAATCCGCTGGAATAAATTGGCGGGCTTGTCCTACTAACTGAATGCCTCGCTTCTTTGCCGCTGAGCGCATTCGGGCATCAGGAGGACTGCCAATGTGATAACTCGAGGTTCCGGCGGAGTCACAGATAATTTGGTCCTCAAGCCCGGCCTGGGCCACTAAGTGGCGCATGATATTTTCGGCAGAGGGCGATCGGCAAATGTTGCCCAAACAGACAAAGAGTAAATGATATGCCATCGTGGTTGCGATCTGTTGCGATTGTGCCATCTAAGGCTGAACGGAGGCTTGGGAGTCTCCCAGAACAGAAACCCCATCAAGCCTCCCAGGGCAGCCTTGATGGGGTCAGAAGACCCAGGAAACCCTAGATCCTACATTCCGGGGAGATTGAGGCCACCGGTGAGTTCTTCCATCTTCTCGCGCATGGTAGCGGTGGATTTGCTGTAGGCATCCTGCATCGCTTCGGTGACGAGGGCCGACACCGCTGCTGCCCCTTTGCCGAGGGCTTCTTCCGAGACTTCGGCCCGTCGGGGTTCTTGGTTGCCACTGAGGACAACCGTCACTTGGCCATCACTCGACTGGCCGGCAATTTCTAACAGATCGAGTTCTTCTTGAAGACGTTTTGCCCCTTCTTGAACTTCTTGGGCTTTTTGGAAGGCGGCAGCAAGTTCTTTCATCTTGCCCAAGCCAAATCCAAATCCTTGTCCTTGTTGTTTAGCCATCGTGCTTAAAAGTCTCGCGTCAAATTAATTACAAGTACGACTCATTGTGCCATCGCAGCGCCTCGGTTACAAAAAATCGCTGACATCCTGGTCAAACTCGCCTAGGAGTTTGACTTCAAGTTGCAGTTGCACATCCCACACCTGTCGCACGGTTTCCCGGACATGACGAATGACGGCGATCGCATCTTGAGTGGTCCCATGGCCGCCATTGAGGATGAAATTGGCGTGTTCATAGGCCACATGGACACCTCCGACACGATACCCCTTTAAGCCCGCTTGTTCAATCAACCAGCCGGCGGCTTGGGGCTTGGGATTACGGAAGACACTCCCACAACTGGGGCGGTGATAGGGTTGGGTTCCATGTCGTTGTTTGAGATGCTTATCGGTGCGCTGTCGGACTACAGCGGAGTCCTCCCCAGGCTGCAATTGTAAGGTTGCTTGTAACACCAGACGGGATGAGCCTTGTAGGCAAGAGGTGCGATAATTATAGGCTAGGGCCGAACGAGGCAGGGTGACGATCTGACCGTCGGGTTCTAAGACCTCAACCTGACGTAAACTGTCGGCTAGACAACTGCGGTGAGCGCCAGCATTCATGACCACTGCCCCACCAACCGTCCCCGGAATGCCGACGGCCCACTCGAAACCACTGATACCGTGGTTCGCGAGTTGCCAGGCTAATTTGGGCAAGGGGAAGCCCGCCGCTACGGTCACTTCTCCTGAGACCTCATCGAGATGCAACTCCCGTAGATAGCGGGTACTGACGACTAATCCTGAAATGCCGCGATCGCCAATCAGCAGATTCGAGCCAGCTCCGAGAAGGGTCACGGGGAAGCCTTCGGAACTGGCCCAATTCAACGCTCCATAGATGTCGTCTAAACGACGTGGCGCTATGTACCACTCAGCCGGCCCTCCCACCCGTAATGTGGTCATTTTCGCTAGGGGAATTTGACGGTATACCGGACATTTCGCACCCAGGATATGAATGGGGGTGCGATCGCTCGAGTTCATTGATAGTGGCGGGCTTGAAGGAGAAAACATCATCATCGCTCAGAGGTGGCTAGGAACGGGAAGATTGCACGGGATCATGCTCACGTTCGACTTGGCGATGCCAGTCTAGTAAATCGGGAACGATCCCGTTGAGATCACCTGCACCTAAAAATAACGCTAAGTCGCCAGGTAGGAGAAAATCACGGAGAAAGTGTTTTAAATCCGCTAAGGTCGGCTGAGCGTAAACTTGATGGTGGTGTTCGGCGATCGCCGAGGCCAGATGCTCGCTACTGACACCGGGAATCGGGGCTTCTCCGGCGCTGTAAACTGGGGCAATGATGACCTGATCGGCTTCAGCAAAGACCGTCGCAAACTCCTGGATGAAGGTTTGGGTGCGGCTGTAACGGTGGGGCTGAAAAATGGCCACCAGCCGTTGGCTCGGGTGCCCTGAGCCGTCTACTTGAAGACGGGCTGCTGAGAGGGTTGCCGCGATTTCACTTGGATGATGGGCATAGTCGTCGATGAAGCGAATTTCATTGGCAATCCCGAGCAGTTCAAAACGACGTCTAGCACCTTGGAAGCTGCTTAGGGCTTGAGCGATCGCGTCAAACTCTAGTCCGAGCGATCGCGCCACAGCAATGGCCGCTAAGGCGTTACTGAGGTTATGTTTTCCTAACAATCCTAGGTGCAGATCTCCGAGCTGGGTTCCTCGCTCCCAAATTTGCGCTCGGGTTCCCTGGGCGGACATTTCCAGGTTGTCGGCACTATAGTCGGCTCCCTGGGTGGGATCTAGACTGTAGGTGATATCGGGTTTGAGGCGATCGCGGACGACCTCACAATCAATACAGCCAATGGTGGTTTGACAGCGTTGGGCGAAAGTGCGGAAAATGCCCGTTACTTCCTCTAAGCTTTCGTAGCGATCGGGATGATCTAGTTCAATATTGGTAATTACCCCCAGCCGCGATTGAAACTTCACCAGGGAACCATCGGATTCATCGGCTTCGGCCACCAGATAGGGGCTGCTTCCGAGGCGAGCGTTTCCTGACCAGGCTTCGACTTCACCCCCCACGATAATGGTCGGATCGAGACCCGCTTCGAGGAGTAGATAGCCAATTAAACTACTGGTGGTAGTTTTGCCGTGGGTTCCGGCCACCGCGATGCTGTGGTGGGTTTGGATCAGAGCTGCCAGGACATCAGAGCGATGAAAAATCGGACAGCCGAGGGCAACCGCCGCTTGATATTCAGCATTATTGGGGTTAATCGCCGTTGAGCAAACCACCTGAGGCAGACAGTTATCGGGAAGGTCAACAGCCCGAGACTCTCGGGCTACCTCAGTGCGAAATACGTCCAGATTTTTGGCGTCTTGCTCCCAGAAAATATGAACACCGAGTTCTTGCAGTCGTTGGGTAATGTGATTGGACTTGAGATCCGAACCGTAGACTCGAAGCTGGCGCTTCGCTAAAACATAGGCGAGAGCAGACATGCCAATTCCACCGATGCCGATGAAATGAAATGGCTTGCCGCTGAAATCAACAGAATCCGGCATTTTCGCTCCTAACACACCACACCGTACCGATAACACGCGACATCATATCAGGTATTGTTATTTTGCGATACGACTTTGAACAAATTGAACACCATCGATCTGACCGAGATGGGCAAGAGATGACCCATCAGATGTAAGCATCAGTCTTTGGAGCGGGAAATGGAACTGCCTTGGCTCAAGGACAACTTCCGGGGTTGACGGCTATGATATCCCGTCGTGACTCAGACCCCAAATCGCGGTTGACCGTAGGGAGTTGTCTGCCCCCCCATCGCCCCCCGCTTCACTTGACCCGCTTCACCTTAATGATCTCGGTCCTAAGCTGGCTTGGGCGGCTACGGTCATCCCAAGTAGCCTTCATCACCTTGGCGAGTCAATCAGAGTAATTTGCTGCTCTCTAGTCCCTGACCTCAGTAAAAATGATCGGGAAACGGACAGGCTTTGCGATATGATGAGAGGCGCTACCCAGACTTACCAGAGTACTACCGCCATGTCTTAAGAGCTAGGTGGTTGGAGAATGGTAAGGAGAGCAGATAGGATAGCAGACAAGCCCGATAGTCATGCTGTATTGGGCTGGTAGATGTAGGTCAAAGTCACCGAACTGCGTCACGAAAATTTCATAACGACTTGTTGACCCCAGGCACTCAGATGCAGTGTCGTTTGGGACATCAACTGGATTAAAAACTGCCTGTAGAGGCGATCAAACGAGAGCGATGACCCGTCTGGTTACACAGCGGCCTGTTTGGCCTCCCGTTTGTACTCGTTCTCAACGATGCAGGACTCTCAGTCTGTCAAGTCAGTCTGTCAAGATTGATGATCTGTGAGCGAGCATTATAGCTCGATTGTAACGTCAAGCCCGTTTATCGATTTGGTGGGCGATCGCTGTTAGGAGGAAACAAGGTGATTAGAGTAGCAATTAATGGTTTTGGACGTATTGGACGCAACTTTTTGCGTTGCTGGTTAACCCGTGAAAATAGCGGGTTAGAAATTGTGGGTGTTAACGACACCTCCGACCCGAAAACCAATGCACACTTGCTCAAGTATGACACCATGCTGGGGAAGTTAGACGCAGAGGTCAGTTGCGATAGTAATTCGATTATTGTCAATGGCAAGACGATTAAATGCGTCAGCGATCGCAATCCCCTCAATCTCCCCTGGAAAGAGTGGGACATTGATTTAGTCGTCGAGTCTACGGGGGTGTTTGTCACCGAAGAGGGAGCATCCAAGCACTTGCAAGCCGGAGCCAAAAAGGTTCTGATTACCGCTCCGGGCAAAGGTGGTGAAATCGGCACCTATGTGATGGGGGTTAACCACGAAACCTATAAACACGAAGACTACAATGTGGTCAGCAACGCTAGTTGTACCACCAACTGTCTAGCTCCTGTGGTCAAAGTTTTGCATGAAAACTTCGGTATCATCAAAGGAACGATGACCACCACCCACAGCTACACCGGAGACCAACGGCTACTCGATGCCAGCCACCGGGATGTCCGTCGCGCTCGTGCCGCTGCCATGAACATCGTTCCCACCTCAACCGGTGCAGCGAAAGCCGTGGCCCTGGTCATTCCAGAAATGAAAGGGAAGCTCAACGGGATTGCCCTACGGGTTCCTACCCCCAACGTCTCGGTTGTTGACTTAGTGGCTCAGGTTGAGCGTAAAACCTTTACCGAGCAATTGAATGAAGTGCTACATGGCGCGGCCAATGGTTCCATGAAAGGCATTCTTGGCTATAGCGATGAGCCGTTGGTTTCCTCGGATTACAAAGGTACCAATGAGTCCTCTGTGGTGGATTCGAGTCTTACCCTAGTGATGGACGGAGATCTCATCAAAGTTGTCGCTTGGTATGACAACGAATGGGGCTATAGCCAACGGGTTGTCGATTTAGCTGAACTCGTGTCCGAGAAGTGGGCCGGCTAGCCACTGCTAGGGTTTGAGGGTCATTAGGACGCCTCATAGTGTTCAGTTAGACTATTAAGACACTATTTCCATGAAGGGAGGCGGCCGTTTTGACCGCCTCCCTTCATGGCGAACGGTTCCCCCTCCGGATAAGAATCATGAATCCCATCAACTTTTTTTGCCCGATTGAAGCCAGTGGTCACCTCAAGCATTTACTTCCGCTTTACCTGGCCCAGATTCTCAGTCCCACCGACGATCCCGTTGCCATTTTCCTGATTATTCTAGCCATTATGTTGGTGGCGCCGCTTTTATTTGAGCGGTTTAAAATGCCTGGTATTATTGGGCTCATTTTAGCGGGAGTTGTGGTGGGTCCTCATGGCTTAGGAGTTCTAGAACTCGATAGTACTATCGACCTATTAGGAACAGTTGGCTTATTATTTTTAATGTTTCTAGGAGGACTAGAAACTAGCCTAGAAGATTTGCGGCAGAATGCAAAAGGAGCAATTAGTTTTGGCTTGGCGACCTTCTTATTCCCGATGGCGATCGGAACAGCCGCTATGCTCATGCTGGACTATTCCCTACTAGCTGCAATTCTCATCGCCTCAACCTTTGCCTCTCATACCTTGGTTGCTCTACCGGTGTTGAGTCGGCTGGGGATCATGAAATCGCGGGTGGTGACCTCGACCCTTGGGGCGACTCTGATTACCAATGTTTTAGCCCTATTGGTTTTAGCCGTTGTGGTTCGAGCCGAAGAGGGAGAACTAACCCTAGCATTTTGGTTATTTCTAATTCCTTCACTGATTATTTATACCTTTGCCACGTTATGGGGCATCCCCAAACTAGGTCGTTGGTTTTTTATTAAGTTTGGCCGTGATGAAAGAGCCGAATTTATGTTTGTCTTAGCGGCCCTGTTTGTAGTTTCCTATTTAGCCAACTTAATCCAAATTGAACCAATTGTCGGGGCCTTTTTAGCCGGGGTTGCCATTACACCGTTGGTTCCCCAGCTCAGTCCACTGATGAATCGGATTCAGTTTATCGGCAATACTCTGTTTGTACCCTTTTTCCTGATTTCCGTCGGGATGTTAGTAGACCCGATGATTTTGATCGACAAGCCTGAGGCCTTGCTGGTGGCAGGGGTGATGGTTGGGGCAGAAGTCGCGAGTAAATTTGCGGCCGCTTGGGGGACAGGCTGGTTTTTAAAGTGGTCAGGACCCGGTCGTATGGTGGGTTTTGGCTTATCTATGGCTCAGGCAGCGTCTACCTTAGCGGCAGCAACAGTTGCCCTGGACATTGGCTTAGTAGATGAGGAGACCGTCAATGGGGTGATCATCATGATTTTGGTCACCTGTGTCGCCTCGCCCTGGATTACGGCTCGCTGGGGGGCGCAATTGGATACGCCTCAAGCACAGTTGTCGGAGTCTAGGGAGAGTAGCCGTACACAAAACAGATGGGGGACAAGAATTTTAGTGCCGGTGGCCAACCCCAATACAGAAGATAGACTGCTGCAATTGGCGATTATCTTGGCCAAGCGGCAAGAAGGAACCCTGCTACCGCTGCATGTCCTATCCGATCGCGGGGGGCCTGTGTCCTCGGCGGCACGCGAGGGGCAAAAACGGCTTTTAAGTGCCGCCGAGATGATTGCTCATGGGGCGGTGGCGGCCGTTGAACCGATTGCTCGGGTGGATGATTCTATCGACTGGGGGATTCTCCGAGTTGCCCAGGAGCGCAATGCGAGTCTAGTCATTTGTGGTTGGAAAGGCTATTCTACCTATCGCGAAAATTTCTTTGGCAGTGTCATCGATAATGTTGTTCGTCAATCCCATGTTCCGGTTTTAGTCTCTCGCTTTCCCAAACCCCTCGAAAACATACAACGGGTACGATTAGCGCTCACCGATGCTCAGGTGGCCTCGCCTCTATTTCAGCCGACCTTGAAGTTAGCGCAGTCGGTAGCCGATGAGTTGAAAAGTGATTTAGCGATTCTACAGGTGCTTCCGAGTCGTGCCGAATCGCCACAGGTTGACTTATCTGAGCTGAAGCCGGATGTGGAGTTGGAGGTCAAGCGTGGCGGCTTAGTGGTTCAGGTGATTACGGTCTTAGAACCGAACGATTTGTTGGTGTTGATTGCCGGTAAAAATCGTGCCGGTGGCCCGGCCCTAGGCCGGGCCGCAGAAATGATCGCCCGCAGTCAACCGAAGTCCTCTATGGTGATTCTTCATTTTCCCGAAGAAAGGGAGGAGAGTTGAGCTGTGATGGTTGATAGGGCGACGGTTCTGGGGTCTCTTGCTTATGTCTCTACAAAAACCGCCGTAAATCAAAGCCATCGGGATCAGGTTGATCGGGGTTGGCTTCAAACGTCAATAGTAACAAGAGGTGTTCCGTATAGTCGATCACCCCTCGTAATTCCCCTTGCAAAATTTCTAATCCACCATTGGCATATTCCTCGAAAATGGCCACCCGTTGGGCTTCCGCCTCAGCATTGCTCGGGGAGAGAATCTTTGCATCTTCCGTCGAGACGATCGCCAACAATTGAATCAGGCGATCATAGCCTCGGGAAATAAAAATATCGAGGGCGACTGGGGTCGGTTCTCGGCTGACGGCGGCCCCAATGGGCGATCGCCGCTGACGTTTCGCCCCCAAGGCCGCCGCAAAAGCCAAAATATCAGCATAGGTGGGGAAGGGAGCTGTCGTCAGGTCTCCTTGACGTAGCAGCGATCGCACCAAATCCGCTTTATCTTTCGCAACACGCACCCGATTTAACATCGCTCTTGACTCTAATTTTTCTTAAGGATCGTCTTAACCTGGAGGAATTTGATATAAACCAATCATCCGTTCGATGACCAACTTACTCACAGGAGCGGCCACCTGTCCCCCTGAGCCACCAACAGGTTCATCTACCGCCACAAACACCAAATAACGGGGATTCTCTAGGGGAAAAATAGCTACAAAACTGGCCACCACCGCCGAACTGGAATAGCCGCTCCCATCTTCTAAACTTTTTTGCGCCGTACCGGTTTTACCGCCAATGCGATACCCCGGAATTTTAGCCCGTTGACCGGTTCCCGCCTCCACCACATCTTCCATCATCGTCACCACAGCTTGGACGGTATCTTCAGAAAAAATGCGAACCCGTTGCGGACGCTCCGGTTCTTGCTGTATCCGGCCGGCGGTATCGGTCAGGCCACGCACCACATGGGGGGTCACCAAATAACCGCCATTGGCTAAACTGCCATAGAGGCGAACTAACTGAATCGGGGTAATGGCAAATCCTTGCCCAAAAGAGGTGGTTGCCGCTTCAACGGGTGAACCCAGAAACTCCTGACGAGTTTTGAGGGCACCCGGCGTCTCCGAGGGTAAATCAATATGAGTCGGCTCACCCAACTCGACCCGTTTCAACCAATCATAATAATCGCTGGCCGCCATACGCTCCATGATGCGGACCATGCCCACATTGCTCGAATCCCGTAAAATATCCGTTAAGGTGAGTTCTCCTCGTCCCCCAGCATAGGCATAGTCAGAGTTGGAGATGGGCCAACCATCGACAATGATGTGTCCGGGGTCATTAAAGGTGTCGCTAGGGGCGATCGCCCCAGATTCGAGGGCGATGGCAACGTTAATCGGTTTGAAGGTTGAGCCAGGCTCATATAAATCGGTCAGGGGCCAGTTGCGGAAGCGATCGAGGGGAGCCTCGTGATACTCATTGGGATTATAGGAGGGCAAAGACACCAACGATAACAACGAGCCATCCCAAGCATCCATGACAATGACCGTTCCTTGTTTCGCCTGGTAGTCTTCCATGGCCTGGGCTAAAACCGCTTCGGCGGTCTTTTGTAAACGATGATCGAGGGTCAGTTGCAGACGCTGGTTCTGAAAGCGGGCAAAGGTTGGGGCCGCGCGGTCAATAATTCCCGTCTCGTCGGGGTCTTCTCCAACCCAATCTACATCGGGTTGCAAGAGATCGGCTTGAGCAAGTTCTAGTCCCGCCCGTGCCTGGCCATCAAAATCCACATAGCCAACCACGGCGGCTGCCATCTCGTCCTGGGGATAGAAACGCCGGGAATAAGGGGTCAGTTCTAAGCCATCGAATCTCAGACGATTAATGCGATCGGCCAGATATTCGGGAAGCCAATTGGCTAGGGGAATCCCTGTGGCTGAGCTGTTGAATTGCTGCTGAAGCTCGGCGGGGGAGCGATCTAATAACACTCCCAACTCGGCGGCAATTTCAGCGGGGGACTGGGTAAAGAGTTGCGGGTGAGCGTAGAGGCGAAAAGTTGGGCGATCAACGGCGAGGGGAATCCCCGTCGCATCAATGATGGTCCGGCGCGGGATCAGGCTACGGGGTGGAGGTTGTTGCTGAGCGGCCGCTTGCGCTTGGAACCGTTGTCCGTCAAGGACTTGTAGGGCAAACAGATTTAGGGTCAGTCCTAAGCCAGCGGCAACTAACACCGCCCAAACCACCAACAGACGTAGCCGAGAGGGGGTGGCTACAACGGCTTGTAACTCCTCGCTGCCGTGGCTAAACCCCTGTTCGAGAAGGGTTAGATATCGAGCCGCTCGAAGACGCCAGGATTGGGACGGACGCCGAGATTGGGGAAGGCGGGGCCTCTGAGGCGATCGCATCCCGGATTTTGGGAAGGAGGGCCTCATGGGTCTTTGTCGGGGGGAAACGGGTCTACCTCGCGGTTGACGCATCAATCTCTAAGCCTTTGAGTCGTAAATGGGTCGGTTTTGATTTTAGTATCCGAGGGGAAATTCTGTTGGAGGGGTGTCTCGGGAGGTGCTGTTGCTGTGGCGGGAGGGGTCGCGGCGATCGCGCGGGGCCGCTGGCTCGATGTAGAGGAGTTGCTCGGAGACTGAGGCCAGGTTCGTCTCGGGGTGATCGTCTTCGAGGGCAATCACATGTTGCCGCAAGGCTTCGGTCGTAATCACCAGTTGTCGTTCTTGCTGACGCAGTTGTTCGAGTTCACGGGTGGCTTCGTGCCATTGTTGTTGGGAATAGACGGTTCCACCATAGACCGTCAAAGTGCTACTGGCCAGGAGGATACCGAGGGCTGTGAGGCTACGGCGCAGCCACGGCAGTTGACTCCCTAGAGGACGGGCAGAAGCAGACCCATGAGAGGGCGCTTGGCGATCGCGCAGGGGAATGACGATGGAAGGATTGGGGTGCTGCCCCGTCCGCACGAATTGGCCAGACTGGCGACGTAAGGCCCGACGGCGTTCAAGTGACACAACTCGGTTCGTGTCGGTCGTCGAACGAGCGGGTCTCACAGATGTAGAATGACGTGCGTAAGTCATAAACACCACCAATATCAGAGCAATAACAAGAGCAATACCAGGGACACAGATCAGAGTCTTCGCCCTAATCCGCCCTGGAAATCTCAGGGCCGTTGAGCTAAAGTGAGGCCATCATGTCCGTCTGAGTTCTCGTCCACATCATCCTAACACTGTCAATTGGTCTTGGCAGACCTCTGTTGAGTCTATCAATAGGCACATTTTTTAGAAAATCAGGGATCCTTTAGGTTAAGTTTGAGTTAAATTACAATATCACTGCTCGACTTGGCTTCAACTCTGAGTTGCTGGTGTTGACATTTGACATAATGAGGTACAAATTCATGAAAGCTAAACTCGTAAGTTTGCTGGCTATTCTGGGACTTTCGCTGGCCCTGGGGGCATGTGCGGAAGATACCGCCCCGACAGATACCGATCCTGGGGAAGCTCCCCAGGAACAAGAGGGTCCCCCGGGAGGCGAACCTGGGGAAATGCCTGGGGGCGAACCTGGGGAAATGCCTGGGGGCGAACCTGGGGAAATGCCTGGGGGCGAACCTGGGGAAATGCCTGGGGGCTGGGGAAATGCCTGGGGGCGAACCTGGGGAAATGCCTGGGGGCGAACCTGGGGAAATGCCTGAAGGACAAGAACCCATGGAAGGCCCAATGGAGCCTGAGGATTCCGACGATGATGAGGATTCCGACGATGAATAGTGTCAACTCTGACACTTGACAGACCAGACGGGTAACCCCATAACTCCAGGAGTTGGGTCTGCCAGTCTGTGAGTGGATTCAGAGGAGTACGTCTTTGAGATTGCTCTCTAGGACGGCTCCTCACGGTTTTTTCAATACTTTTGATCCTGGCCAATGCGTCTTCTTCAGTTCAGCACCTCTCACTATTGCCGTAAGGCTCGCTTGGCATTGGGATATAAGGGGCTATCCTATGAGGTGAGCAATTTAACGCCTGGGGTACATCGCTTCAAACTTAAGCCCCTGGTGGGTTTGACGACAGTTCCGGTCTTATTGCCTGAGCACTCCGACGGCCCCGAAGCGGTGGGAGACTCGACGGACATTCTCAAGTTTTTAGAGCAGAGTTATCCTGAGATGCCATTGACGTGGGGCGATCGCGATCGCGATCGCCGGGCCTGGCTCTTGGAAGATTGGCTCGATGAGAGTATTGGTACGGCGACACGGTTTATGTATTACGATTTCCGAGCTAAAGAGGGCAAGTCCGTCAATCCCTCCTGGTTTGCGCAAACCTTAGTCAAGGTGGTGCGGTTTCAGTATGAGATCACGCCAGCGGGAGTTAAACTGGCCCGCGATCGCCTAAACTTGGCCTTAACGGAATTAGAACAACTCTGGAAAGACCAACCCTATCTGGTGGGCGATCGCCTCAGTGTCGCCGATATGGCGGCGGCGGGCCTGCTCAGTCCCCTAGCCTTAATTCCTCACTACCGACAGAACTATCCTTGGCTATTTGAGCGGATTGAGGAGATTCATCAGCACTGTCATGAACCCCTCCCCCCAGGATTAACCTCATAACCGAGCGCAATGATGGAGAGTAAACACCTTGCTGGTTGGATATTGGGATTGCCTCTGATGTTAATGGCCGTTCCCGGCAGAGCGATCGCCCTTCCCCCCGCCGACGATACCCCAGAAGAAGTGTTACGCAACGAGATTTTGCTTGAGGCGCGATCGCCCCTCGATGGCGAACCCCTCACTCCCGCCGAGTATGCCGCCCTACAAGCCGAACTGCAAGAGCCAAGCGATCCTCCTCAACTGGGTTCAGACATTCGCTACAACATTTTTTTGCTGCAACTGTTGCGGATGTTCCGAACCCTCAGCCCCTTCTAACAGTCCCCAATCAAGTTGAGATTTCCTAACTTTTGCCCCCTCTCCCCGACAGAGAGGGGTTTTTGCTGTATCTTCGACTGTAAAGATTTATTGCTGCTCGAACCTGTTTCAGCCAAAATCTTCAGGGAAGCCCCCGGCGAAAACCAGCGATGGATAGCCAACCCTGGCCAGCAGACAACAGACATGTCAAACTAAGGCTGAGTCATCTACCGGGGTGCGATCGCCCCCGAACCTCTATAACAAAACAGCACAGAGCCTGAACACCCATCCATTCCCTTAAAACTCATGTCAAAAACCATTTCCACCGAACAGATTGACTACATCGTCAATAACAGCCACCAAGACCCCTTCTCCGTCCTCGGCGCTCACACCATCGAACGGGATGGGAAATCAATTTGGGTAGTCCGGGCCTATCTTCCTGACGTCGAAGCCGCCTGGGTAGAATTGGCGGAGGAACGGAAATCCTACCCCATGGAGTCCGTTCATCATCCCTACTTCTTTGAATGTGAACTCGATCGCCCCGTTGACAAACAAGACAACGCCGATCCCTTTCCCATCAACTACCAACTGCGTCTCAAACAAGGCGAGCACGAGCGCGTCATCTATGACCCCTACGCCTTCCGCTCCCCCAAACTCACCGACTTCGACATTCACCTGTTTAGCGAAGGGAACCACCACCGCATCTACGAAAAACTCGGCGCTCATTTCCTAAGCAGCAATGGCGTCGATGGCGTGTACTTCGCCGTTTGGGCGCCCAACGCTCGTAACGTCTCCGTCCTCGGTGACTTCAACAGTTGGGATGGCCGCAAACACCAAATGGCCAGACGAGGTAACGGCGTTTGGGAACTGTTTATCCCTGATGTTCAAGTCGGTAGCCCCTACAAATACGAAATCAAAAACTACGACGGCCATATCTACGAAAAATCCGACCCCTACGGTTTCCAACAAGAAATCCGTCCCAAAACCGCCTCCATCGTCACCGATCTCGACAGTTACCAATGGTCAGATACGGACTGGATGGAAACCCGGCGCAATACAGACCCCATGACCTCCCCCGTCTCCATCTACGAGGTTCACCTCGGGTCATGGCTGAATGCCTCCTTTGACGAGCCAGGAACCGACTATCTGGGCAATCCTTTACCCCCCGTGGCGGTGGCAGACCTGAAACCCGGTGCGCGCTTCCTCACCTACCGAGAACTGGCCGATCGCCTGGTTCCCTACGTGAAAGACCTCAACTTCACCCATATTGAACTGCTTCCCGTCGCCGAACATCCCTTCGACGGGTCCTGGGGATATCAAGTCACCGGCTACTACGCCGCCACCTCCCGCTACGGAACCCCCGAAGATTTAATGTATTTCATCGACCAATGTCACCAAAACGGTATTGGTGTGGTTGTCGATTGGGTTCCGGGCCATTTCCCTAAAGATGGCCATGGCTTAGCCTTCTTCGACGGAACCCACCTCTATGAACATGCCGATCCCCGCAAAGGAGAACATAAAGGCTGGGGAACCCTGGTGTTCAACTATGGCCGCAACGAAGTGCGGAACTTCCTGGTGGCCAACGCCATTTTCTGGTTTGATAAATTCCATATTGATGGGATTCGCGTCGATGCGGTGGCTTCAATGCTGTACCTCAACTACGATCGCGAAGACGGAGAGTGGGTAGCCAACCAATATGGCGGTTGCGAAAATATTGAGGCGGCGGACTTCCTACGCCAAGTCAACCATGTGTTGTTTAGCTACTATCCCGGTATTCTCTCTATCGCCGAAGAATCCACCGCCTGGCCGATGGTGTCTTGGCCCACATACGTCGGCGGACTCGGCTTCAACCTGAAATGGAACATGGGTTGGATGCACGATATGCTGGACTACTTTGCGATGGACCCTTGGTTCCGCCAGTTCCACCAAAACAACATCACCTTCAGCATTTGGTATCACTACAGCGAAAACTACGTCCTGGCCTTGTCTCACGATGAGATTGTCCATGGCAAGAGTAATATGCTGGGTAAAGTCCCCGGCGATGAATGGCAGAAGTTTGCCAATTTGCGCTGTTTGTACGCCTATATGTTCGCGCATCCGGGCAAGAAAACTCTGTTTATGAGCATGGAGTTTGGCCAATGGAGTGAGTGGAATGTCTGGGATGATTTAGATTGGGATCTGTTGCAATATCCCCCTCATCAGAATCTCAAAGGCTTTGTCAGTGCGCTGAACCAGATTTATCGCCGGGAACCGGCACTCCATAGCCAAGACTTTGAGGAAGCGGGCTTTGACTGGATTGATTGCAATGACAATAGCCATAGTGTGGTGTCGTTCCTACGGCGCGATAAATTCTCCGATGATGTGATTGTCGTGGTTTGTAATTTCACCCCTCAACCCCATAGTCACTATCGCGTCGGGGTTCCTGAGAGCGGTTTCTATAGCGAAATCTTCAACAGCGATGCGGCGGACTTTGGCGGCAGCAATATGGGCAATCTAGGCGGAAAATGGACGGATCAATGGTCGTTCCATAATTATCCTCAGTCCGTGGATTTGTGTCTGCCGCCCTTGTCGGTGTTGATGTTGAAACTCGATCGCAACAAGTCCACCGTCACCACCTCCGCCGATACCGTATCGGTGAATACCACCCTGTAAACACCTCTGCGAGCCAACCTTGAGAGACGATAGGGGTCGTTGACTTCCCTCCTCTGGGTTGGCGCAGCCGAGTTCTTCCCTCAAGCTGCGATAGGCTAGAGGGGACATAGATTAATCATCGTAAATTTAGGAGCGTACCCTTGAAGAACGCACAGCCAAGCCCCCAGAACTTACAATCGATTATTATCGGGGCCATTCTGGCGGCGATCGCCATTATTGGCTTTAGTTCCTTCGTCGTCATCTCTCCCGGCCAAGCGGGAGTCATCAGTATCCTCGGCAAAGCCCGAGATGGCGCCTTGCTAGAGGGGATTCACTTCAAACCCCCCCTGGTGTCTGTCGTGGATATCTATGACGTCACGGTTCAGAAGTTTGAAGTTCCCGCCCAAAGTTCCACCAAAGACCTTCAGGATTTGACGGGACGCTTTGCCATTAACTTCCGTCTCGATCCCACTCGGGTGGTGGAAATTCGCCGCACCCAGGGGACGTTACAGAACATCGTCAGCAAAGTGATTGCCCCGCAAACCCAGGAATCATTCAAAGTGGCCGCCGCCCGGCGTACTGCTGAGGAAAGTATCACCAAACGGACGGAGTTAAAATATGATTTTGACATCGCCCTACAAAGTCGTTTGGAGAAATATGGGGTAATTGTTCTCGATACCAGTGTGGTTGACTTGAACTTCTCGCGGGAGTTTGCCAAAGCGGTTGAAGAGAAACAAATCGCCGAACAGCGTGCCCGCCGAGCGGTCTATGTGGCTCAAGAAGCCGAACAGGAAGCCCAAGCGGAGATTAACCGCGCTCGGGGTAAAGCTGAAGCCCAAAAACTCCTGGCAGAAACCCTAAAATCTCAGGGTGGACGCTTAGTGCTGCAAAAAGAAGCCATCCAAGCCTGGCGCGAAGGGGGCGCACAAATGCCCAAAGTGTTAGTGCTTGGCAGTGACTCGCCGGCGGTTCCCTTCTTGTTCAACCTACGAGATATGGAACTAGACGCCGTATCTAGTCCCTAACGGCCTCGGTTCCAGGTCAGTCAATCGGGTTTTCAGGATTTAGGGTCATGAGCAAATCTTGATAGCCGCTTCAAACCCTTATCGTAGGGGCGAACGGCCGTTCGCCCCTACGACCTTCTGCTTCATGCAACCCATTAAACGGCATGACATGAAGACCTGTCATTCAACCCAAAAGACGGTATTTTGCTAATTATTTAATCTTGATTGTTTCGGGTTAATTACTATGTTTGATTTGAGCAGCTTTGAGTGGATTCGCCTGCATCCTTGGCTGTTTGCCATTATTTTAAATAGTGTTTTATGGCTATTTGCCGCTCTGCTACCTAAAAAACTGCTAACTCCCGCTGGTTACATTCATGCTTGGATTTTAGGCGTTTTAGTTTGGGGCTGTCTCGGTTGGCAAGGCTATATGATTGTCATGTTTTATTTCTTATTTGGTTCAACGGTGACGCGGATTGGTAAAGCCCAGAAAGAGGCGGCGGGAATTGCCGAGAAGCGAGATGGGGCCAGGGGGCCGGAGAATGTCTGGGGGTCAGCTTTGACGGGGACCTTGTGTGCGATCGCCCTGGCCCTCTACGCCCAAGTTCAAGGGGTTCCCAGCCATCCCTTACCGGCTGTCCCTCCGCTTGTGATTATCTTGCTACAACTGGGCTATGTAGCCAGTTTTGCCACGAAATTGGCAGATACGACGGCTAGCGAAGTGGGGAAAGCTTACGGGAAACGGACGTTTTTGATTACCAGCTTGCAGCCTGTGCCGGCTGGAACCGAGGGAGCCGTCAGTTTGGAGGGGACCCTGGCGGGACTGGTAGGAGCGGTGGCGATCGCCCTCCTAGGCTACGGATTAGAGATGATTGACAGCATCGGAATGCTCTGGTGTATCGTCGCGGCCTTCATTGCCACGAATATTGAAAGTTTAATTGGGGCCACCCTCCAGGAGCAATTGGACTGGATGACCAATGAAGTGGTGAATTTTATCAATACGGCCATTGGCGCGATTCTAGCCATTCTCCTCGGCTGGGGCTGGGCCTTACTGTTGATTGCCAATAGTTGAGAAGAAGGGAACAGGGAACAGGGAACAGGGAACAGGGAACGGGGAACAGGGAACAGGGAACAGGGAACAGGGAACAGGGAACGGGGAACAGGGGAAAATCGACCCCTCTTGCCTCTTGCCATCCCCTCCTGGGAGGGGTGCCCGGAGGGCGGGGTGGGTTCTCCCTCTTGCCTCTTGCCTCTTGCCTCTTGCCTCTTGCCTCTTGCCTCTTGCCTCTTGCCTCTTGCCTCTTGCCTCTTTTCGTTACAATAAATTAAGCAATCATCTTAGAAACTGTTATATATGCCTCCGACTGCATTACTGACCAAAGGACTCCCCAGCGTCACACCCCATAACCCGAGCGATCGCTTCGACGATACTTGGCGCGCTCCCCTCGCGACACTTCTCGGCTTAGGACGGGCTGCTGGAGCCGATTTTATCGAATTTTTCCTCGAACGCACTAACTACATTAGCTGTCTCGCGGAAGACGATGCCATTACCAGCATCTCCCCCCGCCTCTCCACCGGTGCAGGGGTGCGCGTCTTCCGGGGTAAAGCCGACTGCTACGTCAGTACCAATGACCTCTCCTTTGACGGCTTAAAAGCTGCCCTAGAGAAAGGATTGGCTATCATGGGCCTCTCCCTCCCCGGACATAACGCCTACATCCCCGACATCAACCTGGAAATCACCCGCGATTACGCCAAAACCAACCAGAAAGAAGGTTGGTTGGCTAACTGTAGTTCTATGCGGGAAATGAGCGATGTCCTGCTGGCGGCCAATGACTGCATTAACCAGAAAGCCAAACACGTCCAATCCCGTCGCGCCGCCTATTTCCGCGATTGGCAGGAAGTTCTCGTGGCCGCCAGTGATGGGGTGTTTGCTCGCGATATTCGCCTGACGCAATCCGTCGGCTATAGTCTCCTCTGTGCCGATGGTGAGAACCGCTCCTCCATTAGTCAACGGATTGGCGATAGCAGTAACCCGGCCTTCCTGCGGGACTGGAACTACGATCGCACCGCTGAGGAAGTCTCCGAAGCCGCCGGAACTATGCTCTACGCCGATTATGTGGAGTCGGGACAGTACCCGATTATCATGGCCAACTCCTTTGGTGGCGTGATTTTCCATGAAGCCTGTGGCCATCTCCTGGAGACTACACAAATTGAGCGGGAAACGACCCCCTTCTTAAACAAGAAAGGCGAAAAAATTGCCCATGAAAATCTCACCGCCTGGGATGAAGGACTCTCGAAAGGAGAGTTTGGAACCCTAGATATGGATGATGAGGGAATGCCCGTTCAACGCACTTTGTTGATTGAAAATGGCATCCTCAAAAACTTCATTTCTGACCGAGCCGGTTCCATGCGCACGGGACATCCTCGCACCGGAAGCGGTCGCCGTCAGGGCTACACCCACGCCGCCGCCTCCCGGATGCGCAACACCTATATTGCTCCTGGTGAGTATGAGGTGGAAGACTTGTTTGCTTCCGTTGAGAAAGGCATTTATTGCAAGAAAATGGGCGGCGGCAGTGTTGGACCAACTGGAGAATTTAACTTTGGGGTGGATGAAGCCTATTTGATTGAAAATGGCAAAATCACTAAACCCTTGAAGGGGGCAATTCTCATCGGGGAAGCGACGGAAATCATGAATAAAATTTCCATGTGTTCCAAGGATGTGGAACTTGCGCCGGGGTTCTGTGGTTCTGTGAGTGGCAGTGTTTATGTCACTGTGGGACAACCTCACATCAAAGTGGATTCTATCACCGTTGGCGGTCGTTAAGACGCACATTAAGGAGGGTACGTCATGGGATTGACCACCTGGAAGTTCACCGTCAAGGACTATCACAAAATGGCTGAGTTGGGGATTCTTCACCCCGATGAGCGGCTAGAGTTGATTGATGGGGAAATTTTTAAAATGAGTCCAATTGGCAGACGACATGCGGCTTATGTAACGAAGATTGCCAACCATTTTGTGAGATTGTTGGGTTCAGAGATGACCATTGTCAATGTTCAAAATCCGATTATTCTCAATGATTTATCGGAGCCTGAACCGGATGTCAGTTTGTTAAAACCTCGGCAAGACCAGTATTTTTCTGGACTTCCACAAGCTGCTGATGTCTATTTGCTGATTGAAGTGGCTGAGAGTAGTTTGGAGAGCGATCGCAGTGAAAAACTCCCCCGTTACGCCGCTGCTGCAATCCCCGAAGTTTGGCTCATTAACGCCTTAACCCATCAACTCGAATGCTATCGCCATCCCGACAATGGACGCTATCGGGAATATCAAACCTTAGAACGGGGCGATTCCCTGAGATTGCTGTCTTTCCCTGATGTTGTGATTAACCTCGATTCCATTTTGTTTGAGGGTTAAGGATTTGGAACGCTTAACCCATCAACCTCCCATTAGCATCCGTTTAAACCTATCAACTAATTCAGCTCAAACTCTTCTATGACAGACATTCAAAGCCTTTCTAACCAAGTTCAAGAGATTGCCCAAAAAATCGGTATCCGTAAATACGACATCTCTGGTTCCAGTGTTGATGAAACCAGTGTTCAAGTTGATCGCGGCGAACCGAAACAAGTGAAAGCCTCCAATCGTTCTAGTGTGACGGTGCGTGTCTGGAATGACAACAACACTGTGGGGATTGCTTCGACAACAGATAGCAATGCCAAGGGGTTGGAGTTGGCGTTAAAAACCGCCGCTGAAGCCAGTGAATTTGGGGCCAAAGATCATGTTCCTGATTTTAGCCCCGAAGCCACTAAACCGATCGAGAACTTGAAGACGGTTCAGGTTCCGCCGACGGAAGTGACGGAACTGATTGAGCGGTTGGTGGATTTGGAGAAACAGTTACTTGATGCTCATCCGGCGATCGCCAGTGTTCCCTATAATGGACTGGCGCAACGAGATCTCGATCGCTTCTATCTCAATAGCGAGGGCGCACAGCGTCATGAAGCCCATTCTGTGGCTTCGGTGTACCTCTACAGCAAAACGGAACAAGAGGGCAAGAAACCCCGTTCTGCGGGCGCTTATAAGGTGGATGTGGGAGTCAATTATCTGGACTTTGAGGGTTGCTTGAAAGAAGCGGCGGAAAAAACCATTTCCCACCTCAACTATGAGAAAGTCAAAACTGGTAAATATCGGGTTGTCTTCTCCCCAGAAGCCTTTTTGAGTCTGATTAACGCTTTCTCTAATCTCTACAACGCTCAAAGCATTCTCGACAACCGCAGTTTATCGAAGCCAGACTCCCTAGGAACCCAGGTCGCATCGCCACTGTTGTCGGTGTTTAATGATGCCCTTCATGAGGATAATCCTACATCGAGTTACTTTGATGGGGAAGGCACGCCAACGCGCCGGGTTCCCTTGATTGAAGCGGGTGTTTTGACGGGATTTCTGCACAGTGCGGGAACGGCGAAACGGATGAACGCGCAACCGACGGGCCATGCGAATATGGGTGCAAAAGTCACGATTAGTCCTGACTTTTATCATATTTTTGCGGCGTCGCAACCGGAACAAACCTATTCTTTAGAGACTGAGGATAATCTGGTCTTTATTGATGATTTAAGTGCCTTACACGCCGGAGTGAATGCGTTGCAAGGGTCGTTTTCTCTGCCCTTTGATGGTTGGTTAATCAATAAAGGCGAGAAAGTGAGTGTGGATTCTGCTACGGTGGCGGGGGATATCCGCGAGGTTCTCAAGTCTATTATCTATGTGGAACCGGAGGCTGAGGTAACGCCAGGTGGGGTTTGTCCTCGCATCTGGGTGGATGGTTTGTCGGTGACTGGGGAGTAGTCGCCAACCCCGATAATTTGGGGTGTGTTCCGGCGTTGTTTCATCTGTTGGGTTTAGCCTGTGGGGTGAAATGCGCCGGATCGAGAGGCGATCGCTACAATATTCATATAAACAGTCAAAAAATCACTGCCCTATTTGATGGTCAATCCTGGCTATAATTTATCAAGAACCGTAACAGATTCACATCCTGCCAACGTATCACCAGACTCGATGAATAGAATAGGCATCAAAAGCTGAATCGCAACTAATCAAAACCAAGCGATGATTCATGGCCTGTGCTATCAACATCCTATCAAAGGGATCGCGATGATGGAGGGGTAAACTCAGGTAGCACTCCGTATCAGCGAATGTAATGGGAAGAACTCCTATTTTTAGGTCTTGTAGCACTTCCTCTAATTCAGAGAAGGATTTCTGTAATCTCAGTTTTCCCAAACCCAATTTAATTGAAATTTCCCATAAACTAGCAATACTTAATGAGAGATTATGATTGACATCTTCTAGAATTTTGGTGGTTCTATCACTTAAATTTTCACTGTCTTGCAAGTACCACAATAAAGTATGGGTATCCAGTAGGCAATTCATCGTTACATATAATTTTTGAAATCTTCCAGAGGTTCATCAAAATCATCAGACATCCAGATTTGACCCTGCCACATCCCTAGTCCGCCTCGCCGGGGTGCTTTGGAGGTTGAAGCTGGGTCTGCGGCATATTGGTTCACCAAAAAATCTGTATAGTCCAAAACTGATTTTTTTACAGATTCTGGGAGTTTTTCAACATTTTTTAAAATTTCATTTTCTATCATATTTACTTAAAACTATGCGTCTCAATGAATGAATTTAATCTCGTATTTTGCCTTTACAAAAGCCTGGATTTTATGGGGGCAGTCCAACTGGGGGGGGTTATGGAAGCCCAACCGGTGGAGTATAGCGAGTGATGTTTACCCACTTAATTCTAATTTTCTTGTTTTCAAGATAACATACCCCGGCCATCAATGCCAGCAACAGGAGCCACAGTTAGGAGCGATCGCCCACCATTGCGGATAACATATCGGTGGAGACTCAGAAACCGGGCTTCTACCGGAGTTTTGCCTTCTCACAGGGATTTTGCCATCAACCCGGTTTCTATTGTGGTGATTGATTTAGAAACCGGAGAGTTTGAAGTCGATGCGAGTGAAATTCCCGCCTGCGATCGCCTTGAAGCCACTCACCCTGATGCTCAAATCTGGATTGTGCGAATCGGTTCGGGCTATGTCCATCGCTTCGGTGGACGAGCTAAGAGAAAGGAAGCAGAAAGTAGCCGAGAGGTTGTCAATTTATCCCACCAACTGGGTCTAAAAACCCGTTGGAGTCAGCCATCCCTTGAGGGTGAACGAGAGGAAACCTACCCACCCCGATAATTGGGGGTGAGGTGTATTCGGGGACTGGGATTAGTTTGAGTCCCCGCATTCAGCCAAGTTGCGGATGTATTGTCGGATGACGGGCTGTAGGGTTAAATGGGATGAGGAGTCTAATAAGCTGCGTCGTTTGAGAGATTGGACGGCTTTTAAGAACTCTCGGTTCGATAAAAGATTGGAGGGTTTCTGGTTGATGGTGACGGGCGGGTTTTGCTGGGCTAACCAATTTAGCAAGGTTTTTTCCGAGTCGCTGAGGCGTTGATAATGTCGGTTGAGGATGGGTTCTAAGTCTCCTAAAAAGAGACTGGGGTAGGAGAGGAATTGCTGGACGCTACCGTTGAACAAGTCATGGATGGTCGAGGCGGTGATATTGAGCCATAAGGGGTTATGGTTGAAGAGTTGGCTGAGTTCTGGCCATTGTTTGGGGTCTTGGAGTTGGCGATCGCGGAGAATTTGGCTGGCCAGTTGAGGAAACCCTTGAACGGCGAGGGTTTTACAGTGGTGGGTTTCTGTTTCTAAGGCGGCGATGTCTGGGGGTTGTTCCCAAGTCAGCAGCAAAACACAACTTTGATGAGAGAGAGTCCCGAGTTCACGGATGAGTTGACTATAGCCTTGATAGTCTCGACGGTAGCTTTCGACGAAGTGACCAGGGGTTAGGCTGTGTTGGAAGTCGTCGAGGATGATGAAGCAACGGTGAGTTCTCAGAGATTCTAGGAGGGATGGCTGGGGGGTGGCGGTTGTGGCGACAAACTGGCTGATGTGGTTTTGTAGGGTTTGTAGGTTGGGGAATTTTCGCTGGCTACACCAGAGGAGGCGATCGAAGTGGTCTTTTATTTGTTCGACGAGTTGTCTGGCGAGGGCGGTTTTACCGATTCCCGATAATCCGGTGAGGGTGATGATGCGGCTATGTTCGCTGACTATCCACTGTTTGAGGGTTGTGAGTTCGTTGTGACGGGGGTGGAGGCGATCGTATTCGGGGGCTTGGCTAAGATCCTGGCGGGGTATGGTATCGGATTGGCTACTGGTGGACGATGGGTTGGTTGAGTTTTTTGGCTCGTTGTATAACTCACTACAGACATTATTTATGTGATTGCCGATATGTACGCCATCGTTGTAATAAGAGAATATTTTATTTTCGATGAGCGATCGCACATTCTTTTTTTTAACATCCTCTCCCAGTAGTTCCGAGAGGAGTTTCCATAAGTCGGATGCTGATTTCCTGACGTGATCGCTCGTACAGTGGTATTCGTCTGCTATGTCTTTATATCCTTTACCTTGCCATGCACCTTCTAAGATGGCACGTTGCAGGCTATCTAGGTGTTTTCCCGTAGTCTTTAGAAGCAGG
Organism: Phormidium sp. OSCR; assembly: GCA_001314905.1. Lineage (GTDB taxonomy): Bacteria > Cyanobacteriota > Cyanobacteriia > Cyanobacteriales > Geitlerinemataceae > Sodalinema. The sequence goes on from LJZT01000027.1 coordinate 30,120, forward strand.
CGATCGGTCCACTGCAACGCTTCCTGAATCTCCATAGCTGTTCACCCAGGTTATAGTTTTGTTATTCATGCACCCCCATTTTGGCACATTTTCACCTTTTTAGGCACAGAATATTATTTTTTATCACAATCCTGGTTTTGGGTCTTGAGTTTAAAGTCCCCCTAAGTCTTACATATGGGGGTTGGCAAATTGAAAATAAGTTGAGATGATAATGAATGAAAATTAGATCAGCCATGCTGGACTTTAATTAGAGTTAACTTTATGATCTTAAACTGGTTTTCCCAAAAACCCTCTGAGGGGGAAAATAAAATAACTATCGAAGATGAAAAGAGAATAGTTGATTACATCAAAGAATGGTTGCCCGAAATCCTGGCAATACCAGAAATACAGACCATCATAACTTTTGAGCAGGTAGTTAGTTATTTCAAGAGTGATAAACCTCAAAATTCTGCGATCAGAACTGGGGTAACTATCCGACAATCCCATGCTGAAGGACAACTTCTAATACAGATTTTTTTAGATCAGTATAACCAAATTATGTGCCGTCCAGATGGAAGTCCCTATGGTCGTCAGTTAGTTGCAAGAAATTTAGATAGAAAGTTGAGCAATGCCTTTGGATCTAACTATTTTACCTATGTCCAATTAAAAGATATAAATCCAAAAAGTGATCGCGTCGATCAGGATGTCTTTAGTCAATTCGGGGACTTGTTGCGTGATCTGCTTAGATTACCAGAAGTTATCCCCTTGATTAGTTATGACGATGCCATGAAATATTTCGTGGGAGATCGCCCAAACGATTCAAGAATCAAGAAAGGCGCTCTACTTCGGAAGCCTCATCCCCAAGGCTATCATATAGTTCAAATGTTTTTGAACCAAAATGATGATTTAGTTTGTGACTCACTGGGTAGACCTTACGGTCGTCAGTTTATCGCTAGAGAGATAGATGAAGAGTTACAAGAGTGCTTTGCTGACAAAGATGTAATTATTGTGCAATAAGGAGACACAAAATGGATCCAGTAACAATTTTAACTTGGGCGGCTGTCTGGGCAGCAGTTTCGATCGCTGGCTATGTGACAATAACGTTTATTCTTCTAAGTTTAGATGAAATAGTAAATTGGTTTAGAAAAAATGCTTATGTGGTTGCTGGAAATGATCTAGGGTTTACTGTACAAAGGGCAATTGCTAGTGGAGAATGTAATGTAATTCAAGGGGTTTTTAGCCAAGATTCAGGACAAATCAAAAAACATCGGGTTATCAAAGCATCTAACGTTGATTCAGATCTACTTCAGGCCCATGATTATGGAAGAAAGGAAGTAGCAATTTATACATAGCAAAGCTTATGAGCGCTTCGGACTATCCTTGGAATGCTTGGAGTGGTGCATGGCCAAAGGTTTACTTTGTCCTTCTAACCGTATCTTCCTTAGTAAGTTGGTTTAGACAATTTGCAGATTTGATGGTTGAGAGCGATCGCCGGGAAATAAAAGATAGAGATTACCTAGAGTTTACTTTGCTAAAAAAGACTGAAAGCGAAAATTATCAGGTCGCTCAGGGAATCTTCGCTCAAAAAGACAGTAAAGTTTATGACGTTAGAGTTATCGAAGCAAGTTCCGTAGACTCAGAAATACTAAAGGCTCACGATTTTGGCAAAACAGAACTTGCCTTTTGGAGTTAGTCAGAGGAATCGCTGATATAGCTAATACATTCATCTACTTTCCGAGAACTTTCCAAAATCCCCAAAAATGAACAAAGCTTCTTCTCTCATTGTACAAGGTATTCCCGATCGCGTTCCTGAAGCGGTTGCTGCTGTTTGTCGTTCTAGACTTTTTAATGCAGTCAATAAGCTACTGGATGAAACTGATCTTGAGGAGATCCAGATTGCTGTAGGGACTCAATCGGCAAATCAGAAAAACGGTCAAAAATCAGCGGACGTATCTAACGATCCTGCAGAAAACAAATCTAACTACGATCTATCCCCTGAAGACCGGGCCAAAAAATATCAACCCACTCAACCTTTATTTACTTTCGAGCAATTAGTTATCACCAACGAAGTAGAAGAAGACTTACTGTTAGCTGTTGACTTAATTGAATTAGAATCCAAAGTTTTTGATGAGTGGGGGTTGCGACAAATTGAGCCTTTTCCTCGTACCGCTCTCAATTTTCATGGCAAACCGGGAACGGGTAAAACTTTAGCCGCACACGCAATCGCCTCTAAAATTAATCGCCCGATTTTGGTCGCCAGTTATGCTCAAATTGAGAGTATGTATCACGGGGAAGGACCCAAAAATGTTGAAGCTATTTTCATGGCAGCAGAGCGAGAAAATGCCTTGCTGTTTATCGATGAAGCTGACTCGTTACTGTCAAAACGACTAACTAGCGTCAATCAAGGTTCAGAGCAAGCGATTAATTCCATGCGGAGTCAGCTACTTATCTGCTTAGAACGATTTCGCGGGGTGGTTATTTTTTCCACAAATTTAGTGGAAAACTATGATAAAGCCTTTGAAACCAGGGTTCGTCATGTAAATTTTCCAATGCCAGACGAAACTTGTCGTCAAAAAATCTGGGCAAAACATCTCCCTGACAAAATGCCAAAAGCAGGAAATGTGTCCCTAGCAGAACTAGCTAAAGTTGATGATGTTTGCGGTCGGGATATTAAGAATGCTGTGATTGATGCGGCAATGCGAGCAGCTCGTAAAGGTAAAATCAAGCTTGAATTAACTGATTTCATCAAGTCAATTGAGGGAATAAAAAAATCTCGTATTAATACTTCTTTCGATGGAAGCTCTGAAGATTTAACACCTCAGGAGAAAAATTCAATTGAAGAAAAAATTAAAGCTGCTCTAGAAGAGGACGAAAAACATGAGGCATGACGAAAAAGAAATTAGTAAAAAAATACTTCAGGCCCTAAAAAAACATCAAAAACCTAAAGTTTTTGATAAAAGTAGATTGTTTTTTTCTGCTTTTTTGGCTTTATTGATTGTAGTTTTTTTTGTATGGGAAAGTCAGCCTAGAATTAATATAAGCAAACTTAAAATCCAACACAATGTCAGTAGATCTTCAGGCAAAAATATAAAAATAAACTTTGAATTAAAGACGGCACACCTAGAAAATAATAGATGTAATGCTGTTGTATACTTTTATTATAAGAACGGCCGCAAGGTAAGAAGTACTATTCCTGGTTATAAAACAAAAAATAATCAATTGTCAATTCACAGAAGTTTTCGACCGACTTATCAATATTCGATATATAGAAATTATACTTTGTATATGCCGAATAAGCATTTTGATCGGGAAAATTACCAGGGAAAAGTTACAGCATACTGCGGTAACTTGTGGGCAAACAGAAAAAAATTTAATTTTACAATTGGTCGTCTTTGATAGAGGTTTAATAGAGGATAAAAAACATGAAGCATGATGAAAAAGAAATTAGCAAAAAAATACTTGAAGCTCTAAAACGACAACATAAACCAAAAATATTTGATAAGAATCGATTGATTTTTTCTTCAATTTTTGCTTTCATTATTATAGTTTTTTGGAATTGGAAAAGTGAACTTAAAGTTAATTTGTTTGGATTAGGTATTCAGAATGGTGTAAATGAGAACTCACAACCTCAGCTAAATCCAAAAGAAGTTATCACACAATATTATAATCTAGCTCCTTCTGATCGGATATCGGCTTTAAACTTATTGAGCGATGAGTATAAAGCATGGTACAACCAAAATGATGGTGGTAACAGTGCTAAAAGTTTTTGGAATACAATTCAGACAGTTGAAATATATGCTTTTTTAACTTTAAGCCAATCCGAAAATAAACATCAAATAAAAGTATGGTTAAAATACTTAACAGTTGATGGTTACACTGCCTGTGAGAGCCAGGTTATTGAAGTTGTATTAAGTCAGACGGAAAATAAGTGGTTAATTGATAAAACAGGCAATGTTGAACAAAAATTTAACTGTGAACAGTAATACGGACACTACCTACTTTTATTTCATAAAAATACTATGCAAATCTTAGATTGGATTAGTCTATTCTTGAGTGGATTTTCTGGTATTTTTATTTTAAACAAACAAAAATCGTTTAAGTTTTAAGCTATGGAAACTATATTGCTATCGAAAGATAACAGGCGCACTAACCGCTGATGCCTATTTTAAACAAGCAGGATTTCGAGCGTTACTCACACTCTAGTACCTCTTAAGGTTTAGAAGTCGCCAAGGCGATCGCGGTGACACGTACCATATTCCTTAGTCTAACCGAGCTTTGACCAGAGTTTCCGCATCCCCACAGAGATTTTGCCCAAAAATCGGTTTGTGAGGTAAAATCGCTGTAAATCGAAACTCTCAACCCTGCCTGTCCAGACAATATGACCATAGACAGTCGAGAAACCACTGCCATCTTTAATGGTCAATCCTTAAAATAAGATCATTATTATCGCGTTGGCGACAGTTCTTCTTCTCTTGCTAGTGCCGCAGCATACGCGATCTCCGAGCGCACATTTTCTAAAGTTAATGGTGGATAGTCCTCAACAATTTCTGCTAACGTCAATCCCTCAGCCAGGTTATCCAGGATGACCGAAACCATAATCCTGGTTCCTTTAATACAAGGTTTGCCATGACAAATATTTGGGTTTTTCTCAATTTTTCCTTGCCAATTAATCATGGTTTGCCCTTTTTAAAGATAACTCGTTTTGCTTGCATAAAACTAAAAACTTGTCAAGCAAATATACAGACTTATAGGGCAGAAGGGACACCCCACAGCAGGATTTAGTCCGCCGGGTGTAGCCGCCAGCCTGTACTTCTTCGTTCATGATATACAAAATCCCAAGGATGCCTTGCTAACTTCTATCAATGCGGGTGGTGATACAGATACCATTGGAGCTATAGTCGGTGGACTTTGTGGTGCTTATCACGGCTCAGAAGCTTATCAAGAATTTCTACCCTATCTGGTAGAATTGGATTTCATTTCTCTATCAGACGTAAACGCGATCGCCACATTGTTAAGTGACCAACTCATCCGCAGCCATCAAAACATCTGCATACAGTTGGCTACTAATGCGGAAATTTGCTTGTTGCATTAAACTATCCATAATAGGCTGAACTTGCGTAATTATTGTTTGGCGCTTTGCTAAGAGAAGAATCCCTAAAACTCCTGTAATCTTTACCCCAAACTCTCTGGCAGTTTGTCTACCCAACCGTTCATCAATAATTAAGCGGGCTGCTTTCATTTCGATCGCCAGTGCAATGGCTTCAGCCTCTCCCACATTGACACGGGTTCTTAAATCATTAACTAACCTTTGATTTTGTACGGATTGAATATCCAGCCAAGTTGCCGATTGCACTGCTGTAATCACAATGTCCCCCGCTCTGGGATCCAATAATTCCTCATGCACCGCACAGGGAATTGAAACTCTACCATAAAGCTGAGGAATTAGGCTAAATTGCTCAACCTTCGCTAAATTGGAAAGGGGTGAAGTGTTGCTGACGACAATCATGACCACTCCGTTTCCTCTAAAGTTTTGAGGTCTTCCTGAAACTCATCAATATCATAGTGAACACAAATCCCTCGCTCAGCAATCAGTTTTTGAAACTGCATCCGATGCAGTCCCAATAACTCACTGGCTTTCCCCAAACTAATTTTATCTTGCTGAAACAACATCAGGACAATTTCCAACAATAGCTCATTTTCAGAAAAGCCACTCGCCTTTACTAGGTCATCAGAAATCACTAAACTCATAGTAAACTCTCCTAAGCTGAAATCTTATGCTGAAATCTTAGCAGGCGGGGGAGCGATCGCCCACAATAGCGGATGCAATATCGCCTCTTGAAATTGCTCCTTACGAAAAAGTAGGAACCAACAGACGACTCACAATTCGTCCATCCTCAATTTTCTCAATCAAAAAGTCTCCCCCCATCTGACGCATTAACCGTTCAAAAATAATCAATTCCAACCCCGGTGGACGATCCAACGGTGACGCCACCAGCGGATCGCGATTCTCCCGTGGGGCACTGAGAATCGCTGGTTGAAATGCCCCTAAAATACGGGGACTTACTTCACCACTATCCGTAACCGACAGTTCCACAAACTCCTGATTTCCCTCACCTTCCTCAATGACAGAACGATACCAAATATCAATTCGTCCTCCCGTGGGCGATCGCCGACAGGCAGCCAACAACACCTCCACAAAAACCAACTCAAACTTAGCCAGATCAGCATAAAGCGTCACATTTTGATCCCGATGCACCTGCATCCAAATCTGTCGTTTCGCCGTCGCCGGTTCAACCCGTTCCAATACCCGTGAAAACAGCCGCACAATAGAAATCGGTTCAGGATTCAATTGCAAACGCCACTGCTCATATTTGAGGAGATTCACCGCCCCAGTGAGATTATCCGACAAATGACGTAGTAGTTCCTGGTGACGCACCTGTTGAACCGATCGCGCCCGACTATCATCCTCATCCAAACGAGATAGCCCTCCCGTCAAATCCGTCAACTGAGTCAGCTGCTTAATATCCAAGCCAATACCCCGATAAAGCTCCTCCAAACGGTGCTGTTTGTACCAATTCAAGGGGTCAAGGCGATCGCGATAGCGATTCAATCGTTTTTCCAATAACATCGCCCGTCGCCCCCAAGCCAACTGGCCCGCCAGCAATTCCAACGCCTCCACCTGACGCTCACCCCACTCCCGCTGCGGCGTATCTGCCACCAAAATCACCCCAGTGGCGCGACTGCTCGTGATCGTTTGCAGAGCGATCGCCCGCAACACCAATCCCTGCAACGGCTCCAACCAGGTCTGAGTCGCCGCCGGCAAACGCGTCACCGCAACCGGGCCAAACATCCCTTGCCAAGACATCACCTTTTGCAACAGTCGTTCTTTCTTAACATTAATCTCTTGCCCTTGAGGAATTTCATAGGCCTCCTGGGCCACCAACGTACTGAGCGTTGCCGTTTTTAACCCCGGCTCCCACGTCACTAAGCCAACAAACGGAGACTCTAAAATCTCCGCCAGATAGTGTAAATGACTCGACTCAGCAGCCTGCCAATTGGGAGCGTTGGCCAAACAATCCAAACCATGCCGGATTCCCTTCACCATCTGCTGATTTTGCTGACTGTTCTCCTGAATCGCTTGACTGCGCAGGATTTGCCCCACTTGACGACTCGCGAGCGTCAGTAACTCCCGTTCCGAAGTCGTCCAAACTCGCGACGACGGCTCAGCAATCACCACAAAGCTTTTAGGCAGTTGTCCCGGTTCTGTATTAGCAATCAGCGGCGATCGCACCCCCGCCTCAATCAACAACGGTTGCCAAGACGTAAAGCGCATATCCCCACCGCCGCGAGTCGAGGCCTCATTAAAATCATCACTCAATTGCAGGGCGATCGCCCCCTCACTATGTTGCAGCAACTGCCAATCCACAAAAGACAGGGAGGGAAACAACTCTCCCACCTCCCAACCCAAACTAGCCGGATAAGCCGACACCAGCTCAATCTGATTCGTCTGTGAATCCGCCGAAAACACCAACACCGGCGCATCATGAAGCCGTTGACTGAGCCGTTGACTATAGCTGTTTAAACTGGTGGCTCCCTGAGGTAAACCAATCGTCAAATCGCGATCGAGTTCAATCTCGGCCATGCGCTCTTGCAGATGAGACAGCGGGGTCGTCAGGGCCACCAACTGAGCGGCCCCCCGAATATAGTCCTTCTCCCCTTCCTGCCAAATGCGGGCTTCCGTGCCTTCAACCGAGAGAAACCCTAATAACTTCCCTTTCGAGAGAATCGGCGCCGCCAGCAGCGATCGCGCGCCAATTTGGGCCATCAAACGACTCGTCGCATCGGCCTTGAGAGATGAGTAGGCTTCACCAATGGCCACGATACGGTTATCACAGAGGGTTTTATGAAAGCCGCTAAACTCCGCCAGAGGAATTTCCGTTCTGTCGCGATTCTCCGTTTCCTGACGAGAGGTGCTGCCGCGCGTGGCACTTTTGCGAAACGAGAGCGAGGCCTGTTCTTGAGTCCGTAACCAAAATAGGGCGCGATCGCCGTCATACCAATAAATATGCGTGCGAGCCGGTAGCAAAAACTGTTGCGTTGTGGCGACGATGTTGCGTAGGCGATCGTCGAGACTTTGGGACTCTTGCAACTGAGACATCATCTCCAACAGCGGCTCATGGGGACGTTTGAGCCGTTCCCGTTGCTGATCCATCTCCGCCTGATGCAACCCCATCGCCAACTCCCCGAAGAGCATCGACAGTAGCGATCGCTGCTCAACCGAGGGAAAATCGCCCCAGAGCGTTGAACCTAACACCACAACCCCAAAACACAGATGACGGTGACAGAGGGGAAAAACAACCGTTCCCTGGATACCATAACGACTAGCCACCGTTTGCCATTGCCCTGCCCGACTTTCTTCCCGTAAATCCGCCACTTGAACCGGTGCTTGTTGAATCACCGTTTGCTCCATAATATCCCCAGGACTCAGAGCAAACTGTTGAGGCAGAGTTTGCTGAGCCATTTGACTGAGTTCCCCATCAATCCCTCGTAAACGATGACTGAGGCGATCGTAGAGTCCGATCCAAAGTAGGGCGTAGTTAAACTCAGTGCGGAGATAGTCTAAGGTCGTTTTCACCAGGATTTCAACCGTCTCCTGTTCCCGGAGGGTTTGTAGAGTATGACTGAGACTAACTAGAGGATTAGCGGAAGTGGTCGTGTAAGTATCTTGCATGAGCCGGGTGGGGGAGGGAACAGTTCAGGGGGTCACAGACAACAGTGGCGTAAGGGAGCAGTCGTGATTATTAATACTTGAGAGTGAATTGCTGAGACGTTTACTGCATATAGTTTTGTTTTTGTCAAGTTTTTTTTATGATGATATTTGACGATCGGATAACGTCGAGTTTGAGCTGCCGGCGGCGCGATCTGTGAAGTCCCAATGTCCGTGAAGTCCCAATGTAGGGTTGAATTGAGACAATGAAGTTTAAAGAATTGACATGAACCTATATCAACACATTGTGCGTCCGGTCCTATTTGCCACTGCCGATGCAGAATGGTGGCATGGGAAACTGATGGCGAGTTTACGATATGTATCGCGCCAGAGATGCGTCTCCCCGCCGAATTTTGTCGCCGGGGCGATCGCCTCCCAACTCGAAGCGCAATTTTGTTTTCGCGATGAGCGCCTTGTGCAAAACCTTTGGGGATTACGTTTTCCCAATCCTCTCGGCTTAGCGGCTGGCTTTGATAAAAATGGCGAAGTGGGAGAGTTTTGGGGAGCCTTGGGATTTGGCTTTGCCGAACTCGGAACCGTCACCTGGCATCCCCAACCGGGAAACCCTCCCCCGCGACTGTTCCGTCTCGTTGAAGACCAAGCTGCCTTAAATCGCATGGGGTTTAATAATTGCGGGGCCATGACCATGGCCGAGAACTTAACACAGGTGCGATCGCCGCAACTTCCCAAGATTCCCATTGGCGTTAACCTGGGTAAATCTAAAGTGACCCCCCTCGATGATGCAACGGGGGACTACCGCGACAGTTTCGGAACCTTGCAGGCGTTGGGAGACTACTTTGTCGTTAACGTGTCTTCGCCCAATACCCCAGGACTGCGATCGCTCCAGGCTCCAGAACGTTTGGAGCAGATTGTCAAAACCCTGATGGACATGAATGTAGATGCTAAGCCTATTCTAGTCAAAATTGCCCCAGATTTGGAAACCGAGGAAATACGGGCCATTCTTGATCTGGCGATGGGCCTAGGGTTAAGTGGAGTGATTGCCACCAACACCACCATCTCCCGCAAGGGATTAAAAACGCAACGACTGGCCAAAACCGGAAAATCCCTCCAAGACGAAGCCGGAGGAATTAGTGGTGCGCCCCTAAAATCTCGCTCAACGGAGGTCATTCGCGAGATTTGGCACTATACCCAGGGAAAACTGCCCATTATTGGCACCGGAGGCGTGGCCAGCGCCGAGGATGCCTGGGAGAAAATCACCGCTGGGGCCAGCCTACTCGAAGTCTACACCGGCTGGATTTACCAAGGCCCGGAAATGCCGAAACAGATTCTCTCAGGACTCATCAGCAAATTAGAGCAACAGGGCCTATCTCACTTAAGCCAAGCTGTCGGACTCGCTCACCGAGTTGAAGTCTCCTGAGATCCCAAAGACATCTCGGAAAAAAGCGCCCTCGGTGCAACTTTCCCGATACAATGGCTATCTGCGGGCGGGCGGTGGAGCAGTGTGTTTATAAGCTGCAAACGTCAAATCACCAGCGATCGCGCCCTCTTCTCCCCAACCAACACACCAGCGATGGGGAGGGGTTGCCACAAGCGAACACCAAGCTGCACATTATGCCAAAAGTTCTTGTCTCCGATTCCGTCGATCGCGCAGGGATCGAAATTCTCTCTCAAGTCGCGCAAGTTGATGTCAAAACCGGACTCCCCCTGTCCGAACTCATCTCCATTATCCCCGAATACGATGCCCTCATGATTCGTTCGGGAACCCAAGTCACCAAAGAGGTCATCGAAGCCGGCGCCCAACTGAAAATCATTGGTCGTGCCGGAGTTGGCGTTGATAACGTCGATGTGGCGGCCGCCACCCGACAGGGGATTGTCGTCGTCAACTCTCCCGAAGGCAACACCATCGCGGCTGCCGAACATGCCCTAGCGATGATGATGTCTCTGTCTCGCTATGTCCCCGATGCCAACCACTCCGTCAAAAACGGCGAATGGAATCGTAAAGCCTTTATCGGGGCAGAAATCTACAAGAAAACTCTAGGATTGATTGGTTTAGGTAAAATCGGCTCCCATGTCGCCAATGTCGCCAAAGCCATGGGCATGAAACTGATTGCCTATGATCCCTACATCTCCAACGAACGGGCCGAACAAATTGGCTGTCGTCTCGTAGAACTCGATGTTCTCATTCAAGAAGCCGACTATATTACCCTTCATATCCCTCGAACCGAAGAAACCGCTAACCTCATCAACGCAGAAGTCCTGGCCAAAATGAAACCCACGGCCCGCATCATTAACTGCGCTCGTGGGGGACTCATTGATGAAGCGGCCTTAGCCGAAGCCCTCAAGGAAGGACGCATCGCCGGGGCAGCCCTCGATGTGTTTAGCAATGAACCCCTCGAAGCGGATTCACCGCTGCGAGAGGGCGACAAAAACCTGATTCTGACCCCTCACCTGGGCGCGTCAACCGCTGAAGCTCAGGTGAATGTTGCTGTGGATGTGGCCGAGCAGATTCGCGATGTTCTCCTGGGCCTTCCGGCTCGTTCGGCGGTCAATATCCCCGGCTTGTACCCCGATGCCTTGGCGAAATTGCGTCCCTATCTGGAGTTGGCTGAGGCGTTGGGCAACATGGTGGGACAACTGGCCGGCGGCCGGGTGGAATCCTTAACTATCTCTCTACAAGGGGATTTGGCTAACCAAGACAGTAAACCGATTACCATTGCCGCTCTCAAGGGCCTGCTCACACCAGCGTTACGGGAGCGGGTGAATTACGTCAATGCCAACATTGAAGCCAAGGAACGGGGCATTCGTATTATTGAGATGCGCGATGCTTCGGTTCGTGACTATACGGACTCTCTACATCTCGAAGCCAAAGGTTCTCGGGGACAACATACGGTGACTGGAGCGTTACTCGGGGATGGTGAACTGCGGATTACGAACGTGGATGAGTTCCCCGTCAATGTGCCGCCAATTCAGCATATGCTCTTTACCCGTCACCGGGATATGCCGGGGATTATTGGCCGGATTGGTTCCCTGTTGGGGAGTTTCAATGTCAACATCGCCAGTATGCAAGTCGGACGCAAGATTGTTCGGGGTGATGCGGTGATGGTCTTGAGTTTGGATGATCCCCTACCTGAAGGAATTTTAGAGGAAATTCTCAAGGTTTCTGGGATTCGCGACGCATATACCGTCACAATGTAGGCAGGCTGAGTTGCTCGGGGGCGATCGCCCCCGAGACCTATAAGCCGCCGGATTTAAGACGAGAGGAGTTATGAGCAGTAGCTGGTGGGAAATCCAAATTTTGGGACATCCGGCGCTAGAAGAGAGCATTTTCTGGCGTTTGGAAGAGTTCGGCTGTCGGGGGGTGGTGAGTGAAGTTCAAGCCGACTCCTGTTTGATGCGGGGCTATTTGCACCAAGATCACGTGCAAATGCTGGATTTGGCCGCCTTGTCGCTCTGGTTACGTCAGGATGCGATCGCCATCGATTTACCGCCCCCAGGAACCCACTGGCACTTGATTGAGGAGGAGGATTGGTCTAGTAGTTGGAAGGAGCATTGGCAACCGACGGATATTGGCGATCGCTTTACCGTCTATCCCGCTTGGCTTGATCCCCCTCAGGGGAGCGATCGCATCCTCCTGAAACTCGATCCCGGTGTCGCCTTCGGAACCGGTGCCCACGCCACCACGCAACTCTGTCTCGAATCCCTAGAAATGCGGTTTAGCATGGGGGAAGAACATCCCATTGTGGCCGATATTGGCTGTGGTTCGGGGATTCTCTCGATTGGTGCGGCCTTATTGGGCGCGAAAAAGATCTATGCGGTAGATGTTGACTCCTTAGCGGTGAAAGCGGCACGCGCGAATCAAGCTCTCAATAACATTTCCACAGAGACGATGATTGTCGAAGAAGGCAGCCTCGATCGCATCGTGAGTTTGACCAATCAGCAGCCCGTTGATGCCATTCTCTGTAACATCTTAGCTGAGACAATTGTCGAGTTAGTCCCTCAGATGAGTGCTATTTCCTCTCCGAATACTTGGGGCGTAATTAGTGGAGTCTTACTCGAACAAGCCAAACCCATGGCTGATGTTTTAGAACAACATGGTTGGATTGTCGCCACTCTTTGGAAACGGCAAGAATGGTGTTGTTTCAACATTCGCCGTAGTTAAAACTCTCGTCAACTCAGGAACTCCCAGTAGCTTGCTATGGCTGAAGAATTAAAGGTGCGCTATCGGCGAGGAATTGGTGTGACGTTGCTGATTGCCTCTAGCTTTGTCCTCTTAGATGCCTTCGTGGTCTCCCTCAAAGGGGGATTTCCCTTTAGCCTCATTTCGGGATTTATTACTCTCTATGGTGGCTATTTATTCGTCAGTAAAACCTATGTCACCCTCTCTCGCCATGAATTAAAACTCTATAAATTGACCGGAAAACTCGATCAGACCTATTCCCTGCGATCGCTCAAAGACCTGACCCTAGACGAAAACCGTATTCTTTACTGCCCCAAAAAAACCGAAACAGCCATTCCTATTTACCCCTGGCTTTGTCACCCAGATGACTGGACACAGCTCGTCACCACCATACAAACCTCCAGCCTCTCCCCTCAAGACAAAACTCTAAAGTCAAACTAAAGAACCGACCAGGCATATCTCAATCCCAGCCCAGTCGCCTACAATAGAATTTCAAGACCGCCTTAACCCGTCCACAATCACATTCGAGGAGATAGTCACATGACTAGCCATGAACTGTTTATGCTTGCTCTCTTACTCTCCCCTGGCTTGCTCTTATCCGCCTTAGTTATGGGGGCCTTTTCCCGAGGTGGCTAGTGTAGCAAGCTTGGCCAACGACAAACCGCCCAAAACGAACCGCGTGGTTAAGTTGAGATTGAGAGCAACCGATTAGCCTAACCACGCGGTGAATTGCCTCGATCAAGCTCTACCAGCCAGCTTCGGCTTTGTATAACACATAAGCCGCAACATCTTGAAGATCCTCTTCGTTTAAACGTCCTCTGAAGGACGGCATCGCATTCTTACCATGCGTAACTTGGTAAACGATCTCCTCAATCGAATCCATGCCATACTTCTCCAACGCATCCTTACGGAGTGTTTTGGCGGCATTAACAACATTCCCGCCACCGGCATGACAGGCAGCACAGTTGGCACTAAAAATTTGAGCCCCATGTTCAATTTCACCCGCAGACGCTGAACTACCCCAGCTAAACAGAGCGAGTGCCGCAAAAACTAAGGCCGCAGAAATCAGCTTTTTCAAAATGTGTTCTCCTTTCATCGAAATTCTCTAACAACATTGACATCCTCCCACGCTAATTCAAAGAATATAGCCTGGGATTCCCATCATCACTGATGAGGTTTCCTCTTTCTACGACTCGACTTACCTTGAGGAGTTTCCCCACCCAAGCAGAGGTCGATATCTCCGGAGGCGTGAGTTTCCGTATGCCCTACGGTACTTACGTTTTAGCGGGATGTATGATTTCCTGCTAGGTATTACGCTTTCAAGTCCTCATAGGCGACCAAGTCGTTAGACTAGACCACGCACGATGCCATCTTAATGGCAAAGTTTTTACGCTGCCTACTTACCTTGAAGTATTTCCCGATTATACTACAGTGGTTGCCGCGATTCATCTCAACG
>LJZT01000061.1 GCA_001314905.1 Phormidium sp. OSCR
AGATAAGCACAAATCCTGTATTCTTTTTTGTGGGTTGCCATTCATCTCACCGCCAAATCAAAGATTATGGCGGGAGCCTTCTTGCAACATTGAGGTAATCATGGCAACACCGCCATTACTCCTGATCAGATTGGTAATGACACCATTACTGACTTTATGTCTGGCCAAGACAAGATTGTTCTCGATCGCAGTGTCTATACAGCCTTAGGCGACAGCTTAGCCGCCTCAGACTTCACAGCCATTGAGTTTAACGATGGAGCCAGTGATGCCAAACTCGTCTATGAACAGTCAACCGGCCAACTCTTCTATAATCCCACCACGGATCTCGGCGATGAATCAACCATCGCTCGCTTAGACACGCTACCGGATCTGACCATCAATGATTTCGAGTTACTCTAAAGGAGTCCCCTCCCGCCTCGCTGGGGAGTCGGAGTTACACCAACTCCGACAAGGGTTCCAACGGGAGCGTTTCATCGAGACACTCAGGGGCTGCGATCGCCGTCTCAAACGCCATCCTGACTGTGCAGCAACGCACCAACTACGGGGGGAAACCCTGGCCGAACTCCATCGCATCAATGAAGCCATCAACGCCTATCAATGCTCGCTCAACTGCGATCGCCAACGTCCCCAACCCTATGCCTATCTCGGGCAACTCTACGATCGCAACGGTGACGCTCCCCAAGCGGCTCGCTACTATGAAATCGCCTTACAATTGCGGCCCCAATGGCAAGCTCTGCGTTATAACCTAGCCCGAACCTATCTCCATCAGGGAAACCACAGCCAAGCTCATCATCACTACCACATTGCCATCCAACAGAATCCCCAAGATGCCAAAGCCTATAACGATTTAGGGACACTCTATGAACGCTGGGGACGACTGCAACAGGCTCAAACCTATTATCAACAAGCCCTCGCAGTAGAACCGAACCGCCGCCAAACGCAACGCAATCTAGCGGTATTACTGCTCAAACAACATCGTCCCCAGGAGGCTCGTCTGGTCTTAGATCAGGCTCTAGCTCAAGATAGGGATGCGGCCGATCTCCATCATCTTCGCGGCTGGTGCGATCGCCTCAGCGATCGCCTCGATCTCGCTCTAGCTCACTATCTCCGCAGTCTGCAACTCGATGCCAATCAGGTTCAAGTTCACGAGGATTTAGGCAAACTCTTCGATCGCCTACAACAACCCGCCGCCGCTCTCACCTGTTTTCAACGAGCCATAGAACTCGCCCCGCAACAGTTAGATCTCTATGGCTATACCGCTCAGATGGCCTTGCAACTCGAACAGCCGACGGAAGCCGTCAACCAATTGGCTGAAGCCGTGACTCGGATGCCCCAGGACGCAATAACCTGGCTGCAAACCTTAACCTCAACAGCCATGGCTGAGCCACCCATTGAGTGTGGAGATCTCTATGAGCAAGCCTTCTTAGCTCGACAGGCGGTGATTGAGACGTTAATGCAGGACACTCTCCCAGCTTGCCAGCAGGCTCTGGCGTATCTCTATCGCTGCTGGGGCGATGTTCGCTTCGCCTATGAGGCGGTGTTGGAAGCTCAAACCTACTATCAACTCTCCCTCATCGTTGAGGCCAACAATCCCGAGGCGGAACAGGGATTAGGAGCCGCTCTGCTGAGTCAGCAACGGCTGGCCAAACTCAAACAATCTCCCCGTGGTTATCCCTATCCCCAAGGGCAGTTTTCGGGAACTCTCGCCTGGTTGGGGAATCGCCCCCAGCATCGCTATTTTCCCCTCAACGATGGCCAAGCATCCGGGAACCGCTCCCCCAAGTCTCTCAGTGACGAGACTCAGGTTCCCCTCCCGGAGCCAGCGGATATGGCTGGGAAACCCTGTCAGGGTATTAACTGCCCCACTTGTCTGCAACGGATTCAAGAACAGTTTGCCCCCATCGGGCTGCAACAACATCACTATCACTGTCCCCTCGGGGCGGAACTCCCCCAGGTTAAGGGCGATCGCTTCACGGTAGAGATTGCCCAGGGACGAGTTTGGACGATGCCCCAAGAGCATTGGTGGAAGGTGTGCGAGGCGATCGCCGTCATGACCGCAGATAATATCCTCTTAGCGGAACTCTGCCGCGAGTATCCCGGAACTCTTCCTGGCTGCCCCCACGCCGCTCACCCAAACCGTCCCCATCGTATCTTTACAACCACTCAACTGCCCCCAGTGGAAAAGATTGAGGGAACCGTCGCCGTACTGACGGGCCTTTCGGCGAATGTCTATTTTCACTGGATGGTGGATATCTTGCCCCGTCTCGATATCTTGCGGCGTAGTGGCTTCCCTGAAGGCGAGATTGACTGGTTTTATGTCAACAGCGTGGCGAAACCCTTTCAGCGGCAAACCTTAGAAGAGTTGGGGATTCCCGGCGATCGCATCCTAGAGAGCGATCGCCATCCTCATCTGCAAGCCAGCCGCCTGGTGGTTCCCAGTTTTGCCAGCCCTATCGGTTGGGCTACTCCTGAGTCGATTGAGTTCTTGCGATCGCAATTCCTCTCTCCTCAATCAACACCCTCCACCACTCCCAAACGACTCTATCTCAGTCGTCAAACGGCTCGTTATCGCAAGGTCATTAACGAAGCCGAACTCATCCAATGCCTAGAACAACAAGGCTTCACCGTCGTGACTTTAGACGAGTATAGCGTCCGGGAACAGGCCCAACTTTTCGCCAATGCTGAGGTCATTGTTGCCCCCCACGGAGCAGCACTCACAAACTTGTTATTTTGTCAACCTAAAACCACGATTTTAGAGTTGTTTTCTCCCAACTATATTCGTTATTATTATTGGTCAATTTGTCAATATCTTAAGCTCAATCACTACTATGCCATCGGCGCAGCCTTACCCTGTTCCGCCCTACGCCGCCTCCTCTATCCAGATGCCCTTACGGAAGATTTTTGGGTTGATGTTTCGGGCGTTAAGCAGTTAATCTCAAGCCCAAAATTCCTCTCCCAGTAACTCCGTTAAATCGCGATTATAGGGCGCGTAAAATTCTGCTAACAACTGACGAGTTTTTTCCTCGCTGGGAGGATAATGACCTTGATTATATTGAGGATAGTCTCTCAATGGATAATCGGGGAGTCCTAGAAACTGATAGACTTGTCTTGATATCTGCTCAGGATGACGATAAAACGCTTCACTTTGAACAATCAAAAACTGCTCTCTGGGAAAATAGGAAAACCAACGCCGTAGCTGATCGGCATAGAACCCTCGCTCTAAGTAATTTTTGGGAACACTCTCGTAGGGAGAATTAGGCTGCAAGTTGTTTATATTTTTTTGCAATGCGACCTCTAATGAATCTTGTTCTTGATGAATTTTACGCCAATGATGATAATGAGAAATTGCTCGATTGACGGGATTACGAAGTAAGATAATAAACTTGATTTTAGAACCATGACTTGCCAGGCGTTTCGGCGTATCAGGAAAATCAAAATAATTGGGACAAGCTTCCCCAGTCTGATACGTTCCCTCAGTCGGTAATTTAGGAAATTGGGCTAAATACCAATCGAGTCCATGATAGAATTTCCAAGACCAAAATTCTAATTCTTTACGCAAGGGGGGCAAAATTTGGGGATGTTGTGTCATGTAGGCATATAGGGAGCTGGTTCCGGCTTTTTGCGCTCCTAAAATAATAAAGTTAGGGGTAGAAGGGCGACCATCGGGAGGGCGACCACAAGGGTTCGCCCCTACGTTTGGAAATGGGTCTAAATTGCTATTTTGGTGATTTCTAGCATACATCAAATTTATCCCCTGTCGATAATAGAAAATTGCCTCATTTTTGTTGTTTTGTAATGATAAGGCATCGCCGAGATTGATATATACATTTAGAGAATCTGGAGCTTGTTTAAGAGTTTTTTTGAATTGGTGTATTGCGGCTAAGACTTTGTTTGCCTCTTTTAATGATTTCCAGAATAAGGGATAGTAATACCAAGCAAAATCGGGATTGAGGGGAATGCTTTTTAGGTAAATATCCACCATCGCGGCGCGATCGCCCAACCCGGAGAAACAGGCGGCTTGCTGATGTAACGTGGTAAAATCCTCTGGATCAAGGTCTAGGGAGCGTTGATAGGCGGAAATTGCCTCAGGCCAGTGTTGCAGACTCATTAACGCATCTCCCCATTGTCGATGAAGGACAGCGGATTGGGGGGTTAAGGCGCAGATATGGTGATAATAGGATTGAGCTTGTTCCAATTTCCCTAACCTTAACCAACGTTTCCCTAAGGTTAAATGTTCTGCTAGAGTCGCCCATTGGGGGTCGAGGGTTAACGCTTGAGTCCAACAGGTTAGGGCTTGATGTTCTTGCTGTTGCTGTTCCCAAAAACGGGCAAATTCTCGATAGGTTTTGGCGCAATTGGGCTGAATGTTTAAACTTTTTTGATAGTAGGCGATCGCCTCGGCTGAATTTCCCTGTTGACGATGACAGTTGGCGAGATTCCGTAAAATTTCGTGAGTCTTCATAGGCGAGATTGAGCAAATTTGATTTATAGCAAAAGTTGGTCTGAATAGGACAAGAAGGGAACAGGGAACAGGGAACAGGGAACAGGTAGGGGATTCTCTCCCAACTCAGAGTGTCCTAAGCCAATCTGCGATTGCTATAGAAAATTTAATTTAGCAAATTTGATTTAGTAACCTTACAGGGTTAATCCTAGAATCGCTCCTGTTCTTAATTTACAGATTTTACCGCCCTAAATCCGTACAAACTTCATTGAACTTTGCCATCACGAAACCAAATAATACGCTCCGTTCGTTTAGCAACCTCTGGCTCGTGCGTCACCATCACAATGGTAATTCCGGACTCATTCAGTTGCGCAAAAATGCCCATCACTTCATCAGTCGTGTGAGTATCTAACGCCCCCGTTGGTTCATCAGCTAACAGAAGAACCGGGCGATTGACGATCGCCCGCGCAATAGCCACCCGTTGCTGTTGTCCCCCAGACAGTTGTGTGGGTTTGTTGTTGATGCGATCGCCCAATCCAACCCGAACGAGCGCCTCTTGCGCCCGTTCAACCCGTTCTGCATGAGGAACCCCAGCATAAATCATCGGTAAAATAACATTATCTAAGGCGGTCATCTGAGATAATAGATGAAATTGTTGAAAAACAAAACCGAGTTTACGATTGCGAACTTGAGCCAGATGGGGTTCATCAAACCCCGCCACATCCACCCCATCGAGATAGTACTGTCCTCGACTGGGGCGATCGAGACAACCAATCACATTCATCGCCGTCGATTTCCCAGAACCCGACGGTCCCATAATCGAACAATACTCCCCCGGATAAATACAAAAACTCACACCATCAAGGGCGCGAACTTCGGTATTTCCCGAACCATAAATTTTATAGATCTCCTCAAAACGAACCAGAGGGCGATCGCCTGACGGAGACAACGGCGACAGTTGAGGATCAACATCAGTAGAAGCCATAGGGAAATCAACAGAAAACAAAAATGGACAGCGAGCTAATCGATAAATAACATCCGCAACACCGATGGCGTAAAAGGATTTTCATCCGCTTGTAACATCTCAATCCAGTTTTGTCGTTGGAAGCGACGAACCTCATGATCCGTTTCCTCAACAAAGACTTGAAAATCCGCGATCGCCCCCTCAAAATCTCCCACCAACGCCCGCGCCAAACCGCGACTATCACGAATCTCAATATTGTCAGGAGCCAGTTCCACCGCCCGTTCACAGGCCTCAAGAACCGCCTCAGGCTCTCCCCACAAACTGCCATACCAACACAGAAGATTCCACGATTGCGCCCCCACCTCCCCATGAAGATTCAGCGCATCAGCCTCGTTATAGAGGGAAACCGCCTCTAAGACTTCGCCGCGCATAACTCGCCGTTCCCCCTCTTCGAGTAACTCCGAGGCGCGACGGCGGCGGCTCAATCTCATCTGAGGGACTCCATGAACCTCCATCGCCGTAGCTGCTGGGTGAACCTCCATCACCCCCAGCCACAGCAGACATGAACTCGCCAAAACCGTCCCAAATTTAACCGTCATCGTCAATGTTCTACTCGCTCAAATCGTTGCAACCACTGTTGAATCTGTTGTTTCCATACCGTATCCGCACCGCTGTTATCTAACACTAGCGTTGCCTGGCGGCATTTCTCGGCTAAGGGCATTTGAGCCCTCAGGCGCGATCGCACCTGTTCTTCATCATAGCCATCCCGTTGCTGTAGTCGTAGTTTCTGTTGCTCTAGGGTACAGTAAACCACCCAAATCTCCGTCACCAAATCCGTCATCTGCGCCTCAAACAGCAAGGGAACCACCAACAGTAACGGTGGCCAGGATGCGGCGGTGGCGATCGCCTCCTGGAACCGCTGCCGGATACGAGGATGAATCTGCGCTTCTAACCACTGTCGTTCTTTCTCGGCCTCGGCCGTCTCTTGGAAGACAATGGCCCCTAACTCAGCGCGATTGAGACGGCCATCAGGCTGTAGCACCGACTCACCATAGCGCTGTACAATATCGTGCCAGGCCGCCGTTCCCGGCTGCACCACTTGGCGCGACAAGACATCGGCATCCAGCATCGGCCAGCCATAGTGCTGACTCAGATAGGCCGCCACGGTACTTTTGCCCGTGGCGATGCCGCCTGTTAAGCCAATGACTGGCGGCGTTGTCTCACTCACGACACCACCACCGTCAGTTCATCGCCCACCTTTAACCCCAGCCGTTCCTGGGCGCTATGTTGATAAGCCGCTAACTCGAGCCAGCCGTGACGGGAGGCGATCGCCACCACCTCTTGCTCTTTAGCATCCATATAACTCTCACCCTGGGGAATCTGACGTCCGGCGGCCTCAACGTGCCAGGATTTGCCGATTAACTCATCCGAGGCAATGTTGCTGATTAAATTGCCGAAGCGATCGCAGTATTGAATCACCCCTGTCAGACGATTCTCCTGCCATTGGGCATCCTGGAGTGACAAGCGGGTGAGACTTTCAGGATCAATCGCTGTTCCCAAACGATCAACCCGCACCCCCGTCGCCACATGAGCGCCAACGGTGGCAAAAATATCGCGAGCGTGGAACGTCTGACTCGGTTCGGGAGTGCGCCAATACTTGGTTTCCGTCAACTCCACCGCCGCCAGGATTTTATCCTGATGCTGCCGCAGAACCCCATCAAAAATGCCATTATCAGGGCCAATCAGGAAGCCATCTTCGAGTTGAATGGCAACGCCGCGCCGGGATGTGCCGACACCGGGATCAACCACGGCGATATGAACCGTCTCTTTGGGAAAGAAGGGATAGGCGTTGGCGAGACAGAAGCGGGCCGCGAGGATATCTTGTGGGGGGATATCATGGGTGATGTCGGTGACGGCTAAGGAGGGTTCAATTTTGGCGATCGCCCCCTTGAGAATCCCCACATAGCCATCTCGTTCACCGAAATCGGTCAATAAGGTTAAATGTCGTCGAGAAAACATAAAGGCTCCTGTATAAACTACATCTCTCCCCTCATCGTAACGGTAGATTTGCCCTCACTCTCCCTTCACAGGGCAGATTCACGAAAATAAGCCCCGTTTACCATCGGGTAAAATGGTGCGCCAATTGGTTTTAGCTGCCGTTAACTGTTCCTGAGTCACCTTGGCGTTGCTTAAATTGGCCCCGCAGAGATTGGCGTTGGTTAAGTTGGCATAGGTTAAATAGGCATTGGTTAAATCTGCCCCTCGCAAATCGGCCCCGCCTAGGTTGCAATAACTCATAAAGGCATCGCTGAGATCGGCATCGCGCAAGTTGGCGTGATTCATACCCGTTTGACTTAAATCGGCTTTATGTAAGTTGGCGCCTCGTAAATTGGTTTTGACGAGTTTACTTTCATTGAAATTAACCCCTTCGAGATTCAACTCTTGTAAATCGGCACCGCTTAAATTACAGTTGGCAAAATCTCGCCGTCCTTTGAAATAATCCCGTTTAAGAATAGCTAACGTTAAACGGCCTCGGGCCATACTATTGCCACTGAGTTGAGTGGGGTTCGATTGGCTGCGATCGCCTCGGTTCTTGCCCGCCTTCGCAAAAGCACTGCGCGAGCGTCGGGGTGACTGGCGATGCAAACGGGTGTCCGCTAACCCCGTCGCATCGAGGGGGTCACTATTGGACAAATGGGTGCGCCATTGTTCCTCGGAAGGGACAAACTCCGTCTCAGAGGGGTTTAACTCCGTCTCAGACGGTCCTAGGGCCGTTTCTTCCGGCTCATGCGCCCCCCACTGAGTGACTCCATCCTCGGCTTCTAAATAGGTTTGTTCCTGCATTTTCTGAGGCTGCATGGGAACCGAGGTATCCCTCAACTGTGCCTCCGACGGCTGATAATGTAAATCCGCTAACACCTGGTCAGGGGACTGATAGCGCTGGGACAACAGCGGCTGTAACATCTTATCGAGGACATAGGCTAGATTCTCGCTGACCGTGATGCGATCGCGCCAGGTAATGGCCCCAGTTAGGGGATCATAGCCCAAACGGCGAGGAGATTTCCCAGACAGTAAATAGAGACAGGTGGCCGCCAAAGCATAGATATCACTAGAGAACACCGGGTGCATGGCCATCTGTTCGGGGGGAGCAAATCCCGGTGTACCAATGGCGAACGAGGTATTCGGCGCCTGATCGTCATCGCTTAACATCGCCGTATGGCTCACTTCATCTTTAACGGCCCCAAAATCAATAAAAACTAAGCGGCCATCAATGCTACGGCGAATCACGTTGGCGGGTTTAATATCCCGGTGAATCACCGACTGGGTTTGAAAGTATTTGAGCAATTCTAGGGTTTCATCGAGAACCGCTCGCACTTTAAATTCGTCAAAGACCCCATAGCGTTTGACTTCCTGCTTGAGAGTCAATCCTTTGACGTATTCTTGAACGAGATAGAATTGTCCGCCAATTTCAAAATAGTCCAGTAGGGAGGGAACTTGAGGGTGATTGCCGATTTTACCTAAGGTGGCGGCTTCTCGCTCG
Organism: Phormidium sp. OSCR; assembly: GCA_001314905.1. Classification (GTDB taxonomy): domain Bacteria; phylum Cyanobacteriota; class Cyanobacteriia; order Cyanobacteriales; family Geitlerinemataceae; genus Sodalinema. The sequence continues at coordinate 8,947 of LJZT01000061.1, forward strand.
AAGAGTTTACGGGCGCGATCAATGACATTGGGGCTATTGGAGGCGACTCGTAATTGTTTAATGGCACACACCGGCTCACCCGGTAGGGCCACATTTCGAGCCGCAAAGGTTGCACCAAACCCGCCTTGTCCGAGGATTTTGACAGATCGGTATCGTCCGTTGAGTAGCAAGGGAGAGCCACAACTGACACATTGCTCAGCAGAGTCGTGATTTTCAGGACTCGGACAGGCTGGATTAACGCAATAACTCATGGACAGTTGCTAGGATTCGCAATGAGGAACTGTAGGGGAACTGGAGAAACGAAACTTTCCCTGATGTTGAATCAAACTCCTGCCTCCATTGTGACATCTCACTTGCCGGGCCAGGACAGGATGGCAAAAACCGGGTAGTTTCACGTAAAACTGTCGTTAATAAGTCAGTCACGGCGGGCTGCAACAGCCGTTGCTACCCCGTACTGGCCGTTAGCTCAAAGTTTGGCTCAAAGTAATGACATTGTCCCCTCCTCGGCGATCGCCAACTCCGAGATCTGTGCCAGCCGTGACTCCGGTTCCCGCAAGGGGGCATCGGCTTCGGGCAAGGGAGGCCCTTCGAGGGCTTGCAACTCGGTCAAACTTAAGCGGGTAATCAGTTCGTGAGTTCGGGTTGAGGGGTGAATCTCGTCCCAAAACAGATACTCTTCGGGATTATCTACAAGCTCTCCGGTGAGGGGATCTAAGGCTGGCTCAGTTGTTTGGCTAAAGCCCAATTCTTGGGAATTGTCTAAAATCTCCTCGAAGGCTCCGGCAATATCTAACTCTAAAATTTCAATGCCAAATTGCTGCTCTAACGCCTCGAAACGGGCGGCTAAGGCTTGATTCGTTGCCAAGACGGCCCCGGTCAGCAGATCCCCTTGACCTTGGCTTAACGCCGCCGGAAGCTGACCGATATCCGGCAGATTCGCCACTAGAAACTGTTGCGCTCCGGCCTCGGCTAAGGTGGAGATATGGTCGGTTAAATTGTCGGCGATCGCCTCAGGAGAGCGCTGAGCAAAAATCAGATCATTGGCTCCGGCGGACAGATAAACGAGATCCTCGGACTCGGGACGATCTTGACTGAGATAAGCCTCAATCTGTTGACCGACATTAGGAGCGCCATTGGGCAAGGTTCCCGGCCCCGTTTGCGCTCCAGCAAAGGCGTAGTTGCTTCCCCCAGCCAACGCTGGAATCGGCGCAGCAAACCCCAGCCGCTCGGCGATCCATTCCGGGAGAACTGGCCCATTGGAGAACCGTCCCTGAAAATAGGGGGGAGAGGGCGGTTGCTGTTGGCCGAGGGCTAAAAATAGGTTTCCGGTATCACTGAGACTATCGCCAAAAATCACAAAGTCCCCAGTTACGGAGACTCCCAAATCGACCAGGGTTTCAAAGCGCCCTTGCTCGGAGTTGCCTTGGCCATCGGTGAGGCGATAATAATAGGTTTGATTGGGGGCTAATTCCGTCAGATTGATGGTTAGGCGATCGCCCTGGCTATCGGAGTTGGCAATACGCACACCCGCGAGCGTCTCAAAGTCTGGTGTTCGGGAGTATTCAGCGGCGAGAAAGCCTCTGGAGTCGGCTTCAAGTTGGGCGCTGGTGGTTGTGCGCTCTGAAACTCTGGCCTCAATGGGGGGAAGGGTGGAGTCAGAGGCGGTTTGACGCAACTGTTTGAGGGGAATGCTAACATCGCTGTTGAACAGAGAGAGAAAGTTAAACTGGTTCATCATGACTCTGACGGTTTGGGGACAGGGGTGAGCGATTGTGGCGATCGCCGGAGTGTTGGTTGGCTAAGGCTTATGGCTTGAGAGTCTCATTGTCTCAGCTCATTGTCTCAGCTCATTGTCTCAGGTGGATGATTGCTCTGTGGTTTCTCTGAGTTTTTGACATCGTTCTAGGTAAATTTTAGCAGGATAATCTGCGGGGTTTTGAGCTAAACAGTCTAAAAATAAATCTTGAGCTTCTTGGATCTTTTGTCCTTGTAAGTACGCCAGTCCCAGCTCAAACTGAGTTCGAGTGGCCAGTTTGCCAGAACGAACGGGTTCGGGGTCTGCGTCAAACACTTCAAAAATTGAGGTCTTCTGACTTTTTCCTTTGACTAAAACTCGGTCAATTAGACGGATATTATAATCTCCGGTATTTTGCAGTTTAATAAAGGTTTCTTCGGCAATGAGTAAGGGAACGCCATACACTTTAGTGAGTCCTTCAACTCGTGAAGCCAGATTAACAGCATCACTAATCGCTGTACTATTCATGTGTTTTTTACCGCCAACAGTTCCTAACATAAGCTGTCCGGTATTGATGCCAATGCCAATTTTAATCGGTCTGCGCCCAGGCCGTTGACGACTTTGGTTATAGGTGTCTAGGTTGTTTAACATGGCGATCGCCGCCTTCACAGCATCATCTGCGGTTCCGCCAAATAACGCCATAATGGCATCACCAATATATTTATCAATAAAACCATGATTATCTAAAATTGCTGGCTCCATGCGCGATAAATAGCCATTGATAAACTTGAAGTTATCTTCGGGCTTCATTCCTTCACTTAATTTTGTGAAATCTCGAATATCTGAAAAAAGAATTGACATTTCTCGCTCAACAGTATCCCCAAGCTGAACGTCAATGATACTCGATTTATCCAAGAACTCTAAGAACTCTTTGGGTACAAACTTAGCATAAGCAAGACTCAAGCGAGACAGTTTTAAGTGAGTTTTTAAACGCGCTAAAAGTTCTCGTTTGTTAACGGGTTTTGTCAGATAATCATTGGCTCCATTCTGAAGTCCAACCACAATATCTTCTGAGCGATTTTTAGCCGTTAGCAACAAAATGGGCAGTTCATGAGCCGAATAGGTTTCTCGTAGTTTTTGAGTCACCTCATAGCCCGTCATTTTGGGCATCATCACATCGAGAATTACCAAATCAGGCTTTAAACCATTTTCGATCATTTCCAAGGCTTCAAGCCCATTTACCGCTTGGGTAATCACATAATTTTCCAGTGAGAGGTGATTAACCAACACCTGTAAATTGATCGCCTCATCATCAACAATCAAAATTGTGGCGACATCTTCACGATTATCCGCTTGAATCTGGACGATAACCTCCGATGTCGTTTGAGAAACCAACAGGTCCGAGGTGATAGGTTCTTGGACTTCAGGGTGAGTCAGGGATGACCTTAATCCTGGGTTCTCAACCTCTGGGTTAACTTGATCTGTGTCAGGAGATGACCCCAACAAACGAGGGTTATTCTCAACCGCCGAGACTTCATCATCCCAAGAACCATCCTCAGCAAACATCGGTTTCACCTGGGTTGGTGAGGCCATTTGAGACGCCGCCAGTTGCTCAGGAGTCACGACGGGTAAACTAAAGGTAAATTGCGATCCTTTACCCACAATCGATTGTACCGTCAAGGTTCCACCATGTAGTTCTACAAGCTGTTTCGTCACCGCTAATCCGAGTCCCGTTCCGCCATAATCTCGTGATGTCGATCCATCTGCTTGTTCAAAGGATTCAAAAATGGACTGGTGTTTGTCCGCCGGAATCCCAATTCCCGTGTCTGATACTGTCACCAATAAATAGCCCCCCATGGACTCTTGAGCCGCCAGGGTGGAGTCCTCTTGAATGTTTAATTGTAAGCCTAAGCGATCCGCCGAGTTAGTGGTTTGCAGTTCTGACTCCTGGGAATAGATTGCCGAAATTCCCACAAACCCTTCTTCGGTAAATTTAATCGCATTTCCGACTAAGTTGTATAAAATTTGTTGCAGGCGATTTTCATCGGCATATGCCCAAGGAAGTTGAGGAGAAATTGCATTGATAAGCTGAACATTTTTGCGAGATACCAAACTTTGACAAAGATTTAAAACCGATTCCACAATTTCGCGAAGGCCAACGGGCTGGGGTTGTAAGTGAATTTGTTTGTGGCGTAACTTCGAGAAATCTAAAATATCATTAACCAAGGTATTGAGCCGATAGCAACTTTTAATAATTAGACTTAAGTTATTTTGCTGAGCGGGATTGAGAGGGCCGGCTACTCCATCAAGGAGCGATTCAGCGATGCCAATTGTGCCATTGAGGGGCGTTCGTAACTCATGGGAGGTATTCGCTAAAAACTCATCTTTGAGTTTATCAAGCCGTTGCATTTGCTCATTTTTGGCTTGTAAATCCCTAAAATACTCTTGGAGTTGCGTGGCCATGCGGCGAAACGAGCGGGCTAAATCGCCAATTTCATCGTGGCGATGTTCGGGAACCGGATGTTGCCATTGTCCCTGAGAGAGGGCCTGAGCCGACTCTTTGAGCTGTTGCAGCGGTGAAACCACCCAACGGGCCGTCACCGCACCGATCGCCGTCGAAATGACCAACGCCAAGCCACAGAGTAACAGGGTATTACGGGTGTTGGCGTGAATCCGCTCCATGAAATCCCCTTCCGGGATGACCACCACAATCGACCAATTGAGTCCCCATTCATCCTCAAAGGGTCTGACTTGTACTAAGTGTGACTCCCCCTCAAGGGTAAACCGCTCTTGGCGGATGTCGTCAACCCGGACGAACCCGCCCAACTCCCCTAACAGATAACTGGCGGTTTCTTGAATGAGGTCGTTGCTGCTTTCACTGGCGTAGAGGCGAGTGGGATTCGTGTCATCCTCGGAGAAGGGCGGATCTGAGGTAGATGTGGCGATGAGTTGGCCCTGTTGGTCAACAATGAAGGTTTCCCCGGTTTTTCCGACCTCAAGCTTGCCCAGAAACGTGCTGATATCCAGCAGCGATAAATCGACAGCAAAGACTCCCAATAACTCCCCCTGAGCGTCATAGACCGCCTGAGCGGTGGGAAGAGCCAGATTATGGTAGGGAGCATCCCAGACATAGACCTCTCCCCATTGAGGCGATCGCGCCCCAATCGCGTCCAAATACCAGGGTCGAGTCAGGGCATCATAGTCAGGAACCGCTGACAATGGTTGCGTCGGCTCTCCCCGCTCATTGGTGGCATAGGTGTAAAACTGATCATCGTTAGGGCCAGTGCGTCCGGCTTGGCCAATGTTAACCGTTCCCCCCGGAACTCGCTCGGCCCCACTAAAGGCTCCCTGGGGGTTAGCAAAATAGATATAGCTGACGGCATCAAAGAGACGAATCTGTTGGGCAAAATGGCGATCGAGTTGGTCGAGATTCGTTAAATCTAGGGTATTGAGACGAACCCCCATGATATTTGTTTGATTGATGAGATGCGCTTGAGATAAATAATTCTCAAGTCGTTCCTCAATCCGCAGACTGATTTCGGCTTGTAGTTGTTGGGCCAGTTCATCGACGGCTTCCTGGCCATTGCGGAAGGACAAATAGCCCGTCAGTCCAACGGCCGCAAAGATTTGCAGGGCAAAGGGGATGATTAAAACTGTTCGCAGGGGCAGTCGCTGAGACAAATCTTGTAAGAGGCGTTGGAGAACCATAGATCCAAGGATACAAGAGGACAGATGTCACCGTCATCTGACATGAGTGCGTTGCCAAGAATATCCGAGCTTCGGGGGATAGCGGTAAAATTCCCCTAATCTAGTTGGCTGACGATCACACTGCCTTAAGAAATCCACAATGAATATTTCCCAGACTATTTCTCAACGAGTTGCTCAAGTTCCCGCCTCCATGACCCTAGTCATTGCGGCCAAGGGGAAAGCCATGAAAGCCGAGGGAATTGATGTCTGTAGTTTTAGTGCCGGGGAACCGGATTTCCCAACCCCTCAGCATATTGTTGAGGCAGCCAAACAGGCTCTGGATGAGGGGAAAACCCGCTATGGTCCAGCTGCTGGGGAATTGCGCCTACGGGAGGCGATCGCCCAAAAGCTACAAACAGACAACTATTTGGATGTTAGCCCACAACAGATTCAAGTGACCAATGGTGGCAAACAGGCGATCTACAATGCGATCGCCGCCTTGATTGATCGCGGCGATGAGGTGATTATCCCAGCCCCGTACTGGGTCAGTTATCCCGAAATTGTCAAGCTGGCCGAGGGGGTTCCGGTGATGATCCCCACCAATGCCGAGAGCGAGTACAAAATTACCCCGCAACAGCTGCAAGCGGCCATTAGCGATCGCACCAAGCTGGTGGTCCTCAACTCTCCCTCGAACCCCACAGGAGTCGTCTATAGCCCCGAGGAAATTCGCGCTTTAGCTCAAGTCATCCTCGACCATGATTTGTTGGTTCTCTCCGATGAAATCTACGAAAAGCTCCTCTACGACGACGCTGAACATCTCAGCATTGGCTCAGTTCCGGGATTGGGCGATCGCACCATCACCTGTAGCGGCTTCGCCAAAGCCTATTCGATGACCGGTTGGCGTTTAGGCTATCTCGCCGCTCCCCTGGAGTTGATCCAAGCCACCAGTACCCTACAAAGTCATAGCACCTCCAACGTCTGTACCTTTGCCCAATTTGGGGCGATCGCCGCCCTAACGGACCCCCAATCTCCCCCCTGCATTGAAACCATGCGTCAAGCCTTCGATCAGCGGCGACAATATATGTACGATCGCCTCAGCCAACTGCCCAACACCAGTGTCGTCAAGCCCAAAGGTGCATTTTATATGTACCTCAACATCGGCAAACTGGGGCTTCCCTCCTATGAATTTTGCGAACGTCTCCTAGAAGAGCATCACGTCGCCACCATTCCGGGGATCGCCTTTGGAACCGATGACTGTCTTCGTCTGTCATATGCCACAGACCTAGCATCCGTCGAAAAAGGACTCGATCGCCTCGAAACCTTTGTGCAGTCCGTGAGTGGCTAACGGTGGCGCGAAACCGCTACTGTCGGGGCAAACCCAGTTCACCCTGAACGCTGACGAGTCACGGTTAGCCGTCTAAACGACTGCTGCGTCGGCCGGCTGCACTGGACCGTTCACCGTTAAACATGATTATGATGACTCCGTCTTTGTTTAATCGCTCCGACCCCTCGGATTCTCTGAATCTGCGGGGTGAACCCATGGTTGAGCCTATTGAGGAAAACGATACACAAATGCCAGACTCTACCCCGGATCCGCTGTCATCGGATGATACCCCGATCGACGTTGAAGAAAACCCCACGGAGGTCGACGAAGACCCGAACCCGGGTGAGGATACCCTCACCGGACCCTCGGGTGTCGTCGCTCGGGGTACGGAGGAGGATAATTTTATTTTCGGCTTCGAGGAGGATGATACCCTCCTGGGACTCGCTGGCAATGATGTTATCCTCGGCGGCGATGGAGACAATGTCATCAGCGGTGGCTCGGGGGATGATGTGCTACGGGGTGGCCCCGGCCGTGACAGCCTGGTGGGAGACTCCGGGGACGATGTTCTCGGCGGCGATGGGGGTGGCGATCGCCTGCGAGGTGGCCCTGGCCGTGATATTTTCTTGCTACAACCGCAACGGCCACCGCAACTGAATTTAAGCCAATTCGTTGCCCGATTCGACGACTTTGGTCCTGAAGCGTTCCCCCTCAACCGTCTCGATCAACTCATCAATAACCCCGAACAGGTTGAGCCTGAGCAATTAGAACGTTTTGAGGATCTCAACACTCTTTTAGAGGCTAATGATGCGGACGAAGACGACCCAGATCAAGACCAACCCGATGAGGATGAGCCAGATGACGACGATGACGGTTTAGACTCCGAGACCATCATCGAAGATTTTGACCCCAACGAAGATCGTCTCGGCTTGATTGGCTCCCTGAACTTTGACGACTTAGAGATTCGTCCGAGTGCTGAGGATGAGACGACGGTTGAGATTCGCCTACGAGATAGCGGTGAACCCTTGGCCCGCCTGCTCTCGGATGACCCGCAGTTGGCTGAGAAGATCAGCGAGGAAACTGTGGTGGCTCTCGATGTGGTGCAGTTTAGCGAGGAGCGATTGGAACTTGATGAGGCGGGAAACCCCGTCGAAATCGTAACCCTACAACGGAATCGCTCTAGTGGGAATACCATCGCCGTGGCCATCACCTCTGAGATTGAAACCGACCCCGACGAGAGTCAGGAGGTTGATCGCCGCTGGGTTCTGTTTGGCCCCACAGACACCGAAAAAACCATCCCCCTGATGCTCGATGAGTTGCTGGCCCAGAACATCCCTGAGGTGAATCTGCGGTTGGAGACTCCTTTTGGGGGAGCGCGTTTGGGACTCCTCGATGAGGCGGTCTTAGAACTGTTCGACCCCGAACCCGTTGAACCCATCCCCAGCTTTGTTAATTTGCAACGGATTCGTCCTCTGCTCGCTGACGAGGGTACGTCAGTGGAGGCGTTAGAGGTGGTTTTGGTTCGCGAGGGAGATCTCTCGGAGGCGGCGGGGGTTACGGTGCAACTCGGTGATGGGACGATTCCCACGCCGACCTCTCTGTTTGATTCGTTACGAGCTGAATTTGGGACGAATCGAGCCACAACAACGGTGCAGATTCCCTTGTCCGAGGACGCGGCCCGTTTGGAACAGGTGCGGCTGAGTTTGGCTGAACCGAGTTCAGGATTACAATTGGGGGACGATCGCCAAACTCTGTTTGAGCTGATGCCGATGCCGATGGACCCGGTGTTGTTGTCCTTTGCCGAGTCGATTTTTCAGGTCGAAGAAGATGGTACCCCGATTATGGATGTGGTGTTGGTGCGATCGGGGAATCTCGAACAAGCCTCTCAAGCCACAATTACCGTCAGTGAGGGAACGTTAGCTTTACCCGAGAGCTTTGGGGAACGCTTGATTCCGGTGACGTTTGAGCCGGGAGAAGAACGACAAACCATCACCATCACGGGGGTGCAGCAGTCGGATTTGGCGGCTCCGGGAACGGTGAATTTGAGTTTGAGTGATCCCAGTCCGGGAACGGAGTTGATTCGCCCGCGAACGGCAATTTTAGAGGTCTTTGAGGTGGAACCGCCGCCGCCGGATGAACCGCAACCCCCTCAACCGGAACCGCCAGCACCGGGATCTTTTGGTGAGATTAGCTTCACTTCGGCCAATTATGTGGTGGATGAGGATGGGACGCAGTTTGCTGAGATTGCCTTGGAGCGACGTAATGGCAGTACTGGGGTAGTGGGAGTGACGGTGATTCCGTTTAGTCAGACGGCTGTTGCTCCGGCGGATTTTGAGGATACGCCAATTCAGGTGACCTTTGCTGAGGGCCAAACCCAACAAGTGGTTCGGCTGCCGATTGCTGATGATACGCTGATTGAGCCGTCGGAAACTCTGGGTTTGGTTTTGGCGAACCCGACGAATGGGGCCAGTCTCGGTCCGGTGGGATCGGCTACGCTGACCATTGGCCCGAGTGATGTGCCGGCCACTCTCTCGTTTGAGGGCGTTGGCCATCTCAATCCGGTGGGCGGGTTTTATGGGGCTGAAGGGGTGCAATTTTCTGAGAATGCTCTGGCCCTCCTCAGTGCGACGGGACTGCGGAATATGGGCCTGCGAGAGGGCGTTGGGGGCAATTTTGAGACGGCCCCGAGTGGGGAGACGGCGCTGTCCTATAATCAGGGCGATCGCCTGTTGCTGACGGTTCAGGAGGGCTTTACCAGTCAGCTCTCGTTTGCTTACGCTTCGCCGTTCCAAGAGCATCAGGTGACGGTGTTCTCGGGACCGGAGGGAACTGGGGAGGTTTTGGCTCGCTTGAGTTTGGCTGAAACCCCGGCTGGTGAGTTTCCCCGTGCTTATGATGTTTTTGAGACGGTGACGCTTCCCTTTGCGGGGGTGGCGCGATCGCTTAGCATTGGCAGTGTGGCCAATAAGATTCTCTTGGATGATATTGTCCTGGGTTGAGGCCGTCTTCAGACCTGGCGAGATGGCCCAATTGTCGGGCCATCTGTTCGCTGAAGATTTTAAGCTGAGATCTCAATGCTAAAATTCAGGAGGACGCGGGTTTTTCGGCGATGATGCCAGGATGCCTCGTCCTCAATGTTTTGTCGATGCCTGTTCTGGGTTGGTCGGTTTCGGGGGTTCCCCTGACGGCCTCCTAGACAGCGACTTTCTTTAGACTGGCGATTTTCTCCCCAACTTTCATGCAAAGCGAAGCCTTCAGTGAGCTATTCCCTCTGTTTAATGCGGCAAATCCTGAAACGGTCGATTGGCTGTTATCCGTTGCAGATGAACATGAATATCCTCCCAATCGAGCGGTGTTAATGGAGGATGCCTGGGGCAATGCGGTGTATTTTCTGGTGTCGGGTTGGGTGAAAGTCCGACGACTCTCGGGAGAGGATGCCGTCACCCTGGCAATTTTAGGCCGAGGTGATTTTTTTGGTGAAATGGCGATTTTGGATGAGTCACCCCGCTCAAGTGATGCGATCGCCATCAGTGATGTGACGTTATTAAGTGTTTCGGCGCAACGGTTTATTCAAACACTTTTTAAGGATGTTCAGTTACATCATCGGATGTTGCAATTGATGGTTCGTCGGTTGCGCCAAACCAATGTTCGCTTTCAACTTCGCAATCGTCCCCCAGCGATTAAATTGGCGAAAACGTTGGTTTCTTTGGGGGAAAACTATGGAGAAACAACGGATCGGGGAACTCGAATTTATAATTTAGAGGCGAAAGATTTGGCAAATGTTTCTGATATTAGCCCTGAAGAAGCTCAGAAACTCTTGACAAAATTGGTGAGTAAGAAGTGGATTGAAATCAATGAGTCTGAAGAGAGTATGTATCTCCTCAACCTCAAGCAATTGGCCCATTTGGCTGGACATATGGGCTAGGTTGGGAACGTCCTAACCCGGTGGGGCGATCGCCACGGTTGGTTTCGCGATTGGTGTCACGGCAAGGAATCCGTTAAACTAGCGCTTAATCTCGGCGATCGCCTGAGTTCGGCTCCGCTCTGGGCTGCCATCCACTCAAAGCACTCATTATGTCAAACGCTAATCCTTCTACGACCATGGCGGAGGGCGCTCCCCCCTCCCGTCGAGGACGCAAACCTCTGATGGAACTGCTCGAAATCGCCGCCCTCGGGGCGTCGGGAGTCGGTATTGGCTTATCGCTGGTGACGCAACAGGTGCTTCATGCGGCGGTCCCGATTACCCTGTCGATGTCGTTGGGAGTCCTCAATCGTCAACGCTTTCATCGCCAGATGCAGCAACAGTATCAAGACGCTGTCACCCAACTTCATGAAAGCTTACAAGTCCTACCAGACCCCCTAGAGTTAGATCCGGTTCTGCAACGGGTGACTCGACTCGAACAGAATCATCAGATCATGACCGAGCAACTCGAAAGCGTCAATCGTGAGTTGCGCAATCAGCACAATCCGCAACAAATGAAGCGGCTACGGGAGACGGTGGTTGGCTTACAACAGGATTTGCAGGAGATGCAAGCCTATGTTCAAGAACAACGACAACGAGAACAGCAACTCCTGGCCCAAATTCAGCAACTCCAACGCTGGTATGACAGCCTCAGTACCCCGCAACAGGCGACAGAGTATAAACGGGCCGAAAATGCGATCGCCCTGCTGCATCGTGAACTGGCGGTGATTAAAGGACGCTTAGCACCCCTCGAAACTCAAGATATCCAACAGGTTCAGGCCAATATCCGTCAGCTTCAAGGGTATCTCCAAGACCTCAACAATGGAGTTCGGCCTCTGCGACGGCGACAGCGGGATATGGTTCGTCGTCTCTTCCCCCGCATGATTGATTTAATTAACGATTTGCGTCAACCTGATGCCAGTTCAGCGGCGACGACTCGCCCCATCCGCGAGGCTCAGTCTGGGGCTTCTCCGGCTCAGGCGATCGCCCAACGACCGAGTCCACCCACCCCCAATCATACTCTGCGCAAAGGACCCCTGACCCATAAACCCGCCCCTCCCCCTCGTCCCGATTGGCAAACTCAAGCCGAAATCCTCCGTCAACGGGCGCATCAACGACAGCAACAGCAACATCAAGGGGATTCTAAAGTCCCTTGGTAATGGCTTCAGTCAACTCCCGTTTGCTGTTATGTTTGCCAGTGACTTGATTGATTTTGTCGGGGTAACAGCGAATCTCGAAGGAAATATGGGACAATAACCGGCCGTTTCGATTCACATCTGGGGGAGACTATGGCAGCAATTGTACAAAAATATGGCGGCACGTCTGTTGGCTCGGTTGAGCGCTTACAAGCGGTGGCTCAACGGGTAGCCAAGACGGCTGAGGCTGGACAGCCAGTGGTGGTGGTAGTCTCGGCGATGGGCAAAACCACTGATACTCTGGTTCAGTTGGCCGCTGATATTTCCTCGAATCCCTGTCGCCGTGAGATGGATATGTTGCTGTCAACGGGGGAACAGGTATCCATCGCCCTATTGAGTTTAGCCCTCCAGGAACTGGGACAGCCGGCCATCTCCATGACGGGCGCTCAGGTGGGAATTGTCACGGAAGCTGAACATAGTCGCGCTCGCATTCTTCAGATTCAAACCGATCGCCTGCAACGTCATCTTCAGGATGGCAAAGTGGTTGTAGTGGCGGGGTTTCAGGGTATTGCTCAAGGGGATGACTTGGAAATTACCACCCTAGGCCGGGGTGGCTCGGATACTTCGGCGGTGGCTCTGGCGGCGGCTCTCAATGCCGATCGCTGTGAAATCTACACCGATGTTCCGGGGATTTTAACCACAGACCCCCGTTTGGTTCCCCAGGCCCGGTTGATGCCCGAAATTACCTGTGATGAAATGCTGGAGTTGGCCAGTTTGGGGGCTAAGGTGCTTCATCCTCGGGCCGTGGAAATTGCCCGCAATTATGGGGTGACTCTGGTGGTGCGATCGAGTTGGACGGATGACCCCGGAACGCGGGTGATTGCTCCTCCCCGCCAACCTCGGCCATTGCAAGGGTTGGAATTGGTGCATCCAGTCGATGCGGTGGAGTTTGATGCGGATCAGGCGAAGGTGGCTCTGTTGCGAGTTCCCGATCGCCCTGGGATTGCAGCTACGCTATTTGCTGAAATTGGTCGCCAACAGGTGGATGTGGATTTGATTGTCCAGTCGATTCATGAGGGGAATACCAATGATATTGCTTTTACGGTGACGAAGGAGATGTTAACGCGGGCTGAGTCGGTATCTCAGGCGGTGATTCCGGCGCTGACTGGCCCGGAAAACACCACGGATACGGATTTATTGACCGACTCTCAGATTGCTAAAGTCAGTATTGTGGGCGCGGGAATGATTGGCCGGCCAGGAGTCGCGGCTAAGATGTTCTCGGCTTTGGCGGCGGCGGGGGTTAACATTCAGATGATTTCGACGAGTGAGGTGAAGGTCAGTTGTGTGGTGGCGGCTGAGGACGGCGATCGCGCGATCGCCTCTCTGTGTGAGACGTTTGATGTCCATCCCTCGACGGTACGCGAACAGGAGATGATGAGCGCCGGGGGGACGCAACGGCCCGCCACGCCGATTGTCCGGGGAGTGGCTCTCGATCGCAATCAGGCCCGTTTGGCAATTTTACAAGTTCCGGATCAAGCGGGTCGTGCGGCCAAAATCTTCCAATTGTTGGCCGATAAAAATATCAGTGTGGATATGATTATTCAGTCCCAACGCTGTCATATTATCGGCGATTGTCCGACGCGAGATATTGCCTTTACGGTGGCTCAAACGGACGCTGAGGCGGCGCAAGGGTTATTAAAACCTCTGTTAACAACCCTCAATTGTGGAGATTTGCGGGTTAATCCGGCGATCGCCAAGGTGAGTATCGTCGGCTCGGGAATGATTGGCCAGCCAGGAGTTGCGGCGAAAATGTTTGCGGCTTTGGCGATGGAAGGCATCAATATTGACACCATCGCCACGTCGGAAATTAAAATTAGTTGTGTGCTTGCTGAGGCGGATGGTGTTAAGGCGTTACAAGCGATTCACAAGGCGTTTGAGTTAGGAGAAACAGAAAAACTCGATTAACTCGGATTGATTCATGAGTTTGGTAGATTCGTTTTTTAGTATTCATTAAAACTTGTTTTGACTGGTTTTTTAAATCTCAATAAACCCCTCGGTTGGACCTCTCATGATTGTGTCGCCAAGGTACGCGGCCTGCTCAAGACCAAAAAAGTGGGCCATGCCGGAACTCTTGACCCCAAAGCCACGGGAGTTTTGCCTCTGGCTATCGGACGAGCCACCCGATTACTACAATATCTTCCCGATGATAAAGCCTATCGAGCCACGGTTCGCTTTGGCATCACCACGACAACAGATGACTTGGAAGGGGAGGTGATGTCACAAACCGAAGTTACTCAATTATCCTTAGCACAAATTGAGGCAATTTTACCGCAATTTATTGGCAAAATTGAGCAAATTCCCCCTCAATATAGCGCGATTCAAATAGGAGGAAAACGCCTCTATGATCTCGCTCGGGCCGGGGTGGCGGTTGATGTTCCCTCGCGAGAGGTTCAGGTGTCGAGTCTTGAGGTGCTTCACTGGCAGCCGGGAGACGTGCCAGAGGTGACGTTAGCCATCGCCTGTGGGGGGGGGACCTATATTCGGGCGATCGCCCGTGATTTGGGGGCAGTTCTCGGCTGTGGGGCAACTCTGGTACAACTCGAACGCACCGAAAGTAGTGGCTTTCATCTGCAAGACAGTCGCACCCTGGAGGAGTTGATTAACCAGGTGGAACAAGACAAGGGGGAATCCCCGGTGAATCCCGAGAGGTTGGGGTTGACACCGCCGGAGGTGGCGATCGCCCATTTACCGCGAGTGGTGTTACCCGACGATCTGGCACAACGTTGGTGTTTGGGGCAACGCTTTGGGCTAGAACTGGAGGCAGCTTATTTGCAGGCTGAGTCGTTGGCGGTTTTTACCGAAGATCACCGTTTTTTGGGGATTGGAACCTGGAAACCAAGCCGGATTGAAGGGGATTTAACGCCTCAGTTTGCACCGAAGTTCGTCTTTTATCGGGTTTAGGGTTTTTCTCATGACGACTAAAGATCTCAATGCCTTTACTGGGTTAACGCTCGTTCTGGTGCTTGTGGCGTTAATTGCCTTTGCCATTCTGCGCTGGTTGGGGGCTTACACGGGGAACTTTTTAGAGTGGAGTCTTGGGGTTGCCATGTTTTGGTGGCTGGTGGTGGTGACGACGATTCCTTGGAATGTTCACTTTAGCGCCAAACAGGTGGCAATGGAGGCAAAAGAGTCTCGGGAGAAGGGGATTCGGATTGATTTTGAGAATGTTGACTATGTGAACCTGATTGTCCGTCGTTCTCTGGCGATCGCGATCGCCCTTCATGGACTCTCAGCCCTGGGGTTTTATCTGTTGGCCGTGACGGGGGTCAGTGCGATCGGCTATATTGGGTCGGGAGCATCTCTGTTACTGACAGGATTGCGCCCGGCGATCGCCTTTTATCAGTACCTCAGTGAACGGTTACGGGAGATTGGGCAAGCGGTCAAATACCCCCGTGACGATATCATTAAGGTTCGCGATCGGCTCATGTCTGTCGAACAAGGCTTACAACGGCTTTCGGATCAGGTCGATCCAGACAAAGCCAACTCCGTCACCGCCTCTCAACAGCGACAACTTGAGGCTCTACGCCAGGATGTGACCCGTTTATCAACCTCTCACAGGACCCTAGAAGCCCAGAACGCCGCTGATCATGACCGTCTAGCTTGGGAGGCTCAAGGGGCGATCGCCAAACTCAATGCAGATGCTGAGTTTCTCGATCGCGCCCGGGAACTAATCCGCTTTTTCAAGGAAGCCTAGGGAGGATAATTAATAGTTAATAATGAATAATTAACAATTGAAAAACCTATTTTCTTTTGCCGAAAGAGGGCGATCACAAGGGTTTGCCTTCACCTGTTCTTTGTTGCCTTATTATGACTCAAAACATAGACCAAACTCGAACAATTTTACGAGCCTTTAGTGGCTCATTTATGTCTGCGACAATCTCCTTACTGCTCTATCGATTGACGCTCTCGATTATCCAAACCTTTGCCAACAAACCCCTAACCACAGATAATCAAACCGCCTTGAACATTGCAGCAGCCGTTCGGACATTGGTCATGGGGTTAAGTGCCTTGGCGACGTTTGTATTTGCGTTTGCAGCCTTAGGGTTATTTTTGTTAGCCCTGCAAACGTTGGGCCGTAAGCTGTTTACTAAGACCGGTGAGGAATCGGTTGAACAAAAATAGTGACGCCCGAAACCCGCCTCGCCGAACGGCAGGCGGGGGTCAAGGAGCCACCGAGCTAACTCGAAAAGCCTTGGGGCTAAGTACAGGACAAAAGTTGTAGAGCCTGGTGAAAGGAGTCGCGAAACAGAGGCGGATTGGAGAAAGCGCGACGTAAAAAATCGAGGCCGGTGCGGAAAAGACTCTTGGAGCGTCGTCCGTGAGCTTTCAGACGAATCGGCGAACGTTGGTGAATCCACAAACCTGCCTTCATCGCCCAAGTGAAAGCCAGGCTAAGCAAGGCCAATAAACGGCTCAAGCGTTTAGGGTCTTTAAAGTGAGTTGATTCGAGACAGAAGCCTCGAGTCTTCAAGGCTCCGAAAAGGTTTTCAATACCCCAACGACGAGCATAATCGCTCAAAGCGGTTTCAGGGCGAGCATTAGTGATGAGAATCAACAACTCCCCCGAATCAGCCAGACGAGAGCCAATGACGTAAACCTTTCGTCCCCAAACCCAACGGCGACCGGTCAGCTGACGAGATTCTCCGGGTCGCAGAGAATCAAACATTCGTTCTCCGCTACACCGAGTTCTCCCCGACTTAGGACTAATCAGCTCGCTGTGGCGGATGCGTAGCCGGAAAGGAATCTCAGGGTCTAGCAGAAGATATGAAAGCCACTCTCGTCCCACAAACTCCCGAGACCGGCCACCCTCTCACCCCGACTTCGCGCTACCCCCCCCGCCCCTCAAGTTTCACCTCAGCCCGGAGTGCCTTCTTGAACATTTGCGACCAGATTTACCTTTGGGTAAGACTTTCAGCGTTTTTGTCCTGTACTAAGGGGTTCCTGTGGCGGTTTTTAAATTCCTTAGCTACAATCGTGCCATAAGACTGATCAGAAACTCCATTTTTGTTGCACAGAATACAAATTTTCAGGGGAGCGTGGCTATTTTTCAGCCCTAGTTTAACCCTCATCCTAGACGGGTTAAATAAAAGACCCGAACAATAGAAACCACTGGGTGCATCATGAGGCAATATAAGCCTAGGGGAGTCCAGGGATAT